>DETV01000006.1 GCA_002361775.1 Eubacterium sp. UBA3279
GGCGGAAATTACAGAACTCTACCGACTCAGCGAAGAACTGTACGAGAACACCATTCGGCTGCAGGATATGCAAAAGCGTCAGAAAGCCTTGCTGGACAGTATCGTTGAAGTCAATTTGAATAAAGAGATTCTTGCCGCGAAAATGCATATCCATGATGAGCTGGGGCGCTGTCTATTGGCTACCACCAAAGCAATGACGGAAGACAGTTTGGCTGAGAATGCCGACATGTTACGGAAAAGCTGGAACAGCACCATTCGTGATTTTTCCAATATTTCTACTGTATGGACAGTTCCCGACTCCTCTCTGCAGTCTGAACTGATGCAGGTGGCGGAGCTGATTGGATGTAAGGTTACCTTCCTTGGAGAACAGCCAAAAAGCCGTAAGGCATTACAGCTTTTGTATGCCGCCATTCGAGAGGCACTCACCAATGCGGTACGCCATGCGGACGCCACAGAATTGATGGTAAAAATTGAGCAAGACGAGAAAAACTATCATATAGAGATATCCGACAACGGCGGCGTTACTGTTTCAAAAATTACGGAGGGCAACGGCCTTAGCGCATTGCGTCAGCGGCTGGAGCAGGAAGGAGCTACCCTGAAGGTACTCTGCGGCAACAGTGTTTCCCTGCTTGTGGATATTCCCTTTGATTTTGATGAACCCCAGAAAGGAGGACGGAAATGATACAGGTTCTAGTTGTAGAAGATTCCAGGATTACCCGCGATGCCATTGAGAGCCAGATTGCCAAATCAGAAAGATATGTCCTGTACGCCTCCATAGAAAATGCAGCCAATGCAGAAATTGCCTGTCTGCGTGGAAGTGTCGATTTAATCTTGATGGATGCATGTACGGCTGACGAAGAATCCGGCCTGAAAGCTGCGGCAAAGATCAAGCAGTATAATCCAAAAATCAAGATCATCATTATGACTTCTATGCCGGAGCATTCCTTTATTCAGAAAGCAAAAGCGTGTGGATGTAACGGTTTTTGGTATAAGGAATATGGCGGCACTTCCCTGATGGATGTTTGCGACCGAGTGATGAGTGGTGAATATGTTTATCCCGAGGATGTGCCGATGATCCGTATCGGATACAGCAACAGCACTGAGTTTACCGCCCGGGAATTTGATATTATCCGGGAGCTTGTGCTAGGTAGAAAATACGAAGAAATTGCGGAAAATCTGAATATTACGCCAAATACAGTCAAGTACCACATCAAGAATATTTTGCAGAAAACGGGCTACCAGAACACTTTGCAGTTGGTGGCCGAGGTCGTAGAAAAGCGATTGATTCTGCCGAAATATTAAGGAGGATAAGCACATGGGTAGTTTAACAGATAAATATCAGCAGTTAAGAAAAGAGACAGAGGAAAAGCAGCGGATCGAGCAGGAGATGCAAAAACAAGAGGCGTATTATGGCAACATCATTAACCGGACAAAATTTGTGTGCAAAGAACATTGGAAAACAAATGTGTATGAAGATATTAGCAATGCTTCTGTATATAAATCTACTTTATTATCAAAGTTCGACCCGCAAAGGCAGGCTTTGTTTCAGGAGGCAGCAAAACTGATTCGTGAAGATAAGTGGATTTCATGGAAGATGCCCGGCAAAAAAGATACGTCTGTAACTAAACACTGTTATTCACCCGGCGAACATGAGATTTATTACGAGCTAGGATCTTACATAAAAACCAAATGGGCGGACGGGAGCATTCATGTTGGCGGTCACAAGAGATATTTCAGAAGAAAGTATGAAGTATTAGATGGCTTAATGGATGATATACGGAAAATGGTAGCACAAAAAGCGGCCTATCGAGAAATGCAGGAATATTTCAGACTTATCAGTAATGCTGCTGTAGGTGCTTCCAGCTATGTGGAACTAAAGCATAGTAATCGAAGTATAGTCTTATTTAGAGATGGAGATGTACTTGATCGGGGACAGTATATTGAAAAAATGTCTATAAAAGAGCTTGAGGATTTTTTGGCAGAAGCCGTGAATAGAATTAACAAATGATTTCTATATTCTTTTAGCTATCAATATAGAAAGAAAGGTGGTTTTTTATGAAGAAATACCATTCCGAAAAAGATCCCTTCAGAGATCGCACAATTATATACGATGAACACGGCAAAAAAGTCGGTTATAGCGAAAAGGCAATCTTTGGTGATCATGTCAATGTCTATGACTCAAAAGGAAATAAGGTTGCCAGACAAGAAAAATCATTCTTTGGAGACCATATTAATGTCTATGATGCTAAAGGGAAAAAGACCGGTGAACAACATCAAGCTCTCTTTGGAAATCATACTAATGTTTACGATGCCAAAGGGAATAAGGTTGGAGAAAGTCAACCGTCTTTCTGGGGCTCCGGTACAGATTATTACAGCCGGGAATCGGCAGCCTCACTACCCTCTGCGGCCATAGACCCGAGCAATTCATGGAATTTTGAGAACAGAAGTGCTCCACCGGCAAACACAACATTTTCTCCTGCACGATATTCAGTTGTCAATTTTCAGTTGGAATCTCATTCATTGAGATTCCGAGAAGTTATTATTGATTGGGAAAAAAATACCACTCCTGAAAACAGGAAGCTAAAGCAGGCGCTTGATACCTATGGAAGCAGTTCTTATACAATTTTGGAAAAAGAAGGCATCCGCATAGGTATTTTCGGTGTTTTGAGAAAAGACGCTGATGCTTTCGCCCTGGAAAGCGGCCTGATTTTTGATACCATTGTCGAATCTTCCCGAAAAATGGTAAAAGTATTATAAAAAGAACAGGTAGATCTGATTATCTGTCTTTCTCACAGCGGAACCTGTGAAAAAGAAAGTAAATCAGAAGATGAAATTCTGGCAAAGGCTGTTCCTGAAATTGATGTGATCGTCAGTGGCCACAGTCACACCATCCTGCGCTCAGCTATTTCCTACGGGGATACTTATATTGTTTCTGTCGGATCTTACTGTGAACTTTTAGGCGAATTGGAACTGCGCCAAAAAGAAAACGGGAAATGGATTCTGGACTCCTATCATTTACATTCTCTGGATGAAACGGTGAAAGAAAATCCGGAAATAAAAGAAAAACTAAAAGAATATAAGAAAAAAGTGGATCAAAACTATCTGTCCCGCTTTGGGTGCCGATTTGATGAAACTGTTGCTCATAATAGTGTGGATTTTACCCCCATCAACGATTTTGCGAAGGAACTGGAAGAAGATCCTCTGGGAAGCCTCATTGCTGATTCTTATGTATACGCCGTACAAAAAGCAGAGGGAGATTCCTATGAAAAGATAGATGTGACCGTCTTACCCGCCGGTTCCATCCGGTCCACATTTCAAAAAGGTCTTGTCACCGTATCTGATGTATTCAATGTAAGTTCCCTGGGAATCGGCCCAGACCGGATCCCCGGATATCTCCTCTTGTGGGAGTATATCTGACGGGAAAAGAACTGAAAACTATCGCTGAAATTGATGTTTCTATTTCTGCTCTGATGCCAATCGCCCAGTTATACGCCAGCGGTCTGCAATGGACTTTCAACCCCCATCGCCTGCTGCTCAATCGGGTAACTCATGTAACACTGTCATCCCATGTTCCTGACTCTTCTCAGTATCAGGAAGAAGAAATCAAAGATGATAAATTATACCGGGTTGTCTCCGGTCTTTACTCTGCCCAAATGCTCAGTACGGTAAAAACCACCTCAAAAGGAATCCTGGAAATCACCCCGAAGGACAAACAGGGACGAAAAGTGGAAAACTTTGAGGATTATATCATCTATAATCCCAATGGCACAGAAGTAAAAGAATGGTTTGCTCTTGCGTCCTATCTGAAATCCTTTTCTGCATCTGAGGGAAAAATAGCAGAAATCCCCTCTTATTACGGAAATCCAGAGGGTCGAAAGGAAAAACATGACAGCCGAAACCCCATTGAAATTTTCAAACATCCGAATAAAGTAGCCTGTGCCGTCTATGGAATCTGTACAGGAACTGTTGTAGCAGCGGCTGGATTCATCCGATGGGTATGGAAAAGGTGGAAGCAATAACTTCCACCTTACCTGTAAAATCATATACTTTTCTATTCCGGCCAGATAAAATTGCAATTTCCCGCCTCTAATCCGTCAATCAATATATTTTGTCCTGTACAGAACCGATTCTGCACCGCCATAAAATAAATCCACTGAGAAGTTTCTTCCACGGACATCCACCGTTTTAACGGAGTAAGCTCCATAATCTGATTCCACAGCTTCTCGTCCTCCATAACCGGTTTGTTCAACTCCGTCATAACACCCCCAAAATCAAGGCTGTTACAGGTTGCTCCATAAGGAGCAATCCTCATAGCTACATTTTTCGTATAAGCAAGTACTCCTCCCTTGCTGGCTGCGTATTCCGGAAATTCCGAACCGGTATGACCGCTGGCAGACCCTATCATGATAATGGATTGAATCTCCGGATGAATCCCATACTGTTCTGTAATGGAAATTGTACCCTTCAAATTCACATCAATATCATCATCCTCCTGCACCCCTGCATTATTTACAAGAATATGAATGGGAGGAAGCGCCGGATACTTTTCTTTTTCCCTGATATCCAATTGATAGTGAGTATAATTTTCTTCCTGTATCGCTGATTCCTTCCTGTCAAATCCATAAACCTGATGACCCTTTTGAAGGAAAAACTGTGCTGCTGCTTTCCCGATTCCTGAACTTGTTCCTGTGATCAAAACATTCATTTTTCTGTCTCCATTTCTTTCAAATTTCCATTTATTTCCTTACTTTTTACATCAAAGAGGCAAACAAAAAGAATATACTTTCCATAAATCTTTCTTTTATGCCACGTTTCTGGAATTCTTCCCAGGTGTAAGGCGTTGTGTCAGTGATATCCTTATCGTAAATCTGATTATATCTTTCCACTAACTGATTTTCATAAAATACGCCGCATACCTCATCATCTACCATTAAACTGCGCATATCCATATTTACCGATCCCACGCAGCATAATTCATCATCTATAATCATGGTCTTTGCATGGATATATCCGTGGTATTTATACACTTTTGTTCCATACTCCAAAAGCTGACCGCTGTAATAGTTCTTCACCGCTTCTTTATTTGTATCCACTCCACCCACGATGAACTGGCATAAATCAGAAGTCGTTTCATACTGTTCCGGCTCCAGTTTCCTGAGATAAGAAATAGTATCCTGCCATCCACTCCGCTTGATGGAACACAGCCATTCCTTCAGAAAATATGTATTCAGCACAGAGGCGCTTGCTCCTTCCAGACGAATCTGAGTATCCCTCCAGGGATTTTTCTTTTTATCCATGTTGGCATATTGCTTTCCGATATTCATTCCTCCAATATATGCCACTTTCTGATCTATGGTAACAATCCGGAAGCAATGTCCCATCATAAGGCCGGGCGTTCAGCTTTTTATTTCGAATCCAGGAAGTAAGTTTATATCTGACAAATGATTGCGTTCGTCTGTACTCATTGTAACACAACTTTTCCCGGAATAATACAAAAAATGCCGCCAAACACATTTTTGTGTCTGACGGCATTCTATTTGTTTATCTCAAATAAAAGCCAACTCTTATTTGTAGTTTACGATCTGTCCGAATTCTTCTTTCAGAGAAGCTCCGCCTACCAGACCGCCATCGATATCTGCCTGTGCAAACAGATCTGCTGCTGTCTTAGCATTTACAGAACCACCATACTGAATACGGATTGCTGCTGCTGTAGCATCATCATAGATCTCAGCGATGCACTCACGAATCTTTCCGCATACTTCCTGAGCCTGCTCAGTTGTAGCTGTTTTTCCTGTTCCGATAGCCCAGATTGGCTCGTAAGCGATAACTGCTTCTTTTGCCTGATCTGCTGTCAGTCCCTGGAATCCGATCTTAACCTGCTGACGGATGAAATCCATTGTTACGCCCTGCTCTCTCTGTTCCAGAGATTCGCCACAGCACATAATTGGAGTCAGACCATGTTCAAATGCTTTGTGCATTTTTTTATTAATGTCTGCATCTGTTTCTCCAAAGTATCCTCTTCTCTCAGAATGTCCCAGGATAACGTATTTAACGCCTGCATCTACCAGCATATTAGGAGCGATTTCTCCTGTGTATGCACCTTTTTCTTCAAAGTACATATTCTCAGCGCCTACCTGAATATTTGATCCTTTTGCAGCTTCTACTACAGGAACGATATCAATTGCCGGTACACAGAATACTACATCAACTTCTTCATTTGCTACCAGTGGTTTCAGAGTTTCTACCAGTTTCACTGCTTCACTGGGAGTCATGTTCATTTTCCAGTTACCAGCAATAATTTTTTTTCTTGCCATGATTCGAAGAACCTTCTTTCTTAATATTTTGTTTTCTCGTTTTCACTAAGTTGCTTTGTTGCTTTCGGCCTATTTGTCGTTAGCTGCTGCTACACCCGGCAGTTCTTTTCCTTCCAGGAATTCCAGAGAAGCGCCGCCGCCTGTGGAAATATGAGTCATCTTATCGCCATATCCCAGGATGTTAACTGCTGCTGCAGAATCTCCACCACCAATAATAGTAGTAGCTTCTGTATCAGCCAGTGCTTTTGCAACTGCCTCTGTACCATGAGCAAAGTTCGGCATTTCGAAGCATCCCATCGGTCCGTTCCACACAACAGTCTTAGCGTCTTTTACAGCGTCACAGAACATTTTTTCAGTTTCAGGTCCGATATCCATACCTTCCCAGCCATCCGGAATATCACCACATTTTACAACCTGAATGTTGCAATCGTTGGAGAAGTCGTCGCCGATACGGTTATCTAAAGGCAGAAGCAGATTTACACCTTTTTCTTCTGCTTTTTTCATCATATCAAGAGCATACTGCAGATAATCATCTTCGCAAAGAGATGTACCAATATTTCCACCCATAGCTTTGGAGAATGTATAAGACATTCCACCGCCGATGATCAGTGTATCTACTTTGTCCAGAAGGTTATTGATTACAGAAATCTTACTGGAAACTTTTGCTCCACCAAGAATAGCTACAAACGGTCTCTCCGGATTATTAACTGCGTTGCCCAGGAAATCAATTTCTTTCTGCATCAGGTATCCAACTACTGCTGTATCAACAAACTGAGTTACACCCACGTTGGAGCAGTGTGCTCTGTGAGCTGTACCAAAAGCATCATTTACAAATACGTCACACAGGGAAGCCAGTTCTTTAGAGAATGCTTCTCCGTTCTTTGTTTCTTCTGCGCGATAACGAGTATTTTCCAGAAGAATTACTTCTCCGTCCTGCATAGCTTCCACTGCAGCTTTTGCGTTTGGTCCAACTACTTCCGGATCAGCAGCAAATTTAACTTCCTGTCCCAGAAGTTCAGACAAACGTACAGCCACCGGTGCAAGAGACAGCTCTGGTTTTGGCTCTCCCTTCGGTTTTCCCAGATGAGAACAAAGAATTATTTTTCCTCCGTCAGCAATCAGTTTTTTGATTGTTGGCAGCGCTGCTACCAGACGATTTTCATCAGTAATTTTTCCTTCCTGCAGAGGAACGTTAAAATCACAGCGAACCAGTACTTTTTTTCCTTTTACATTGATATCATCAACAGATTTTTTGTTGAGCATGGGATGATGCCTCCTTTTACATTATATTTTCGCAACAACTTTATTTTTATAATCACGCCCATACATTTTGTTGTTTGCGTAAAAAAGAGCCCGGTCCAAACAGACCGGACCCTTGATGAGCCTATGATTCAGAACTAAAATTATTTGTTTAACAGTGTTCCGAAGTGTTTGATTGTTCTTACCATCTGGCTTGTGTAAGAATTCTCGTTGTCATACCATGATACAACCTGAACCTGAGTTGTTCCGTTGTCCAGTGGCAGAACCATTGTCTGAGTAGCATCAAACAGAGAACCAAATCTCATACCAACGATATCGCTGGATACGATTTCATCTTCGTTGTATCCGAAGGACTCGTTAGAAGCTGCTTTCATAGCTGCGTTGATCTGTTCTACAGTAACGTTTCCTTCTACTACTGCTGTCAGGATAGTTGTAGATCCTGTAGGTGTAGGAATACGCTGAGCAGCGCCGATCAGTTTGCCGTTCAGTTCCGGAATAACCAGACCGATAGCTTTTGCAGCACCTGTGCTGTTAGGAACGATATTAACTGCTGCTGCACGAGATCTTCTCAGATCGCCTTTTCTCTGAGGTCCGTCCAGAGTCATCTGATCGCCTGTGTATGCATGAATTGTACACATGATACCAGTTTTGATAGCTGCCAGATCGTTCAGAGCTTTAGCCATAGGTGCCAGACAGTTTGTTGTACAAGAAGCAGCGGAGATGATGTGATCATCTGCTGTCAGAGTTTCATGGTTTACATTGTAAACGATAGTTTTCAGATCGTTTCCAGCCGGAGCGGAAATGATAACGTGTTTAGCTCCTGCATCGATATGAGCCTGAGCTTTATCTTTGGATGTATAGAATCCTGTACATTCCAGAACTACGTCAACACCGATTTCTCCCCATGGAAGTTCTGCTGCGTTTGCTTTTGCGTAGATTTTAATTTCTTTTCCATCAACAGTGATAGAATCTTCACCAGCTGTTACTGTATCAGCCAGAGCATATCTTCCCTGTGTAGAATCGTATTTCAGTAAGTGAGCTAACATCTTTGGAGAGGTCAGGTCGTTGATAGCTACGATTTCAAATCCTTCTGCTCCGAACATCTGTCTGAATGCCAGACGTCCAATACGTCCAAAACCATTAATTGCTACTTTTACTGCCATGATTTTCATTCCTCCTAAAAGTAAATAGAATTTGTGAGTTTCTTAGATGATTGTTAAAGAAACATCAACCTATTAGTTATTTTACCTAATTTGTCCAAAAAATTCAAGTCTATTTTGAAAAAAGGATAAAAAAGAATTTACGAAATTTTGATAAACCTGGGCTTTTTCTGATAAAACACAGTATAGTACCGAAATCCACATGCTTCCAGCAATGCAGGAAGTTTATCGTACCCGTAAGCCATCACCTGAGGGGTGTGAGCATCTGAACCGATGGTGATCATTTCCCCTCCCAGTTCCCGGTATCTTCGAATCACATCCGGGTGAGGATTGGGAAATGAAAGCATTCGAAATCCCGCCGTATTCACTTCCAGGGCGATTCCTTTTTCCACCAGAAGCTTCAATACCTCGTCAATCTCGTCCTGAAATTTCTTATAAGAATACTCTTTATCTTTCTCCCTGCCATAACGAACCACATAATCCAGATGTCCCAAAGTCTGAATCTGCGGCGCTTTTTTCAAAGCCTTATGGGTTGCCTGAAAATACTCCCGATAAGCTTCCGCATCACCTACCCGGTCAAAAATCTTCCCAAAATAAGGATCTTCCCCGTAAATCAAATGCATGGATCCTATCACAAAATCAAAAGGATACCGATCCACGTAGGCCTGAAGTCTTTCCTGTAAATGTTCCTGCAGTCCCACTTCTACTCCAAGTCCAATGGATATTTTGTCTTTATACTCTTCCTGTAACTCCAGTACCCTTTTTACATAAGCTTCCGTGTTCAATTGAAAATCCCCGCCGGGAAAATCCATATCCATATGGTCTGTAAAACAAATGCGGGGAATATTAAGGGCAATGGCTTGTTCTACCTGATCTGTGATTTTTGTTTCACTGTCTGCTGAAAATTCTGTATGCATATGACAATCCGCTATCATACAATCGTTCCTCCTCCAAGTACATGGTCTTGCTGGTATAGTACAAGAGCCTGTCCCGGTGTTACTGCCCGAACCGGTTCATCAAATCTGCATTCCAACAGATCGTCTCCGATTCTTTTCACCAGGCAAGTTCCTCCTTTATGATTATAACGGATTTTTCCAAAAGCTTCCACCTCTTTTGTAATATCTTCTACCGCCATGAAATTTAAATGGGAAGCGCGAACCGTATGAGTAAACAATTCTTCATTACTTCCCAGAACAACTTCATTTGTCTGAGGGCGGATTTCCTGCACAAAAGCGGGATGTCCCAAAGAAATATTCAGACCTTTTCTCTGACCGATGGTATAGTGGATGATTCCTTTATGACGTCCCAGAACCTTTCCTTCGGTATCTACAAAATTCCCTTCCTGAATCTCTCCCATACCGGACTCTCGAATATATTTTCCATAATCTTTATCTGGTATAAAGCAAATCTCCTGAGAATCTTTTTTGTGAGCTACGGGAAGACCGATCTGTTCGGCCATCTGACGGATTTCATCTTTTGTATATGCGCCCACCGGCATCAGTGTGTGAGCCAACTGTTCCTGAGTAAGATTGTACAATGCATAAGTCTGATCCTTCGCCGCTGTCACTGAGTTACGGATTGCATATCTGCCATTGGGAAGCTGCTCAACTCTGGCATAATGTCCTGTGGCAATATAATCCGCTCCAATCGCAAGACTTCTCTGAAGAAGAGCTTCCCATTTTACATAGCGGTTACAGGCAATACAGGGATTGGGCGTTCGTCCGCACAAATACTCCCTGGTAAAATAATCCATCACATTTTCTTTAAATTCCTTCTTAAAATTCATCACATAATAAGGAATATCCAATATCTGAGCCACCCGGCGGGCGTCATCCACGGCAGAAAGACCGCAGCAGCCTCCATTTTCTTCCTGCACGGTCTCTTCTTCATCCTGCCAGATCTGCATGGTCACTCCTATGACCTCATAACCTTCCTGTTTCAGCAGCCAGGCTGCCACAGAGGAATCCACTCCTCCGGACAGCCCTACAATTACTTTTTTCTTCATCAATACTCTTCCTCTTCTTCCTCTTCACCTTCGTGAATATCGGATTTTGGTCTGGTAAGTCCTTCGATCTTAATGCCATTTTTCTCTGCATAATCCCACAAAGCCGCATGAATCGCTTCTTCCGCCAGCAAAGAACAGTGAACTTTTACCGGAGGCAGTCCATCCAGAGCTTCCATTACCGCCTTATTGGTAACCTGCAGCGCCTCCTGAATGGTTTTTCCTTTTACCAGTTCTGTTGCCATACTACTGGTGGCTACCGCAGCGCCGCAGCCAAAGGTTTTGAATTTGCAGTCGCGGATAATACCCTCATCATCCACATCCAGATAAATTCTCATAATATCTCCGCATTTTGCATTTCCCACAGTTCCCACACCGCTGGCGTTCTCGATTTCTCCTACATTTCTTGGGTTCTGAAAATGATCCATTACTTTATCGCTGTACATTCTTTTTCCTCCATTTATCATTAATACTGGTATTTATGTTACTGATTTTTCTGTTTTCTCACAAAATCTTCATATAAGGGAGACATATTTCTAAGTCTCTCCACAATTCCTTTGATCTTTTCCACCACAAAATCCACGTCTTCTTTTGTAGTTTCCTCACCGATAGTTAATCTGAGAGAACCATGGGCGATCTCATGCGGCAATCCGATAGCCAGAAGCACATGGGAAGGATCCAGAGAGCCTGATGTGCAGGCAGAACCACTGGAAGCGCAGATTCCTTCCATATCCAGCATGATCAGCAGGGACTCGCCCTCGATAAACCGGAAACTGAAGTTTACGTTGTTCGGAAGACGAAGAACCGGATGACCGTTTAATCGACAGTAGGGAACTTCTTTCTTGATCTTTTCGATCATATAATCCCGAACCTCCCGCTCTCCGGCTGTTCTTTCTTTCATTGTTGTCATGGCAAGTTCTGCCGCTTTTCCATATCCTACGATTCCGGGAACGTTCTCCGTACCAGCTCTTCTTTTTCTCTCCTGGGCGCCGCCATGGATGAAGGAACGAAGTTTCAGTCCTTTTCGGATATACAGACATCCGATTCCCTTCGGTCCGTTGATCTTATGAGCGCTGGAGCTTAACATATCAATATGACATTCATCCACATCCAGAGGAATCTGACCAAAAGCCTGAACCGCATCTGTATGAAATAAAATCCCATGTTCTTTTGCGATCATACCGATTTCTTTAATCGGCATCAAAGAACCAATCTCATTGTTCGCAGCCATAACTGAAATCAGGATAGTCTCCGGTGTGATAGCTCTTTCCAGATCCTCCAGACGGATAATTCCATTTTCATCCACATCCAGATAGGTCACTTTTGCACCCTGTTTTTCCAGCCACTGGCAGGTATGAAGCACCGCATGATGTTCTACCTTTGTGGTAATAATATGATTACCTTTCTCCTTATACGCTTCATAAGTCTCTTTGATGGCCCAGTTATCCGCTTCGGAACCGCCCGCTGTAAAATAAATCTCATTGGGTTTTGCTCCAATTACCTGAGATATTTTCTCACGAGCTTCATTTATGGCTTTTTTGCTGGCTCCTGCCAGTTCATACACACTGGAAGGATTACCATAGTATTCGCTGAAATAGGGGAGCATAGCCTCCACTACTTCCGGCGCAGTTCTTGTTGTTGCCGCATTGTCCATATAAATTACTTTCTTCATTATTCTGCTGCCTCCTGTCTAAACAGCCCGAAAGCTGTACCTGTCCCGTTTCTTTTGCCAGACAGGCTTTTTTATTCTTTCCCTTTTTCTATTTCTTTACTTTTTCCCACCAGTTGATCCAGATACATGGTATCCACCGCATTGGTAATGCTGGCATTAATCCTCTGCCACACGTAGCGGGAAACACACAGATCAGCTTTTTCACAGCCCCCTTCACCCTCCTGGGCGCCACAGGTTACTGCTCTTAAGTCTCCTTCCAGAGCCCGCAGGATATCTCCCACCGAAATATCTCCCGTTTCTTTTGCCAGTCGGTATCCTCCGCCGGCTCCCCGGGTACTGGTCACCAGTCCGGCTTTTTTCAGTTTTGCCATTAATTGTTCCAGATACCTTTCAGAAATATTCTGACGGACTGCAATACTTTGAATCGATACGGGTTCTGTTTCACTATATATCGCCAGGTCGATCATGGCCCGCAGGCCATATCTGCCTTTTGTAGATAATTTCATGGTGTTCCTCCCTTCAGGGAAGTATTTCCTAGTAATCTACTAGGATTTGATAGTAGAATAGCATTCTTCTTCTGTTCTGTCAAGAATGTTTTTCTCATATATTATCAAAAAGAATGAAAAGAGTTATTTTTTATGTCTTCTTTCAAAAAACACCCTCTGATCACCGGAACCATCATCCTTACCCTTACCGGAATGGTCACTCGCGTCATGGGCTTTTTCTATAGGATATTCCTCTCTCATACGATTGGTGCAGAAGGGCTGGGAATCTACCAATTGATTTTTCCTGTCTATGCTCTTTGTTTCGCCCTTTCCACATCAGGTATCCAGACAGGAATTTCCCGGTGCGCCGCCGCTTCCTTTGCGCAGAAAAATCCCGGACGGGCAAGAGTGTACTTTTCTTCCGGTTTTTTTCTTTCTCTTTTTCTTTCTGCAGGAGTGTCACTTTTTCTCCATCGCTATGCAGATACCATTTCTTCTCTGCTTCTGGAAGAACCGCGATGCGCTCCCCTTTTACGCCTTATTTCCTGGAGCATTCCCCTGGGAGCCATTCATTCCTGTATCAGCGCCTGGTATTTTGCTCAAAAAAAGACGAAAATACCTTCCTTTTCCCAACTGGCAGAACAACTGGCCAGAATTTCTGCTTCTTTTATTATATATCTGATTTTCACAGAAAAAGGAATCAAACCTACTCCTCTTCTGGCTGCCGCCGGTCTCCTTGCGGGAGAACTGGTTTCTTCTCTTTTTTCCTCCCTTTGCATCCTGTTTGATTTTCAGTCCTCACCATCGAAAAAAGAGAAAACTCCCTCCATCTCTTTCCGCCTTGGCTGTACAGGGAAGCTTCTGACCCTCTCTCTTCCTCTCACCGCCAACCGGGTACTTCTGACCCTTTTGCAGAGCGCAGAAGCAGTTCTGATTCCCGCCAGCCTGAAAGCATACGGACTTTCTTCTTCGCAGGCGCTTAGCATCTATGGAATCCTTACCGGAATGGCTCTTCCCTTTATTTTGTTTCCCTCTGCCATAACCAATTCTCTTTCCACCATGCTGCTTCCGGTTATTGCAGGAGAACAGGCGCAGGGAAACAGGGAAAAAATTATTTCCTCCACTGAAAAAACCATCAAATACTGTCTTCTTCTGGGTATTTTTGCAGGAGGTGTTTTTTTCTTTTTCGGCGATACTCTGGGAGTGACCGTTTACAAAAATGAAGATGCAGGTACCTTTATGAGAATCCTTTCCTTTCTTTGTCCCTTCTTATATCTGACCGGAACCATGTCCAGTATATTAAACGGACTGGGGCATACTTTTTTATGCTTTTTACAAAATGCAGTGGGATTATCCATTCGGATTCTCTTTGTAATATTCGCCGTTCCTCAGGTGGGGATACAGGGATATCTCTGGGGACTTTTGATCAGTCAACTGATAATTACTTTTTTGAACTATACCTTTGTCCACCGGAAAGTGGCGTTCACTTTTTATCCGACAGCCTGGATCCTCTTTCCGGTAATTCTCCTTCTGATAAGCTGCGGACTGGGGCTTGCTGCATTTTCTTTGTGCTGTCCCTATTTTCCCCCTCTGATCTGCCTGATGATCTCCCTGGGAATCTGCGGAATTTCTTATGTTCTTTTTCTGGTACAGACAAAACAGATTCATATTTCTTCTTGATTTTTTCACTATAATGCTTTATCATACGAAACAGAAACTTTTATATTGTAGTATGGAAAAGACAAATGAGGAGAATTTATTATGAGTTTTGAATTTTTAAAAAAATTGCCCACTCCCGTGGAAATCAAGGCAGACTATCCGGTAACTCAGAAAGTAGCCGAAATAAAAAGACAAAGAGACGAGCAGATCCGTAAGGTATTTACCGGAGAATCTGATAAATTTCTGGTGATTATCGGTCCCTGCTCTGCAGATAATGAAGATGCTGTCTGTGAATATATCAACCGTCTTTCCCGGGTACAGGAAAAAGTGGCTGACCGTCTGATTTTAATTCCCCGTATTTATACAAATAAGCCAAGGACCACCGGAGAAGGTTACAAGGGAATCCTTCATCAGCCAGATCCGGAGAAAAAACCTGATCTTCTTCACGGTCTGATTGCCCTTCGTAAAATGCATATGCGGGCTATTGAAGAATCCGGACTTACTGCTGCTGATGAAATGCTTTATCCGGAAAACTGGAGATATCTGGACGATATCCTCTCTTACGTTGCCATCGGCGCCCGCTCCGTGGAAAACCAGCAGCATCGTCTGGTTGTCAGCGGCATGGACATTCCCGCCGGTATGAAAAACCCCACCAGCGGCGATTTCACCGTTATGCTGAACTCTGTGGTTGCCGCCCAGGTAAAACAGAACTTTATCTACCGGAACTGGGAAGTGGAAACTACGGGAAATCCTCTTGCCCACACAATCTTAAGAGGAGCGGTAAACAAACACGGAAATGCCATTCCCAATTATCACTATGAAGATCTGCAGCTCCTTCTGGAAAAATATAACGAGAGAGATCTGGCAAATCCGGCGGTGATCGTGGACGCCAACCACTCCAACTCCAATAAACAGTATAAAGAACAGATTCGTATCACCAAAGAAGTTCTCCACAGTAGAAATGTTTCACCGGACATTAAGACGCTTGTAAAAGGAGTAATGATCGAAAGTTATCTGGAAGAAGGAAGCCAGAAAATCGGATGCAAAGATCACATTTACGGAAAGTCCATCACCGATCCCTGTCTTGGCTGGGAAGATTCCGAACAGTTGATTTATACCATTGCAGATTTGTGTTAAAAATGATTCACAGACCTGAAAATCCTGCTGATTCCCCATTTTCTTTTACGGGGAACCGGCAGGATTTTATATTGCATACCTGATAAAATTTTCCTCAAATCTTTAGTTTCTTGGATGTGTTTTGGCATATACATCCCGAATCTTATACACATTCAAATTCATATACATCTGTGTGGTGGAAATATCTGAGTGTCCCATCATCTCCTGAACACTTTTCAGATCTGCTCCGTTTTGTACAAGATGAGCCGCAAAGGAATGGCGCAGCGTATGGGGGGTAATATCCTTTTCAATTCCTGCGCTTCTTGCGTATACTTTCAGGACTTTCCAAAATCCCTGCCGACTCATGGCTTTCCCGGAACAATTGGTAAAGAGCAGGGGACATTCTTCCTCATGAAGAAAACTATCTCTCACACCGTGAAGATAAGATTGTAATGCTTTTTTTGCCGCTGTTCCATAAGGAATAATTCTTTCTTTTTCCCCGTCCCTGCAGGTGATATATCCCACATACAGATTCACATCGGAAAGCTCCAGACGAATCAGTTCACTTACCCGGATTCCTGTGGCATATAAAAGTTCCAGCATGGCCTTATCCCGTATTCCCTTAGGAGTTCTGGAAGACGGCTGACGAAGAAGAAGATCCACTTCCTCTACCGTAAGAATCTCCGGCATTTTCTTTTCCACCCGGGGCGGCTTCAGATTCTCCGCCGGATCTGTGGAAATTCGGTGTTCTTTATAAAGATATTGAAAAAATGCTCTCATGGAAGCAACGCTTCTGGATACTGTAGATGCAGCAAAATGACTTCTCTCCAGATAAAGCATATAGGAGTTTAAACTTGTCTCCGTAATCTGTGTAATATCACTGATTTTTTGCTCCCCCGTAAAATACTGCATCATTTTCTTCAAATCACGCTCGTAGGACATCTCAGTATTACCAGACGTTCTTTTCGTATTATGTAAATAAAATATGAAATTTTGTACTTCCTTTTCCATACTAAGTTCTGTCCTCATTACCATTGTATTTCTGTAAATAATTTACCTTTCTGACGGTTTTCAATACTCGCATATTCCTCTCCGTTTTCAGCAAACAAAGGGGGTACGCCTGAGATAAATTTAATTATAATCAGATTCTCCCCGAAAATCAAATGCTATTTTCCCTGTTTTTTCCCGGTTTCCTCCTTTTTCCGGAAAAGTACAAGATATCGACAGACTTCTATCTTATGTCTACCATATGTAGTAATTTTTTAAATATTAATTTTTTGTTACATTTTCCCCGCCATCCAGGAAAGAAATATAGGATTTACATAGGTTTCCAGAAAAACCCCTCCCATGGCTCCCAAAAGGCATAACAATGTAATTCCCATGTATTCTTTTCTCATCTCTCCCGGCTTTCTCCAGATTCTTCCATTCTTTCGATACACCTCCACTCCCAGAATGAAAAAAGAGGGAACATAACAAATTCCCTGGGGAAGATTTGCTCCCAGAAAAAAAAGAAATCCTTTCATTCCCAATTGAAGCACTCCCATACTTGCGCCGGCTCCTGCCAGAAATCCCATAAGCCCCATCATACCCACTGTGCTGATTCTTGCTATGCTGGTGAAACCTGCCAGTATCAGAAACAGATAGCCCCTCATTCGCTGTTCTAAAAGATAATAAAAGTAAGATCGGGTCACAATTTTCTCTTCCTGCAGCCGGTTAAGCAGATATATTCCCAGTACGTCTGCCTCCTGCCCCCGGTAAGGATAGGACAAATTACCAAAAAGTATTCCCAACACCATACCTGCCAGGAAACACCCTGCCAGCATTGCCCCTGTGTTCCCCGTTTCCCTGTTCCAGAATTTTCCCATTTTGTCTCCCTCGATTCTATCTTTTTCTTTTATCAACAGCCGCTGTGTACTGCAGTCACCAACATCTTATGCGACAATTTCCATTTACAGAAGTTTTCTTTTTCTTTATAATCGTTCTTAGAGCAAATCCTAACACGTTGCACACAGGAGGTACTTTCAATGCAGAAACAGGAAAAACAATCTCTGAGAGAAGGCCGCGCCCACGGTACCAGCCTTTTTCCCTGCGCTTATTATCTGGCTCTGGGAAATTCTGTACGTCTTCGGGTCAAACATCACTGGCACGAAGAACTGGAGATTATCTATCTGAAAAGCGGAAAATTTAAGGTGAGTGTGGATACGGAATACTATGAAGTGGAACAGGAATGCTTTTTCTTTATCAATTCCGGCCAGCTTCATGATATTCATTCTCTCACCCAGGACTTTGAAGAACAGGCCATCGTCTTTGACCCTCAGATGCTGCGTTTCCAAAATTACGATTCCATAGAGGAATATATTCTTCAGCCTCTGGTACAGGGGACCCTCACATTCCCCCGTTTTTTAACCGTAATCCACCCTGTATTTCCTTTCTTTCGCAGCGAATACCGGCGGATTTCCCAGGCTTTTTGCCAAGGCCAGCAGATAACCGGTACGGGAGAACAGATTTACACCAATGATATGACGGCTCAGATGCAGATTAAGGCTTCGCTTCTCCAGCTTCTGGCTCTCCTGTTGGATCAGGAACTGATGTGCCGTACCCTGAAATCGGAAAACCAACGGATAGAATCTGTCAAAACCGTTCTGACCTACATCAATCTCCACTATCAGGAAAAATTATATATCCATGATCTGTCTGCTCTCGTAAGCATGAATGAACAATATTTCTGTCGTTTCTTTAAAAAAGCCATTGGAAAATCTCCCATTGACTATATCAATGATTTTCGTCTGACTAAAGTAATGAAGCTTCTGGAAACCACCGAACTGCCGATCACCCACATCAGTCTGGAATGCGGATTCAACAATATGGGGAATTTTCAGCGGCTTTTCAAGAGAAAAACGGGAACCACTCCATTGCAATACAGAAAAAACTGCCTCAGCAAAAAGTCAAAATAACGTACTTTTTTATCATATTTGCGGTAGCGTTGCCCCATTTTTATGAGTATAATCAACCTGAACATCATAACAAACAGGAGGTACACATATATGTTACAGAAGAAATGGTGGCACGAAAAAACTGCATACCAGATTTATCCGAAAAGTTTTTGTGATTCCAACGGAGATGGCATTGGTGATCTGAAAGGTATCATCAGCAAATTAGATTACCTGAAAGAGCTGGGCGTTGACATTATCTGGCTCTCACCGATTTACTGTTCCCCACTGGCAGACCAGGGGTATGACATCTCTGACTATTATAATATAGATCCCCGTTTCGGCACTATGGATGATATGGATGAGCTTTTAAAGGAAGCAAAGGCCAGAAATATGTATATTATCATGGATCTGGTGGTCAATCACTGCTCTGACGAACATCAGTGGTTCCAGAAAGCCTGCGGAGACCCGGAAGGAGAATTCGGCAAATATTTCTACATTGAAACGGTAAAAGACGGTAAACTTCCCAATAACTGGCGTTCCTATTTCGGCGGTTCCGTATGGGAAAAACTTCCGGGACATGAAGATAAGTATTATATGCACGTTTTCCATAAAAAACAGCCGGATCTGAACTGGGAAAATCCAAAACTCCGCCACGAAGTATATAAAATGATCAACTGGTGGCTGGAAAAAGGCGTTGCCGGATTCCGTATTGACGCTATTATGAATATCAAAAAACCGAATATTTTTACCACCTATCCGGCAGACCGGGAAGACGGACTGGCAAGTATTGAAAATATGATTCGTGACGCCGTAGGAATCGATGAGTTTCTCCATGAAATGAAAATGGAAACCTTCGAAAAATATAATGCTTTTACGGTGGGAGAAGTTTTCACTGACCGCCCGGATGCGCTGAAAGCTTTTATCGGAAATGATGGACATTTCTCCACAATGTTCGATTTCAGCGAGACCTGCGCGGGAAAAAATGAAGACGGCTGGTACAAATGTCAGCCCGTTGTCTGCGGTGACGAATATAAAGCCTGTGCATTTGGGACACAAAAACGGCTGGGAGATCTGGGATTCATTTCCAATATTATTGAAAATCACGATGAGCCCCGGGGCGTCAGCCACTATATTCCCGCAGAAGATCTAAACGATACCAGCAAAAAAATGCTTGCCGCAGTCAATATCATGCTCCGCGGACTTCCTTTCATCTATCAGGGGCAGGAACTGGGTATGACTAATGTGGACTTTACTTCCATAGATCAGATTGATGACTGCAGTACACAGGACGAATATAAAGTAGCTCTGAAAGCCGGTTTAAGCGCCGATGAAGCTTTTCACGCAGTGCTTCCTTTCAGCCGGGATAACGCCAGAACACCTTTCCACTGGAATGACTCTGCCAATGCCGGATTTACCAGCGCAGCCCCCTGGCTGATGGTAAATCCCAACTATGTCCAGATTAATGCCAAAGATCAGGTGGGACGTCAAAATTCCGTATTTTCCTGGTACAAAGAGCTGATCTCTCTGCGTAAGAATCCAGAATACAAAGAGACAATAGTTTACGGTGAAGTAATTCCTTACAAAGCTGAACAAAAAAATCTTATGGCATACTATCGAAAAGGAACTGATAAAACGCTGCTGGTAGCTGCCAACTACCAGAACAAAGCCCAGGATCTGAAACTGCCGGGAACTTTCAAACAAGTATTGATGAATAACCTGGATACTCTGGATCTGGACGGAAGCACTCTTCATATGCCAGGATATCAGGTTGTGATTTTGGAACTGTAATAAGACCACAGACGAAACGATTCAGTATCTTTCATCCGGTACTGAATCGTTTCATTTTACTCTTTCATGCTGCCTTTTCTCCCATCTCCAACAATTTTTCTCCTGTTTTTTTCAGATAATCCCAAAATCCGGCTTTTTTTACAGCTTCCGTACTGATAATATCTGTCTCCCCTATTTTTTCTCCTTCCAGAAAATACAGGGCTTTTCCCAGTACCTCACCTTTTTTTATGGGTGCGCTGAGATTTTCTTTATATTCTGTTTTTTTCTCTACCTTTTCCAGATTTTTTCCCCTGGTATCCAAATAACGAAACTCTTCTTTATATTTACAGCCAACCTCCTCTTTGATTCCTCCCGTCACCGGCGCCGGATCCAATTTATCTTTATTTTCGTCTGTATACAGATTGCAGATTCCAAATCCGTAATTTAGCATCGTAGCCGCATCGCGAAACCGTACTTTTGGATCCGGAGCCCCCATAACCACTGCCAGAAGCGTCACATTTCCCCTTTTGGCCACCGCGGATACACAGTATTTTGCCACACTGGTACTCCCGGTTTTTAATCCTGTACATCCTTCGTAGCTTCGAATCAACTTATTGGTATTGGTAAGACAAAACTCTTCAGAGCCTTTATCCGTCACATGGGTAATATTTTCCATCCAAACAGAAGAATACTCCAATATTTTAGGGAAACGGCGAATCAGTTCCAGAGACATCACCGCCACATCTTCTGCCGTTGTGTAATGTCCTTCTGATTGGGTCAATCCGCAGCAATCTTCAAATTTTGTATGTACCATCCCCAGTTCTTCCGCCTTCTGATTCATTCTTTTCACAAATTCTTCTTCACTTCCCGCCATATGCTCTGCCATTGCCACTGAAGCATCATTTCCGGAAGCGATTACAATACACTTGATCAGTGTCTCCACTGTCTGTTTTTCTCCCTCCTCCAAAAACACCTGTGATCCTCCCATACTTTTCGCATATGCGCTGGTCACTACTTCTTCCTCCATAGTCAGGTTTCCCTTTTCCAATTCTTCAAAAATGAGAAGTAATGTCATTATTTTTGTAATACTGGCCGGACTTCTTTGCTCCTGAGAATTTTTTTCAAAAAGAACCGTTCCCGTGGAAACCTCCATTAAAATCCCACTGGGCGCTTCCGTAGCCACCCCTTCTTTTTCCTCTCCCCATACAGTCAAAGGAGGAGAAAAAAATAAAAACACTGCCAGAATCAGACTTATTTTTCTCTTTCCCATAACTTTCCTCTTGATTCTTCTTGTTTCACTATACGAAAGAAATCTAAAATTTATACCTCACCTTTCCATTTCCTTTCCTCCAAACCCAATCAAAAATCTTCCCGTATATCATTTTCATTACATACAACCTGTTTTTCCGCAAAAAAATTTCACCAGTCTTCCCTGAGGAAAAATGGTGAAACTCTTTTATTATCTTTATCAATTTCTGTGTCTGTTATCTCTGTATAAAAAGCATAACTCTTTCTCTTATTTTTTCCACTTTTTTTGGATAGCGATTCATCTTTGCCTGGAAAAGATGAAGGAAAAAATCAAAACTGTAGATCACTATCACTCCCGCTGCCAGGAACATACCAGTGTGATAGGAATAACTTTCTGTCACCATCTCCACAAATCCATGAAGAAAAGCGAAGAGAATCAATGTATAAAATCCCCAGGCAACCGTACTTTCCAGACAGAGTATTCCTTTATAGTTAAATGGTTTTTCATGGTAATCCCACCAGACATTCCCCAGGGTATTCTGCATGATCACTGCCGTCACATATTCCAAAAGAGTGGCAACTGCCGCTCCTGCAAAATAGAGCAGAAAATAATTGTGGGCTATCGGTCTTAATATTGCATATACGGAAAGCGCCCCTACTGCATAAATAGGACAAAACGGTGAGAAAGTAAATCCTCTGTTTGTCAGCTTCCGGTTACAAAACGACATATACACCGATTCTACCAGCCATCCAAGAAAACTGTATAAAATAAACCACTGTATCAAATGATACAAATCTGTTCCATATACTACGTGTGTCCAAGCCATCATAAATCCCCCACATTTTCTAATAGTTGTCCCTGATCTTCTCAGAAACTTTTCACGATTGTTCATTCGGTGAACTGTTCACATTCTATCATACCGGATAAGAAAAATCTATTGAATCCTGACAATATTAAAGAAAACTTCAGAATTACGAAAAAAAGCCGTTACTCTGCGATATATCATCGACAAAGCAACAGCTTTTTATAAGTCCTGTCTATATACAGGATGCGCACAAATTAATTATATTTACGTTTTCTTGCAGCTTCAGATTTTTTCTTACGACGAACACTTGGTTTTTCGTAATGCTCTCTCTTACGGATCTCCTGCTGAATGCCTGCTTTGGCACAGCTACGTTTAAATCTACGCAGAGCACTATCTAAAGTCTCGTTTTCTTTTACGATAACGTTTGACATAGCCTCACACCTAACCTCCCTCCAGTTGTAGATTGTGCAGAATACAACTGTTTGGGTATTTTATTGCACTGAAATTCATTATACCAGATTTTCACAGAACGTCAACTGATTTTTGAAGTTTTTCTAAAATTTTTCTTAAAATCTCTGGTTTTTCTTTTTACGTGCATGATCTACCCTTTATTTCAACTGTCCTTCTACCAATTCCGGGATCTTGCTGATTGCTTCACCGATCTTCTCCGGATTCTTTCCGCCGGCCTGAGCCATGTTCGGACGGCCACCGCCGCCACCGCCTACTATCGCTGCTGCCGCTTTGATCAGATTTCCGGCATGGGCTCCTTTGTTCATTGCTTCCTGAGTAGCCATAGCAAGAAGGCTTACTTTTCCATCTTTTGCAGATGCAAGAACAACCACACCTTCTCCCAGTTTCTCTTTCAACTGATCGCCCAGATCTCTCAGGCCGTTCATATCAACGCCTTCTACAGCAGATGCAAGAACTTTCACATCTTTCACTTCCACAACCTGATCCATAACATCACCCAGAGATTCCTGAGCCATCTTGCTCTTCAGGGATTCATTTTCACTGTGAAGTTCTTTTACCTCTTTTTGCAGATGAACAATCTTATCTGTAATCTCAGCAGGAGAAGTCTTCAATGTTTTTGCAATTGCATGAAGCTGGTTCTCCAGATCACGATAATAATCCAGTACATTGTTGCCTGTAAGGGCTTCAATACGGCGCACACCTGCTGCTACGCCTGCCTCAGAAACAATTTTAAACAGAGTAATTGCAGATGTATTTGCCACATGGGTACCACCGCACAATTCCACTGAGAAATCTCCCATGGATACTACTCTTACTTCATCTCCGTATTTTTCTCCAAACAGAGCCATAGCCCCTGTTTTCTTTGCCTCTTCGATTCCCATAACCTGAGTTTTTACTTCCAGACCTGCCTGAATCTCTTTATTTACCAGTTCTTCCACTTTTGCAATCTCTTCCTGAGTCATAGACTGGAAATGAGCAAAGTCGAAACGAAGACGGGTAGGAGTTACCAGAGAACCTTTCTGTTCCACGTGGGATCCCAAAACAGTTTTCAGAGCTTTCTGAAGCAAATGGGTAGCGCTGTGATTCTTACATATAGCGCTTCTTTCTTCTGCGGTTACTTCCAGTGTTACTTTCTCGCCCTGAGAAATCATACCAGAAACCATAGTTCCCACATGGCCGTATTTTCCACCGCGAAGCTTTATGGTATCTTCCACTTTAAAGGTACCGTTAGCTCCTGTGATCACGCCGGTATCTCCTTCCTGACCACCCATGGTAGCATAAAACGGAGTGTTTTCTACAAAAATCGTTCCCTTCTGCCCTTCCATCAAAGATGTAACGATTTCTTTTTCTGTGGTAAGCACTGTCACACAGGAAGTATCAGACAGACGGTCATATCCTGTAAATTCTGTGGTGATAGAAGTATCAATCTCATCGTACACAGTTGCCTCAGCGCCCATATAGTTGGTCACTTCTCTGTTGTCCCGGGCACGTTTTCTCTGCGCTTCCATCTCAGCCTTAAATCCTTCTTCATCGATGGAATATCCTTTTTCTTCCAGTATCTCTTTTGTCAGATCCACAGGGAATCCGTAAGTATCGTACAATTTGAAGGCATCCTGTCCGCCCAGAGTCGTTTCTCCTGCCTCCTTCATGGCAGCTTCCATATCTCCCAGAATCTTCAGACCCTGGTCGATTGTCTTGTTAAACTGGCTCTCCTCGTTATTCAGTACATTCAGAATGAAATCCTTCTTTTCTTCCAGTTCCGGATAACCGTCTTTTGAACCTTCGATCACAGTAGTACTCAGCTTTGCCAGGAACTGTCCCTGAATACCCAGAAGACGTCCATGACGGGCTGCACGACGGATCAGACGACGAAGAACGTAGCCTCTTCCCTCATTGGTCGGCATAACACCGTCAGAAATCAGGAATGTAGCAGAACGCATATGATCTGTGATCAGACGGATAGACACATCTGCATCATGATTCTCTCCATAGGTAACTCCCGCAACTTCACATACTTTGTTTCTCAGTGCGCAGATGGTATCCACATCAAAAATAGAATCCACGTCCTGAACCACTACTGCAAGACGTTCCAGACCCATACCTGTATCGATATTTTTCTGCTTCAGAGTTTCATAATGACCTTCTCCGTCATTCTCAAACTGAGTAAATACGTTATTCCAAACCTCAATATACCGGTCACATTCACAGCCAACCGTACAATCCGGGCTGCCACAGCCGTATTTTTCTCCTCTGTCATAATAAATCTCAGAACAGGGACCACAGGGACCTGCGCCATGCTCCCAGAAGTTTTCTTCTTTTCCAAAACGGAAAATTCTCTCTGCCGGAATTCCCACTTCTTTGTTCCAGATTTCGAAAGCTTCATCATCCTCCACATATACAGATGGATAAAGACGTTCCGGATCAAGACCTACTATCTTGGTCAGAAATTCCCAGGACCAGGCAATAGCTTCATGTTTAAAATAATCACCAAAAGAAAAGTTACCCAGCATTTCAAAAAATGTACCATGACGGGCTGTCTTTCCTACATTTTCAATATCTCCTGTACGGATACACTTCTGGCAGGTAGCCACTCTTGTTCTTGGTGGAATCTCTGCTCCTGTAAAATATGGTTTTAAAGGAGCCATACCTGCATTGATCAGCAGAAGACTCTTATCATTCTGTGGTACCAGAGAAAAACTTTTCATTACCAGATGATCTTTGCTCTCAAAAAAGTCCAGAAACATCTGACGAAGTTCATTTACTCCATGCTTTTTCACGGTTATTTCCTCCTCATACGGTATTGGATATCTGATAGGAAACGGGAGTCTGAGACTCCCTGTTTCACATATAAAGAATATTTTACCACATTTATCGACTAAAATAAACTATCTGCAAAGGATTTTTTTGAATTTCTTTTTACCACGTTTCAGAACCAGACCGCCCTCCGGGATATCCTCTTTTTTCACTGTATAGCGGATATCTGTAATTTTTTCTCCGTCTATAGATACGCCGCCCTGTTCAATAGCGCGACGTCCCTCGGAACGGGAAGCTACCAGTTCTGCTTTGCAAAGCATGCTGATCAGATCAATAGCGCCCTCCTGGAAATCTTCCTCACAAAGTTCTGCTGTAGGCATATTTTCTGCATTTCCTGCAGAAAACAGCGCTCTCGCTCCCTCCTGAGCTTTCTTTGCTTCTTCTTCTCCATGTACCAGAGCAGTCAGCTCATAAGCCAGAATCTCTTTTGCCTGATTTAACTGGCTTCCTTCCCATTTGTCCATCTCATCAATCTGTTCCAGTGGGAGGAATGTGAGCATACGGATACATTTTAATACGTCTGCATCTGCCACATTTCTCCAGTACTGGTAGAAATCAAATGGTGAAGTTTTGTTTGGATCAAGCCATACAGCGCCGGACTGAGTTTTACCCATTTTCTTTCCTTCGGAATTCAGCAGCAGAGTAATTGTCATGGCACAGGCATTTTTTCCCAGTTTACGACGGATCAGTTCTGTTCCTCCCAGCATATTACTCCACTGGTCATCTCCGCCAAACTGCATATTACAGCCGTATTTCTGGTACAGCATGTAGAAGTCAAAACTCTGCATGATCATGTAGTTAAATTCCAGGAAGCTCAGACCCTTTTCCATACGCTGTTTGTAACACTCAGCAGTAAGCATACGATTTACAGAAAAATGTGGTCCGATATCTCTTAAAAATTCAATGTAGTTCAGATCCATCAGCCATTCTGCATTGTTTACCATAAGAGCTTTTCCTTCAGAGAAATCAATAAAACGCTCCATCTGTTTTTTAAAGCAGTCACAGTTATGCTGGATAGTCTCCGGTGTCATCATCTGACGCATATCACTTCTTCCAGACGGATCACCGATCATACCGGTTCCTCCACCGATCAGCGCAATAGGCTTATTTCCTGCCATCTGCAGACGTTTCATCAGGCAAAGAGCCATAAAATGTCCTACATGAAGGCTGTCTGCGGTGGGATCAAATCCAATATAGAAAGTAGCCTTTCCATTATTGATCAGTTCTTTAATTTCTTCTTCATCTGTCACCTGGGCGATCAGACCACGGGCAACTAATTCATCATAAATCTTCATACTAGTTCTCCTTTACTCTATCATTTTTTATCTATGGCGGAATCAAAGCTTACTGCCCTGCACAGATTCCTACAAAAAAGGGACCTGTTCTCCGCCCTTTTTAGGACGAGAAAAGATCCCGTGTTACCACCTAAATTCACAGAAAACTCACGTTCTCTGCCTCTGCAAGTACTGTGTTCAATACTCTGACCCGTATAACGGAGGTCCTTCCGTCACAGCCTACTCTCCCGCCAGATATAGCGCATGGGTTCGGTGTGAAGCTCCAAGAGGTATTCACAGAAAGTTCCACAGGGGCCTCTCACCTGCCGGCTCCTCTCTGTCTGCTTTCCTTACTGCTACTTATTCTTTTCACTGCCTTTGTTATAATGCTCAGTATACAAATATACTAATTTTTTGTCAAGAGAAATCTTAGTACCGTTCAAAATTTCAAAATTTTATTTCTTTTATTCACAAAAAATTCTGTTTACCTCTTCTCTCCTAGGAATAGAACTTTGCGCCCCTTTTCTTGTAACCGCCACAGAGGAAAATACATTTGCAAATCTGATCGCTTTTTCAATACTCATATTTTCTGATAATCCAGTTACAAAAGCTCCGTTAAAACAATCTCCCGCTGCTGTGGTATCCACAGCCTCCACCTTTCTCCCCGGATATATCTGACAGGTTTCTTTTGTCACATGCATGGTTCCATGACTTCCCAGGGTAACAAGAACATTTTTGACTCCTCTGGCTATTAATATTTTTGCCGCCGCTTCTATCTCTTCAAAAGTATCTCCCTCTTGCTTTGAGATCGTCATGATTTCTTTTTCATTGGGCGTGATATAATCTACCATCTGTAAAATCCTGTCGGGAATCTCTTCCGGTGCAGGCGCAGGATTCAATATAACGGTTTTTCCATATTTCTTTGCAATAGAAATAGCCTCATAAATAGTTTCCTGTGGTATTTCCATCTGAAGAATCACATAATCGCTTTCTCGAATGTATTTTTCCGTATCCCTCAAATATTTCAGATCAAACAATGAATTTGCTCCGGGAACAACAATAATACTGTTATCACCTTTTTGACTGACTCCGATAATCGCCAGACCTGTAGGTATCCCTTCACTCTTTTTTATATCTGAAACATCAACGCCTGCCTGTTCCAGATTTCTTAACAGTTTCTCTCCATTTTCATCACTTCCTGCACAGCCAAGCATCTTTACATTACCGCCGGCGCTTGCTATGGCATAAGATTGGTTTGCCCCTTTTCCTCCTGGTATGTAGGTGATCTTATCTCCCAATACTGTTTCTCCATTTAACGGAAGCTCTTTCATCTCAACAACAAGATCCATATTCAGGCTTCCAATAACCAGAATTTTCTTTCCCAGAAGTCATCCCTCCTCAACTCACACTAAAAATTGTTCTAAATCTGGATACTCTTTAATATGTTTTCTCACATCACTCCCCACATCCACAGGAAATATACTCATTTTGGAAAAGATTTTCGCATCAATAATTCCTATGTAAAGGCAATCCGAAGATTGCCCCAGGCATTATACCTGCTCTGGATTATACTGGCTCGTTGTCCAAAGCGTATTTTATTAAAACTGCTTTTAGAAACGGGATTTGTCAAGGGAGCTTTCTGCAAAAGTTATTACTATTTCAATTCTAAAACGTACCGATATCCTTTCTCGGTCTTTTCATATCTCCGAAAGCCTACACTCTCAAAGCACTTTTGTGAGGCGATGTTGAAATCGTAGATTTCGCCAACGTACAGCTTATCATATCCCACCGCTTTGCCATGCTCGACGAAGGCAGATATAACCTTTTTACCAATACCTTTCCCACGGTATTCACGCTCACCAATCACGATGGGCATATCTTCTTGCCAAAAAGTAACGTCACCGATAGGCTTCCATTCGCCGTTCTCATTGACTTCGATGAAATACAGCTCGCCTTTGTCATTAAGATAGTTATACATATTTGTCAAGGTTTCGTAGGAATACAGTTCAGATTTACCATCAACAAGAAGAACTGTTTCTGGGTCTTGATACCACTCAAACGCAAACTCATAATTGCCATCAAAACGGCGGAGGCGGAGAGTTTCTTCAATCTGTAGTACGTCATTTATGTAGCTGACAAAATCCTTTTCAACCAACTCATAATCGACTGATGATTGAAGCCGCCCGAGCTGATCTTTCCAAGAATCAATGTTGGTTCGCACCTTGCAAAAACCAAGTGATTCGTAAATGTGCTGCGCTCTTCTATTCGTTAAGTTTGTATCGAGGACGATTTTGGAATAGCCGTTTTTGAACAGCCAGCCAATCAGCATACTCAAAACCTTTCTGCCAACACCACGGTTCTGACAATCGGTTTCGCAAATCTTAATACCGATTTCTGCAACGCCGTCCGACACATTGCGGTAATTACACTCACCGATTAGGCGTTCACTTTCTTCAATGACCATACGACCATTTCCAAGTCCTTCGATAACTTCTTCCTCGGTTGTTCCCAAGCCGTTGGGAAATCCAGCGTGTGCCATCACAACACCGTCATTCCACCAAGCAGTAATCTGCTTTGCGTCGGCACGCTCAGTTTGACGGATGATTAAATTCTCATATTGTATCATAATAGTTTTCCTTATCTGCTAACAAAGTGTTTGTGAGGACTATCCAATTCAAATACCTTCTTTTTATTGTACTCTTTTCTTCCATTCTCAAAAACATTCTTCTGTCCACAAAAGGCGTAGAGGGCAAATATCAGCACCAGTTTCTTCTTTGCATTCACGAACAAGCCCGTCAAAAGGTCTTTCAAATCACGAAACCATTTATCGGTGAAAAAGGCATTTTCTGCAGAAAAACATAGTCCAGAATTTAAAGCGTGATATAAACTTATCCCATACGCATGAGAAATTAACTCATGGTTATCGGCATGATTTTTTGAAATAGCCGACTACTGATATGTTAGCACTATTCAAATAATTTCGCTGCTTTCTCCATTCTTTCTGCTATCGGAACTCCAAACGGACATCTTGTCTCACATTCCTGACATCCGATACATTCGGAAGCCTTATGTTCCAGTAACATATAGTGGGACTGCAGGGATGACGGAATCTCCGGCTGCATTACCGCCAGATCGTAATACTTATTGATCATGGCAATATCAAGATTTACGGCACAGGGTTTACAGTGACCGCAGTATGTACATTCTCCTTTGTAGGAATGGAGTGGCGCATTAGCAAGAACAGATGCATAATCTTTTTCTTCATCGGAAGCCACTTCGTACTGAACTGCCTGATCGATCTGCTCCTTTGTGTCATATCCACATAAAATGGAAGCTGTTGCCGGTCTGGTCAGGGCATAGTGAATACACTGCAATGGGGTCAGTCTGACGCCGAAGGGAGAACGTTTTTCGTCAAAAAGACGTCCCCCTGCAAATCCTTTCATAACTGTGATGCCCACATTGTATTCTTCACAAAGCTTGTATAATTCTGATCTTTCCACATTGATTCCAGACAGATTTTCATCATAGGAATATCCGTCTTTCAACAATTCATCCAGATCCTGTCCTGCCGGAAGCATATCAAATGCAGGATTTACACTGAATAAAAGCATCTCGATCAGTCCTGATTTCACTGCCATCTTAGCCGTTTCCGGATTATGGGAACTCATTCCAATATGACGAATGACACCCTTCTCTTTCAGTTCTTTTACATACTTCAGGAACTCACTGTCCTGAATGTTGTTCCAGTCTTCCACCGTATCCACATAATGAATCATGCCAAGATCGATATAGTCTGTCTGCAATCTTGTCAGAAGATCTTCAAATGCCTGTTTTACATACTTTACATCTCTGGTGCGTACATACTGTCCATCCTGCCAGGTGGAGCCTAAATGTCCCTGCACATACCATTTATCTCTGTTTCCAAGCATTGCCTTTCCGATAATATCTCTGGATTTTGGATCCGGCATCCAACAGTCAATGATATTGATTCCTTTTTCTGAAGCATATTTCATCAATTCTATAGATTCTTCTTCCGGATGACGTTCCAGCCATTCGCCGCCAAATCCAATCTCACTCACGTACAAGCCTGTTTTTCCCAACATTCTTTTTTTCATCTTAATACACCTCACATTCTTTTTGTTACCCTATGCGTTACATAATGTTAGAATTATTATAATATATTTTTCACTTTTCTACCACATAAAAAAGGACAGATACAGCTTTTATGCAAGCCACATCTGCCCCTGTTTCTAACTGTCTTTTTACAACAATCTTCCTGTAATCATCTATACCCCCGGATCCACCAGCAAATTGTCTCCATCTGCTGCGGAGGTGGCCAGATAGTCGCATCTCTCATTCATTTCGTGACCGTCGTGACCCTTTACCCAAATAAAAGTTACCTGATGGGGTTCTTTTGCTTTCAGGAGTCGTTTCCACAGATCCACATTTTTAACCGGTTCATTTTTCCCCCGCTTCCAGCCTTTACGCAGCCATCCGTCAATCCAGTGTTGATTAAACGCATCCACCAGATATTTAGAATCGGAATATAATTCGATTTCACAGGGACGGTTTAATGCTTCCATACCGGCAATCGCCGCCATCAATTCCATACGATTGTTGGTGGTTTTTACGTATCCTGCAGAAAGTTCCTTTTCGTGGAGCTGACCTTTGCTGTCTACATAATGCAAAACGCATCCATATCCTCCTGGACCGTCCGGATTTCCTCTTGCAGAACCATCCGTATATATTTTCACATGCATACTTTCTTCTCTCCTATTCCCATATACCTGTCTGTTCAAATTTTCTTGCTGATTCCTGGGCTTCTGACACAATTTTCTGATCGTATCCTATCATTTCCAGAAGTTTAATGGCATTTCTGGTGGTTGCCCGTCCCTCTTTCAATTGATAATTAAACAGCACGTCATGGTCTTTTATTTCTTCTTCGAAATGATAATTTTCATACTGCTTTTCCAGAATATAGGATAACTCAATGTCATGAGTTGCAGCCAGAGGAAGCACATATGGCTGAGACAGATATTTTAATATTCTGGAAGAAGCTGCAATTCTTTCAATGGTGTTGGTTCCCCGAAGCACTTCATCCACAATACACAATACCGGCTGTTTTTTCTCACATTCTTTCAGTATTCTCTGGAGAGATTTTATCTCTACAATGTAGTAACTTTCTCCCCCTTCCAGGTTATCCCGAAGCGCCATGGAGGTCATTACTTTTACATAATTTCCCCGGTAACTGTGAGAAATACAGGTGTAAATCGTCTGTGACAAAATCGCATTTAACGCTACTGTTTTCAAAAATGTGGACTTACCGGAAGCATTGGATCCGGTGACAAGAATTCCCCCTGCGATCCGGATACTGTTTGCCACCGGATTGGGAATCAGAGGATGATACAGATCTTTCATTTCCACTGAAATCTGTTCCATTTCTTTTCTTTCTTCCCATTTTCTCAGTTCAGGTATACTGTAATAGGGCAGATACTCCCGGAAAGATGCCACAGCGATCAGCGCATCCAGTTCTCCCATGGCAGTAAATAATTCATCAATTTCCGCCTCATGCCCCCGAACGCCCTTTACCATGGAATAAAACTTAATAATATCCACCTGGAACATGATTTTCAGATAAGATAACACAAAGGCTTCCAGTCCATCCTGCATGGCATTGGCCGACGTAACCAAAAATGCGCCTCTTCGAAATCCCTGCAGTTTTTTCCGAACCCCTTCTATCCGATCCAGCTGCTCCTGGATTTCTGGATTTTTCATTTTGGAAAATCCGTCTGCCGCCTTTAACAGACGCAGAATACACAAAAAGCAATTCAGATAAGGCTCTATCTTTTTCGAATCTTTCATGTGCACATATCCATTGAAACATAAAATCACCAACAGCAGCAAAGCGCCAGTCAGAGGCTGAACAAAAATCGCGCCGATTCCTGCCAGAGTAAGACAAGCCAGAATCACATATTTTGCCACTCCCTTCTGTTCCACATCTTTCAAAACAAAGATATAATCCGAAAGAGACATGGTGGAAATTTTCCGTACTTCCCGCACCAGCATCTGTATATCTTCTCTTTCCTTCTGGTGAGTCCGAAAATATTCAATCAAACGGTTTCGTTCTTTTAATACTTCTTCATCAAATTCCGGCAGACGAAGCATGGCATATAAAACATCTTCTCCACAGGACGATACCGTGGTATTCATATTTACAAATATCTGATCCATGGAAAGGTCATTCCAGGTAATGTCATCGATCAGAAATCTGTCTTTCTGATGCCTTCTGGCATAATGAGAAATACTCTCAAGTTCTTCTGAAGAATATTCTCTGTCTGTAACAGATCCCCACATTCTTCTCAGCTTTGCCAGAAACCATTGTTTCTGTCTTCGTCTGTCCCAGAGCATCCACGCCCCCGCGACAAAAACAAACAGGGCTATGGTAAAAATGGTAATCATTGTTTCTCTGGTCATCTTCTCAAAAACTGCTCAAATATCCGCAGTGTCTCCTGTGTCGTTTCTTCTGTATGGGCATTGGACAGGAAAATAGCTTCAAACTGGGAAGGAGCCAGATGTACTCCATGCTCCAGCATATATTGGAAATATTCCGCAAATGCTTTTGTATCACTGGCTTTTGCATCTTCGTAATTTTCCACCTTCTTTGAAGTGAAAAACAAACATCCCAGAGAACCGATGGAATTCATTGTCCACGGTTTTCCTGTTTCTTTCAGGAGTCTTTCCATACCGCCAAACAATGCTTTCCCTGTCTCTTCCATATGGGTATAAATCTCCGGATGCTCCTTTAAGATTTTAAGCTGGGTAATACCTGCTGCCATAGCCACCGGATTTCCGCTGAGTGTACCTGCCTGATATACATTTCCTGCAGGAGCCACCATTTCCATGATTTCTCTCTTACCGCCGTAAGCGCCCACCGGCATTCCGGCGCCAATGATTTTTCCATAAGTCACCAGGTCTGCCTGTACTCCAAAATATTCCTGAGCGCCTCCGAAGGCCAGACGAAATCCTGTGATCACCTCGTCAAATATAAGCACACTGCCTTCTTGGGTACAGATATCACGCAAGCCCTTCAAAAATCCCGGCGCTGGTAATACCACTCCCATATTGGCTGCTACCGGCTCCACGATCACTGCAGCGATTTCTCCTGAAAATTCTTCAAATAATGCTTTTACGCTTTCCAGATCATTATACACTGCCGTAAGGGTATCCTGAGTGCATCCGGCAGGCACTCCCGCACTGTCCGGAACACCTGCTGTCATCACTCCGGAGCCTGCTTTTACCAACAGAGCATCTGAATGTCCATGATAACATCCGGCAAATTTGATGATTTTATTTTTTCCTGTATATCCTCTTGCCGCCCGGATAGCGCTCATTACCGCTTCCGTACCGGAATTTACCATACGGATCATTTCCACAGACGGGATATTTTCACAGATAAACTCTGCCATTTCCACTTCGATTTCTGTAGCCGCTCCAAAACTTAATCCGCTTTCCGCTTTTCGGATCACAGCTTTTAAGATATCCTGATTATTATGTCCCAGGATCATAGGACCCCAGGAACAGATATAGTCAATATATTTCTTACTGTCAGCATCAAAAATATAAGGACCTGTGGCTCCCTCCACAAACCGAGGTGTCATTCCCACAGAACCGTAAGCTCTCACAGGACTGTTTACTCCTCCCGGGATCACCTTCACTGCCCGATTAAATAAGTCATCCGATCTACTCATTATCCAATTCTCCCTTCATCCATACATTTTGCCAGTTCTTTTGCGTAATAGGTAAGGTAAATCTGCGCTCCTGCCCGATAGGTGCTCACTGCCATCTCACACATAATCCGTTCTTCATCGATCCAGCCTTTTTGTGCCGCCGCTTTCACCATGGCATATTCTCCGCTGACACTATATGCAGCCACCGGTACATTTGTCACTTCTTTCACCCGGGTAATCATATCCAGATAAGACAGGGCCGGTTTTACCATTACGATATCTGCCCCTTCTTCCACATCCAGTAATGCTTCTTTTACACCCTCTCTGCTGTTATGGAAATCCATCTGGTAGCTTTTTCTGTCTCCAAAAGCGGGAGCTGAGTCTGCCGCTTCCCGGAAGGGTCCGTAAAATGCAGAAGCATATTTTACTGCATAGGACATGATGGGAGTTTCTTTGTAACCGTTTTTATCCAACGCCTGACGAATGGCAAGAACACGTCCATCCATCATATCGGAAGGAGCTACCATATCTGCTCCTGCCTGCACATGGGAAACTGCTGTTTTTGCCAGAAGTTCCAGCGTGCTGTCATTTTCCACCTCATGACCGCAAAGCATTCCGCAATGACCGTGAGAGGTATATTCACAAAGACATACATCGGTAATGTAGTACAATTCCGGAAATTTCTCTTTTGCTGCCTGAAGGGCTTTCTGTACAATTCCATCCTGAGCATAGGCCTGGCTGGCAATTTCATCTTTGATATCCGGAATACCAAAAAGCATAACGCTTCCCACACCTGCTTTTGCCACTCTTTCCAATTCGTAAGGCAAACGGTCCAGCGTATACCGAAACTGCCCCGGCATAGAAGGAATTTCATCTTCTCTGCCTGTTCCTTCCTGTACAAACATGGGATATATAAGAGAAGATTTATCCATTCTGGTTTCCCGAACCATTCTTCTTACATATTCTCCTCCACGTAATCTTCTTGGTCTTTTAATCATATCCATGATCTGTCATCTCCTAAATTATTTTTTCTCCTGTCCGGCTAATTCTATAACCAATTCCACAAGGCTGTCAATAGATGCTTCCCGGGCTGTATACGTTTTCATTCCATACTTTTTGGCTTCCCCACAAGTCTGTTTTCCAATGCAGACCGCTTTCACCAGAGAATAATCCAGCTTGGGCAAAGCATTTACAAATCCACGGACGGTGGAAGCGCTGGTAAATACGGCATAATCAATCTCCCCACGCTCAAATGCTCCCGCTTCATCGATCAGATCCTGTGTCTCATATCGGGTATCGTAAGTAGCCACATCATCTATTACGAGATCTTTTCTCACTGAAAGTTCCTGAATGATTTCTTTATTTCCAATGGCCGCTCTGGGAATAAGAATATGAGCATTTTCCTCACAAACTTCTGCCATTTTTCTTCCCAGGGATGCTCCGTCAAAGATTTCCGGCAGCAGATCCGGATATAATCCTCTCTCTTCCAGTTCCTTTTTTGTTCCCTTTCCGATAGCTGCAATTTTTATATTTCCCAATGCTCTGAGATCTTTTCCCGATTTTTTCAAAAGTTCAAAAAATATTTTCACACCGCTGGGACTGGTAAAAGCAATCCACTGGTAAGTCTCCAGTTTTTCCAGACAGTTTTCCACCTGAGTAAGATCTTCTACAGGAGAAAGAGCAATTCCCGGAAGTTCTAAAACTTCTGCTCCCTGTCTTCTAAGCTGCATTGCCATCCGGGAAATCAATTCCTTCGGACGGGTCACCACCACTTTGCATCCTGCCAGCGGAAGTTTTTCATACCAGGCAAATTTATCTGCAACTTCGCAGACGCCTCCTACCACTATAATCGCCGGTGTAAGAATACCCTGACGGTCTACTTCCTCCTTCAAAGTTCCCACAGTAGCAACAATTCTTTTTTGTCCTGCCGTAGTTCCCTGCTGTAAAATAGCTGCCGGAACGGAGGGATCCATGCCTGCCGCCATCAGATTGTTACAAATATCTTCCAGAGCAGTAACTCCCATAAGAAATACAAGAGTTCCTTTTGTCCGTACCAGCGCTTCAAAATCAATATTATAGCTTTGACCTGCTTTCTTATGTCCCGTAATCACATGAACAGACGAACAGTAATCCCTGTGGGTTACCGGAATTCCGTTATATGCCGGGACAGCAATACAGGAAGTCACCCCCGGAACCACCTCATAGGGAATTCCGTGTTCGCAAAGCAGTTCCAACTCCTCTCCTCCCCTTCCAAAAAGAAAAGGATCTCCTCCTTTTAACCGTACCACCCGATAGCCCTTTTGTGCCTCTTCCAAAAGTACCTGATTGATCATTTCCTGCTTCATCAGATGGTGGCCTGCCCGTTTTCCCACATTGATCAGACGGGCAGATTTGGGAATCATTGCCAGCACCCCATCTCCTACCAGACTGTCATATACAACCACCTGTGCCTCTTCCAGCACCCTTTTTCCTTTCAGAGTAAAAAGCCCCACATCTCCGGGACCTGCTCCTACCAGCCATACCTTTCCTGTCATGTCCATTCATCAACTTCTTTCTTTAATTTTTCTGCCAGACAAATTCCCAACTCTTCTGCCTCTTCCACAGAGCCTTCCATACTGCCCTTTTTATAGTTTCCTGTTTTTTCATCATAATATAATCCCAGAAGATGGATCCGTTCCCCCTGAATCCGGGCGTGAGCCGCCACCGGAGAAGAACATCCCCCATCCAGATACCTGACAAAAGCTCTCTCACAAAGAGCAGCCCAGGTTCCTTCTCTGTCTGCAAAACCTGCCAGATAAGAATAATCTTCTCCTTCTCTTCCCTGTACTGCCAAAATTCCCTGCCCTGCCGCCGGAATCATCTCTTCCGGCTCAAAATATCGGGAAATTCTCTCTTCCAGCCCCAGCCTTTTTAATCCGGCTGCCGCCAGGATCAGACCGCCATATTCTCCCTCGTCCAATTTTCGAAGGCGGGTGATCACATTGCCCCGCACACTCTGAAACTGTGCCTGTGGAAATAATTCTTTCAATTGCAAAATTCTTCTCTGACTGGAACATCCCAGAGGTTTTGTAAAATCAATTTCTTTTTTTCCTTCCGGCAACACAAGTACGTCCCGTGGGTCTTCTCTTTTGGAAAACGCCACAACAGGAAGTTCCTTTGGCGTTTCCATAGGCATATCTTTCAGGCTGTGTACAGACAAATCACTTCTTTTTTCCACCAGCGCCCGGTCCAGTTCCTTTACAAATAATCCTTTACCGCCGATTTTATCAAGGGTACGGTCCAGAATTTTATCGCCTGTTGTTTTCATAGTCAGCAGGGAAACTTCCCTGTCCGGACAGGCCTGCTTTATGTATTCCATCACCATCTCACTTTGAATCACGGCTAAACGGCTTTCTCTGCTCCCAATACATATTGTTTTCATGGGATCTTTCACTCCTTCCATTGCTTCCCGGATCGCTTTTTTTAACCGGGCCGCTCCTTTGTGATCTTTTCCGGAAGCATTGACTCCCACCACATAAGGATCTTTTTTTATAATCCCCGGAAAATGAAAATCACATTTATTCCGGTCACTGGCCACATTTACCAGAGCGCCCAGACATTTTGCCACACTGTATATCTCATCATTTAATGTATGACAATCTGTAGCTGCCAGAACCATCCAGGCGTCATAAATATCTTCTCTTTTATATTTTCTTCGGTGTAAGGTTATTTTTCCCTGTTGCTCCAGTTCTTCCAATTCCGTTGACACCTCAGGCGCAACCACAGTAATCTGTTCACAAAACTGACAGAGAGTCTCAACCCGGCGGGTGGCAATCGTTCCCCCTCCCACCACTACAACTTTCTTGTCGCTGATATCCATAAACAGAGGAAAATATCCCATTTCATTCTTCTTCATATACTTTTTCCAGTCCTTCCACACAATCCAGAAATTCTTCCTGATCCAACGTATCCCGCAGACCAAAAATCATTTTTGTCACCACTTTTCCTGCCGCTGTATCGATGGATTTTTCCAGATCTTTCCTTTCTTCTTCTGATAAAGGAAGTTTATGAAGAATTTTATGCAGCCTGAGATTCAGATCGGTTACTGCCTCATCTTTGATTTCCTGGATACGGGGAATCACATCTCTTCCGTTAAACCACACATAAAACTCATCCATCTCCTCCTGGATCAACATCTCTGCCTGCTCCATGGACTGGAGCGTTCCCGCATTGGGACCATCCAGCTTAAAATCATCAATGGTATACAGTTCCACCTGGGAAAGCTCAGAAAGCTCCGGCTCCATATCTCGGGGAACTGCAAGATCAATAAATATTACCGGTCTGCTCAGCCCCGTTTTCTCCACCTGTTCCTTCGTCAGGGTATAATTGGGACTGGCTGTGGCGCTTACCACCAGATCGCAGGCAGGAAGGAAATCCAGCCTTTCTCCGTAATTGATTCGCTCACATCCCATAGGTATAGTCACAATGCCGCTGCGATACTGCCGCACAGTTACCGTCACCTTGGCTCCCGTTTTTTTCAGAGACTGGGCAGCCAGTTTTCCCATTTCTCCATTTCCAATGACCATACAATTCTTATTCTTAAAATCAAATTTCTTTTCCCGAAGCATTTCTATAGCCTGATCCATGGCCGTCTGGTTTGCCCGGGAAAATGTCACGTTCGTTTTTACCTTTTTCCCCGCTGTCACCGCTTTCCGAAAAAGAACTTCCAGCACATTGTCCGTCACATAATTTTCTCTTGCCATAGAAAGAGCATCTTTTACCTGTGTAATAATCTGATCCTCCGCCAGAATCAGTGATTTCAGCCCGCAGGTGAGATGAAACAGATGATCCACCGCCTCTCTGCCTTCTCTTCTGACAAAATATTCTTCATACTGAGTAGGGTCCACTTCTTTCACCTTGCACAACTCTTCCAGAAGGTCTCCCCTCCAGTCTTCCTGGGTACTGGCCCACAATTCCATCCTGTTACAGGTGGACAAAACCAGACATCCATTAATCCCAGGCACTTTCTTCCATCTTTGCATAGCCGCCGCTCCATTTTTCTTTGTAAATGAAAACAGGGCCCGAATATCCACATTTGCTTTGTTATGGTCAATGCCCACCATACATATGCTCATTTTCTGTTCCTCCCAATTCATCTGCCATTTTTGCTGTCGTTCAGATTTTATTCGTGAATATCATAGCACAAGTTTTTTTAAATGGGAACCTTATTTTCGTGAAAGAATTGACAACATAAAAAGATTGCGGTAAACTGGGTTTAATTGAATGTGATGAGGATCCTGTGTATTTTTCTCCACAGGCTAAGAGGAAAGAGGGGTTTCACTCCCCCGCGGTCACGCCGCTGTAAAGGACGAGTATTGTTTCATTATGTCACTGGGAAACTGGGAAGGCGAAGCAGTATGAAGACTCCTGAGCCAGAAGACCTGCCCGTCATAGGAAAGATCCGCAGCGGTCTGTATACAGTTGCGGAGATACACTCATGTTACGAACGATGGCTGAGTGTAGGATCGTTCTGCGGCGAAAAAGTCTGTCGCAGAGTATCCCGGCACGCCTATCGTAAGAAGTCAGCGATTTGGCGTGTTTTTTTATTACATTTTTAAGGGATGAAAGGAGAAAAGAAAATGACTCACAAACAAAAACGTATCATTGCAATCATCAGTGCATTTTCCCTGTACTTCGGACTGATGCCCGCAGCCAGCGCTATGCACATCATGGAGGGATATCTTCCCGTAGGCTTTTGCGTGGCCTGGGGAGTGGTCTGCCTGCCGTTTCTTGCAGCCGGATTGATGTCCATCCGAAAAGTATTAAATGAAAACCGGAAGGCTTTAATTTTGCTTGCCATGTCCGGAGCATTTATTTTTGTAATTTCTTCACTGAAGATACCGTCTGTTACAGGAAGTTGTTCCCATATGACAGGAACCGGTCTTGGCGCTATTCTTTTTGGACCTGCTGCCGTCAGTGTTCTGGGGCTGATCGTACTTCTTTTCCAGGCTCTGCTTTTAGCTCATGGAGGGCTTACCACCATCGGAGCAAATACATTTTCCATGGCTGTAGCCGGACCTTTGGTATCCTTCGGTATTTATAAACTGTGCCGGAAATTTAAAGCAAATAAATATATCTCTGTGTTTCTTGCCGCATTTTTAGGCGATCTTTTTACATATTGTGTTACTGCTGTTCAGTTAGCTGTTGCTCATCATGCAGATACTACAATTATGGGGGCTATGGGAAAATTTATGGCTGTTTTTGCACCTACACAGGTGCCTCTGGCAGTCATTGAAGGTCTGATCACCTGCATGATTATCATGGCGCTGGAAACTTATGCAAAACCGGAACTTCGAGCTATTGGTTTCTTAAAGGAGGGCAAGTAATATGAAGAAGAGAAATATTGTTTTTATTTTACTGATTGCTATCATTCTTATTGCATTTGTTCCTCTTTTTGCATTAAAAGATGCAGAGTTTGGCGGTTCCGATGATGCGGGAAGCACTGTAGTGGAAGAAGTGGATTCTTCTTTTGAACCCATTGCCGCTCCTCTGATTGAAAATATTCTGGGAGGAGAACTTCCCGGAGAAGTAGAAAGTATGCTGTTTTGTGTCCAGACAGGTATCGGCGTAGGCATTATCGCCTTTTGCATGGGACGTCTGGTGGAAAGAAAAAAACTGGGAAAAGGTGAATAAATACCGGTGAAAGGAGTTATCCATGATTACGATTGATAAGCTTTGCTATTCTTCTAAGCTTAGATATGTAAATACCGGAGAAAAATTTGCGTTTGCAGTCATCACACTTCTGCTATGTGTGATCAGTCGTTCGATTGCAGTCGCTTTTATCGTATTAGCAGTGACAGGGATTCTTACCGTATGGAAAGGGAGAATCCCTCTTTTCCGTTATGTGCGCTATATGATGGTCCCTCTGGTTTTTCTGATTCTCAGCACATTGGCAATCCTGTTCCATATTTCCCGTGAACCCATGGATTGTTTTGCCATTCCCATAGGCTCCTGGTATATTACCAGCAGTTGGCATTCCGTTTACTACTCCCTGCAGTTGATACTTACCGCTTTAGCCTCTGTATCCTGCCTGTATTTTCTTTCTTTTAATACTCCTGTACCGGATATACTGGAAATATTGCACCGGTTACACTGTCCAAAGATTCTGATCGAACTGATGATGCTGATTTATCGCTTTATTTTCGTTTTGATGAGTACGGCTTCTGCCATTACCACCTCCCAGCATTCCCGTCTGGGAAATCGAAACTATAAAACCTCTTTAAAATCCTTCAGTTCTATGGCCTCTGTCCTTTTGCTCCGCTCTTTCAAACGGGCAAACGCCTTGTATGATGCTATGGAATCCCGGTGTTATGATGGTACGATCCATGTGTTAAATGAAACTTCAAAACCACAGAAAAAACATATTCTCTGGATTATTTCTTTTGAAACTTTTTTATTTTTATATATTTTATGGAAAGGATTTTTCTTATGAGCGAAGAAATCATCTTACAGGCAGACAATCTGTATTTTTCTTATGATGACGAAAAAAGTCATTCTTTAAACGGACTTTCCCTGGAGATTAAGAAAGGACATAAAGTGGCTTTTATGGGAGCCAACGGTTCCGGAAAATCCACTTTTTTCCTGTGCTGCAACGGAATTCACCGTCCTTCTTCAGGAACTCTTTATTTCCATGGAGAGCCTGTGGACTATTCCAGGAAAGGCTTACTGAATCTGCGCAGTAAAGTAGGCATTGTATTTCAGGATCCTGATAATCAGCTTTTTTCTGCCAGTGTATATCAGGAAATTTCTTTTGGCATTCTGAATCTGGGCGCCAGTGAACAGGAGGCTGAAAAACAGGTGGAACAGGTTATTGATTATCTGGAAATCACCCCCTTCCGCCACAAACCTACCCACGCTTTAAGCGGAGGGCAAAAAAAGCAGGTATCCATTGCCGATATTCTTGTTATGAATCCGGATATTATTATTTTTGACGAACCGGCTGCCGCTCTTGATCCCAAACATACCATTATGGTAAATAAAATTGTCGATCAGCTCACCGCCCGGGGAATTACTGTGCTTATGTCTACTCATGATGTGGATTACGCATTTTCCTGGGCAGATGATATTATTCTGTTAAAGGATGGAAAGGTTCTGATCCACGGCACCCCGGAGCAGGTTTTTGCCAACCGTTCTGCTCTGGAAGCCACAAATCTGAGGCAGCCTGCCTGTCTGGAACTTTTTGAAAGTCTTTGCAGAAAGGGGATACTGAAGACTTCTCTTCCGGTTCCCAGAAATCTGAAAGAACTGGAGGCCTATATTGCCGCCGTCAGCGAACGAACTTATCACGGAGGAACAGCACCTATGAAAGAAACAAAAAAAGCAATTCTGGTTGTCAGTTTTGGTACCAGTTACCATGATACCAGAGAAAAAACTATTGATGCCATTGAAGAAGAAATCGCCCGCTCTTTCCCTGAATACACCATATACCGGGCCTGGACCAGTAAAATGATCATGGCCAAACTGCTGAAAAGAGATGGTATCAGGATAAATAATGTGAAGGAAGCCATGGAACAGATGGCCGCAGACGGGATCACAGATGTGATCGTCCAGCCTACCCATGTGATCAACGGAATTGAAAATGACCTGATGAAAGAAGATGCCCTGTCTTATCGCAGCAAATTTCAGAGTTTATCCTTCGGAACGCCCCTGCTTACCAGTGAACAGGATAATTGGGAAATGATTCAGGCTATTGCCGATGAATTTTCCTATGTTAAAGATGAGGAAGCCCTGGTTCTCATGGGACATGGAACCACTCATTATGCCAACTCTATTTATGCCGCCCTTGATTATTCCTTTAAAGACAAAGGGCATAAAAATATTTTTCTTGGAACTGTGGAAGCTTATCCTTCCATGGAAACATTATTAAAAATGGTATGTGAGAGAAATCCGAAAAAAATTGTACTTGCCCCCTTTATGATCGTAGCCGGGGATCACGCCAGCAACGATATGGCAGGAGACGATCCCGATTCCTGGCGATGTCAGTTTGAAAAAGAAGGTTTCCCGGTGGAATGTTGTCTGAAAGGTCTGGGAGAATATCCGGCAGTGCGAAAAATCTTTGTCCGGCATATTCGTGAAACAATGGAATAAAAAATATATCTGCCATGCCACTGGCTAAACAGATAATTACAGACAGGGAGCTGTTGCTTTAAAGATTTAAAATCAGTAAAGCAACAGCTCCCTGTCTTTATGCCTGGATCAAAAAGCGAAATCTGGGATCTGTCCCTATACCATGAATCCAGCTATCCCCTGTCTCCTGAGTGATTACAGGGATATTTTCCTGCTTCAGAGCTTCTTCTGCCACGTCCTCCAGTGTTCCTGCGACAAGCTCCGCATCCGGATATTTCTCATGCAGCTCTCTGTATATTTCACGGATCTGATCTGCCGATTGAGGACCACAGTTATCTCCCGTATGGGCAAAATACACTGCCACACCACTATTTCCCATTTCTGTCAGTTCTCCGTAATCATCATTGTACATAACTAAGAGTTTTTCTCCCCCTGATGACTGCCACCAGAACATGGTAGGCACATCTGGTTTTGTAGAAGCAGGATTTACTCCAATATGTAAAAAACGAATTCCTTTTTCTGCAAGAAGAGGTACCATGGAAATCGTATGCCCGGGTACGTCTGTCATCTTTGCAGCAACCGTTTTCATGCCAAAATGTTGATCTAGCTTTGCTGAAAGACTTGTCCCATATTCAAAAAGCTCCTGATTCATACATTCTGTATGAGTGGTAAAAGGCAATCCATGCCAGCGAACCTCCCCGTGACGAATCGCATCCTCCAATAATTCCGCATCCGGACTCTCTTCCAGAAATTTCCAGATCAGCCAGGAACCTGCTGTCCATATAAAACGCTCTTTTTCACCTCGCATCTGTTTTGCCACTTTCATGGCATTCGGCAGAAAATTTTTCATATAATTTTCTACTACCTTCTGGGACATATCTGTAAACCCTATATCCAAGTGAGTTTTAAACAATACATAAATTCTTTTCACGCTATTTCTCCTGATATACTCCGTATTCTCTCCAGATTTTCCACATTCTTTCATATCGCTCCAGAGGCAGTCCCGTATAAACACAGTTGGAAGTGGAGAATATATATCCTTTTCCGTCTGCCATTCCTTCTTTTAAGCTTCGCATTACATCCGCGTCACATTCTTCATCTGTTCCTGTCTGTAAAAGTCCGCAGTTTACATTTCCCACCAGAGCGATCTGATCTCCCACAATTTTGCGTACTTCCCGCAGATTTACATTTCCCTGGGGATCCAGAGAATGAATAGCGTCCGGTTTACAATCTGCCATCTGTTTTACGATAGGCATAATATTTCCATCTGTGTGTTTGATGGTGTAATATCCCATTTTTCTGTATTCTGCAATTACCTCTTTCAGATAAGGAACAATCAATTCATCAAACTGATCCGGGGTAAAAAACGGATTTACGTTAAAGCAATAGTCGGAGCAAAGGGCAAACCCATCCAACAGATGACCGTGACTGTTCAGTTTTTCTGCAAAATTAAGACTTTCTTCCACTCTTCTTGCTGACATTTCATTGAGTTTTTCCGGTTCTTCCAGCATCTGCACTGCAAAATCCATCATGTTATCTCCGTCCGGAATTGCCCAGGTAGGATCCCCGTGCATCATCAGGTAATACTCGTCCCCGCTCTTTTCTCTTATGGTTTCCAAAAGCCACTGTGCATTTTCAAATCCAGGCAGTGTGTGCTGTACAAAAATAGCGCTGTGATCATATTTTTTTGCAATATCGATATGGATATCCGCAATTTCATTAATGTGAAGCTTCTGCTCCGCATAACTCATCTGATTCCACTGGTCATATAACCGATGACAGGGATGTACTTTTCCCAGAGATTCCATCGTCAGGAAAAAAACCAATTCAAAATGAGGTACCCGTCCTCCGATTTTTTCGCATTTTAATGTTTTGATAAATTGTTCTCTGTGTGTCACTGTGAAATTCCTCCCAAAATATTTCCTTTAAAACTTTTCACGAAGAATTCTGTCTCCTTCCAGAATTCCTGTTCTCCAGTCCGGCCAGTCCTCTGAAAGCACTTGTTCAAAGACCTGATATTCATCCAGAAGCCCCTGACCGTGAAGTACCCGGTAAGCTCCTGCATCGCTGCCCAGAGCCATTTTCACTCCCAGCTTACAGGCAAGCTTCAGATTTTTCTGCTGACCTTCCCATATCCTTTGTACCACACTTTCCGGGAAACGTCCATCCCCCAAAAGATTTTTTACAGTAACTGTTGTAGGAACCCAGACAGCAGAAGAATCTGCCAGGGCTGACAGGGCGTCCTCATCACAAAAATTACCGTGTTCAATACTGTCCACCCCTGCCAGAGCCGCAGTACGAACCGCTCTGGAGCCGTTGGTATGAGCCATCACAGAAAAACCTTCTTCGTGGGCAATGTGAATCATTTCCCTGATCTCATCATCCGGAAGAGACTCTTCAGTAAGACCGCCCCGGTCAAAATCCATAATACCGGAAATCATGATTTTCACAAATTGTCCTCCCATCCGGCGCAAAAGACGGATCAACTGCACATATTCCTTCAGATTCTCATACGCCTTCCCCACAATTCCGCCATAATGTCCTTTCCGGTGAATGGCAAATACAGGCGTTCGATAGGTGATCCCATATTCCGGTGCAATTTCCATAGCCCGCTGTGAAGTACCATAAATGTCTCCACCATCCCGCAGCCAGGTAATCCCCCGCTTCTGATATTCAGCGAAATGTTCACGGATCACATTCTCATCCACCCCATGAGACTGGGCATTTACCGCCTCCCGGTAATTTCTTCCATTCATAAATATATGAAGATGCCCTTCCCCAAAGGGGAAAGGCTCATTTTTTTTCTTCTCTTCAGTTTCCATTTTATCACTCCCTGCGGTCATCCAGCATATACAGCAAAGCGTTACAGATACATGCCGCAATATTGCTGCCGCCTTTTCTACCTTTTGCCACAATATAAGGCGCATCTGTCTTCATAATCAATTCTTTTGACTGCACTACATTTACAAATCCCACCGGCACACCAATAATGAGAGCCGGATTGATTTTTCCCTCTTCTATCAGTTCATACAGGCGTACCAGGGCAGTGGGAGCATTTCCTATGGCAAAAATCAAAGGTTTTTGCAGGGAAGCAGCCTTATCCATGCTGGCGGTGGCTCTGGTGGTGCCGTTTTTTTTCGCTGTTTCTGCCACATCTTCATCGGAAATGAAACAGTAAACTTCTCCTCCATAGCGAGCCAGCGCCCGTTTATTAATCCCGGAACGGCCCATCTGGGTATCTGTTACGATACATGCCCCCTGTCTTAAAGCATCCAGCGCTTTTTTCACCACATCCTCTGAAAAACACAGGGTATCCGCATAATCAAAATCCGCGCTGGTGTGAATGCAACGCTTGATGATCAGTTCTTTTTCCGGATCCAGTTTTCGTTCTCCCAGTTCCTGCGTAATAATCTCAAAACTTCTTCTCTCAATATCTCTTGGTTCTACATTTTCCAACTCTATCTTCATTTCTGTTCCGCCTCCTTCACACCTTCCTCCAGAATACCATAAATAGCTTCCATATCCAGATGTTTTCTCAGTTCCTGTGCCAGAATATCATACTGGGTTTCTTTAAATTCTTTAAAATCCACCCCGGTGATTTCTTCCGTATCAATTCCTTTCTTTCGGCCCAGCGCCCTTACTACCGCCTTTGCCACTTCTTCTTTGTCAAATACCCCGTGGACATACGTTCCGTATACATTTTTCTCCCAGGCTCCATCCTGTTTTTCTTCCTGAGTTGATGCATGGTCACGGATTTTTGTAAGACTGCTGCTGTTCTTTTTCAGAGTCGTTACACCCATATGAATCTCATATCCTTCCAGTTCTACTCCGGAAAGTTCTGATAAATCTCCGTCTACTCTGCCAAAATTTCCTGTAACCTGCGTTCTTGTTTTCTCATTCTCAAATACAGTATCCATAGCCAGAAGTCCCATTCCTTTCATGGAACCTCCCGCTTCCACTCCATGAGGATCTGAGAGATTTTCTCCCAACATCTGGAACCCTCCGCAGACTCCGAAAATAACTTTTCCTCTGGCCGCCTGTTTCAGCACAGCCGCTTCCATACCGCTTTGACGCAGCCACTGTAAATCTTCCATGGTATTTTTAGTACCTGGAAGAATAATCATATCCGGGTCCTTCAGTTCACTTACCTGTTTCACATACCGAAGAGAAACTCCCGGCATACTCTCAAAAGGATTAAAATCTGTAAAATTGGAAATCCGCGGAACCCGGATCACCGCGATATCGATGACTCCCACTTCCCGGTTACTGTCAAACCGCTCTGTAAGACTGTCTTCATCTTCCACCTGAATATTCATGTAAGGAGCCACCCCTACCACCGGAATACCACTCTTTTCTTCCAGCATTTCCACACCCGGATCCAGAATGGATTTATCTCCCCGGAATTTGTTGATGATCAGACCCTTTACCATAGATTTTTCATCTTCTTCCAACAGCATTACCGTACCGATCAACTGGGCAAACACGCCGCCCCGGTCAATATCTCCCACCAAAAGTACAGGGGCTTTGGCCATTTTTGCCATTCCCATATTTACTATATCTTCCTGCTTCAAATTGATTTCTGCCGGACTTCCGGCTCCTTCAATAACAATAATATCATTCTCCCGGGAAAGCTGCTCATATGCTTTCATAATATCCGGAATCAGCCGATGTTTGTATTTGAAGTATTCTCTGGCGCTCATATTTCCCAGAACTTCTCCGTTTACGATCACCTGGCTTCCCACATCATTGGTAGGTTTTAACAAAATAGGGTTCATCAGTACAGAAGGTTTTATTCCCGCCGCTTCCGCCTGCATCACCTGAGCTCTTCCCATTTCCAGCCCTTCCTCTGTGATAAAAGAATTCAGCGCCATATTCTGAGATTTAAAAGGAGCCACCCGGTAGCCGTCCTGCTTAAAAATACGGCAAAGCCCGGCGGCAAGAAGGCTTTTCCCCGCATTGGACATGGTTCCCTGTATCATGATTGCTTTTGCCATTTACTGTTTCCTCCCTTTCCTGATCGCTTCCACCAGTCTGAGATTTTCTTCATGGGTTCTCACGGCAATCCGAAAATCTCCTTTTTTCAATCCGGGATAATTGCTGCAGTCCCGGATCATAATATTTTCTCCCATAAGTTTTTCTTTCAGATTTTCCTCTCCCTGAAAAAAAATATAATTGGCCTGGGAATCACACACCTTATATCCCAGTTCTCTCATTTCTCCCATCAAATACTCTTTTTCCCGGAAAATCAGCGCTCTGGCCTGCTGTACATATTCTTCTTCCTGCAACGCGGCAATTCCCGCTTCCTGAGCCGGTGTGGATACATTCCAGGGTTGTACTCCCTCTTCCATTCTCTCCAGAAGTCTCTGAGAAGAAGTGATACCATACCCCAGACGAAGCCCTGCCATGGCATATCGCTTGGTAAACGCTTTTAAAATAAACAGCCGGTCATACTCTGATAGCATTTTTTTCACCGTATGAGCTTCCGGTTCCTTTACAAAATCAAGAAAGCATTCGTCAACCACCAGCCAGGTTCCCGTTTCTTTACATTTCAGGAAAATTTTTCTCATAAGATCAGGGTCAGCCAAAACTCCTGTAGGATTATTGGGATTACATAAAAATAACAGTTCCAGCTTTTCTGTGATCTTCTCCAAAATACTTTTTTCCGGAACAAACCCCCGGTCTCTTCTCAAAACCTCATAAGTGATTTCGCAGCCCACTCCTCTTAAAGCCTGCTCATATTCTGCAAAAGTGGGAGCCGGCAGCAATGCTGTCCTCGGATGCAAAGCCTGAACCAGAGCAAAAATAAGCTCCGCCGCGCCATTTCCACAGATCAGCCATTCCTCCGGAACCTGTTCATATTCTGCCAAAGCTTCTTTTAATTTTGACTGCCGGGCATCCGGATAATGACATATCTGTTCCAGGCTTTTTGCCGCTGCCCTGATAACGTTTTCCGGCGTTCCCAGCGGATTAATATTTGCCGAAAAATCCAATACTCCCGGATGACGGTAAATATCGCCTCCATGCACATATTTTTTCATCTGTCTCTCCTTCGTCCTTCCTGACTGCTTCTGCCTTTTCCTGTTTTCTTCTTTTTCTGTCAAAACACCTTATCCCGCTATCCAAAATACCAGAAAACGCAATATTCCAAAACAAAGTACTGCCAGTACAGATGTGGCGTACATCAGTCTGTGAGACCGGAGAATATCTTCCGGTTCTACTTTTCGAAGCGGATCTCCGATAAATGGTTTTTTGTGAAGTTCTCCAAAGTACCAGGCATCTCCTGCCAGTTGTATTTCCAGCGCCCCCGCCATTACAGCCTCTGTATGAGCAGAATTGGGACTGGCATGTTGTGTTCGATCCCGAAGATAAATCTTTTTGGCATTTTGCCCGTTCATTTTCAGCATATAAGCAGCCAAAATCATCAGCCACCCGGAAATCCTGGCCGGTACATAATTCACCACATCATCCAACAGGGCTGCCGCTGTTCCGAAATACTGATATTTTTCATTTTTATATCCCACCATGGAATCCATGGTATTGATAGCTTTATAGGCAAATCCGCCCACTGCTCCCCCGATCATCATATAAAATAAGGGAGCGATAATTCCATCCGAAGTATTTTCTGCCACAGTCTCCACTGCCGCCTTTGTCACTCCTTCTTCGGTAAGGCTTCTGGTATCCCTTCCCACGATCATTGATACTGCATATCTGCTTTTTTCCAGATCTCCTGTTTTCAGAGCATCATATACCTTCTTACTCTCATCCCGAAGTGACCGGGCTGCCAGAAGCTGATAGCACATAAAAGTTTCCACTGCCAGTCCCAGCCAGAAATTCCAACGGTATCCCAGATATAAAATTCCCAGAGGAACAGCCACAGAAAAGCCTGTGATAATCAGTACCAGTACTCCTCCGGCAATCCTTTCCCCCTTCTTCGTTCCGGGAAATATGGATCGCAGCATTTTTTCTGCCAGAGAAATCCCATTTCCTATTATTCTTACCGGATGATACAGCCATCGGGGATCTCCCAGAAGTAAATCTAATAAAAAGCCGAAACATACGGCCAGTAATGTCCATTTCATATCTATTCTCCCTGCCACACAAATCATTGTGCCGTTACTGTATATAGTAATGGCTTAATCTGATGAATTTCCCTGGAAAACGGAGTCCAAAGAGAAGCTTCCACTTCCAGTTCATAGCCTTGTCCATTTTTCACATGCCACTGATAAAAATCCTTCCGGGGTACTCCATATCTCTCCAGAATACTCATGATCGTACCCCCGTGTACCACAAATGCAGCGCTCCCTGTCTCTTCCCGAAAACACTGGGCCAATCCCCTTTCAAATCCCCGGCAGCACCTTGCCCGAAATTCCACCGGGTCTTCTCCCTGAGGAAATGGCAATGCGCCATTACTGTCTATCCATGCCTGATAGGCAGGATCGCCGGATAATTCTTTCCAGTTTTTATTCTCAAAGGTACCAAAATCACACTCTGCCAATTCTTCCAGAATTCTCACCGGCTGATGGGGAAACAATATTTCTGCGGTCTGTCTGCATCTTTTCAGGGGGCTGACAAATATTGTTTCTGCCTGAATGCCGGTTTGCTTTTCCAGTTCTCTTTTTCCTTCTTTCGTCAGAGGTTCATCCGTTTTTCCTATATATCGTTTTTCCCGATTTCCTTCCGTTTCTCCGTGGCGTATCAGATAAACTTTCATCTTCCTGCCCGCTCCTTCTCCCGCTATTTTATTTTTTGTCCAATACCGCAGCATACCCGGATCACTTCATCTGACTGGGCTGCCAGCCTGGTACAGATTCTTCCACAGGCTTCTCTCCATTCTCTCTCTTTTCGTTCCAATGGTACAATCCCACTTCCCACTTCATCTGTTACCAGAATCAGTTCCGGGTTTTGCGCTGAAATCTTCTCAGGAATTTGTGCCATATTTGCTCCTGATTCCATGATTTTTCGAATCAGTCCATGAAAATGGTATATGCCCTTTGCCGTATACAGATCTTCCTCCCTGCACTGTTCTCCGTCTTTCCATTCTTCCGGAATGATTCCATATCTTTGGGTGGCGTATTCCAACTTGCCCTGACAGGCTCCTCCAATGATCATCTTCATATCAAAACCTTCCTTCTTTCTTTTCGGGATTTCTATGCCAGCAGTACCGCCGCACAGGCCATAAATAATTCACACAAAGATAAAAAGCAACCTGCCAGATCTCCTGTAATCCCTCCAAAATGTTTTTTTGACTGATAATAATACAGGATATAAGTAAGCAGAGCCACTCCACAACATCCCAAGCCTAACTTCCAGTCTGCTAAGACCATAGCCGCAACGATCAGTATCAGATAAATGATCATAGTGATCTTTACCTGGCGATCTTTAGAACCTCTTGCCATGGCAGAAACAGAACCTGTTTTCTTTGCCTTTGGAAAAGTTACAATCGCCAGAGCGCTTAAGGTTCGAGAAAGCATAAAGCTAAGACCGATGACTGGAAGCGCTCTGAGAGAAATCTCACTGTACACCCCATAATAAAACAGAAAATATACCACACAGGTAATTACTGCAAATGCCCCTGCATGGGGATCTTTCAAAATTTCCAGTCTTCGCTCCCTCTCCTGATAGGAACTCATGGCATCTGCCGTATCTAAAAGCCCATCCAGGTGAATCCCTCCGGTAATCAGCCAGGGAATCAGCACCAGAATAATAGTATAAAATACGGGAGACAGCCCCCAGTTTAACCCGAAAGTTCCAAAAGCCCAGGTAAGTCCGCCGATCACCGCTCCCACCCAGGGAAAGAAACACATGGAGTATGCCATATTTTCCTCATTCCACTCGCACTGGGGCATGGGAATTTTGGAATACATGGAAAATGCAATTAAAAAACTATGATATAACTTTTTCATTTTCTTTTCATCCTTTATCATTCTACAGAGAAAGAGGTTTCCATACTACCGGAATTCCATAGACTACCTCCGTCACCCGATCTGCCATTTTACCCATTTCTCTGTTTATTTCTCCCAGATAAGAAAGATATCTCATGGTATCCGGATCGTAGGTAATCCCGTCGGAAAATACTTCATTAGTTACTACCACCAGGTTACGGCACGATGCTTTTAAATGACAGATTCCTTTCAGAATCTCCTCCACCGCATCCTCACCGGCGCCATTTTCCTGATACATTTCATTTGCCGTAAGATTGGACATACATTCCAGAAGGATATCGCTGTCAAATGGAACCTCCAGATTTTTCAGTCCCAGATAACATTCTTTTGTGGAAAAACATTTTTCCTTTCGCATTTCCCTGTGTCTTTGTATTCTTCGGTGACTCTCCTCATCAAAAGGATACATGGTTGCAATATAAATCCTGTTTTTCCCCTGAAAATCCAGAATACACTGTTCCGCATAAGCAGACTTTCCACTGCCGGATCCGCCTGTGATCAGATGAAACATATAATTCCCTCCTTACACCAGCGGCACATAATTTTCCATGTCGTTGGCGGCAAAAGTAGTCATACCATTATATACTGCCAGCGCCATATCCAAAAGAGGATAAATAGCCACCGCGCCGGAGCCTTCTCCCAGACACATATCACAATCCAGAAAAACAGGAATATCCAAAGCTTCCAGAATCATATTTGCAGCCGGTTCTTTTGATTTATGAGAAGTGATTATATAATCTCTGACCGCAGGACACATACGAACTGCACACAGGGCAGCCGCGCAGGAAATAAAACCGTCCGCCACCACAGGAATCCCCAAAGCTGCGCCGCCCAGGAAAACCCCTGCCATTCCTGCTATATCCAGACCGCCTACCTTGGACAATACATCCAGAATATCTTCCCTGTCCGGCTGATGAAGAGCTATTGCTTTACGAATAACGGAAACCTTTTTTTCCAGACCTTCACTGGAAAGTCCTGCTCCCCGTCCGGTAACTTCTTCCGGATCCACCTGAAGCAATACAGAAGTGATCGCGCTGCTGGTTGTGGTATTTCCAATTCCCATTTCCCCGGTAGCAATAATCCCGTATCCCTTCTCTTTCAGCTCTTCTGCCATGGAAATTCCCACTTCCAGAGCTTTTTTTGCTTCCCTCCGGGTCATAGCCGGTTCTTTTGCCATATTTTTTGTCCCATAAGCTATTTTCCGGGGAATAATTTTACTGTCTGACGCAATTCCAATATCCACCGGAAATATATCTGCCCCCGCCTGACGGCACAGAATACTGGCGGTAGCTTTTTCCTGGAGAAAGTTTTCTGACACGATCAGGGTCACTTCCTGCCCCGACTGAGTCACACCTTCTTCCACCACTCCGTTATCTGCACACATTACCACCAAAGCCTTCTTCTTCAATTCCACTTGTGGGCTTCCTGTCATTCCGGCAATGCGAACCACCGTATCCTGCAGTCTTCCCAGACTGTGGAGAGGAAGCGCCAGATTATTCCAGTGATTCCACGCCTGTCTGATCGCCTCCTGGCTGGCGGGCTGAATTAATGCAAGTGCCTGTTCCAGTTCCATGTTACCCCTTCCTTTCTTCACAGGCTTTCAAAAAAGCCTCCGGTACTTTTTTATTTCCGTAATAATACAAATGAGGAAATCCTGCCATTCCCTGTAAATTGCTATGTATACACCGCCAGGACCGTTCACTGAGCGGTTTTTTTGCAAGAAAATCTTCCCCGCAGCAATCCGAATCAAAATAATGAAATTCATGAGCCGGTATAGGTCCCACCTGCTGTCCAAAACAACTCCCTTCTTCCAGAGTAACATAGCCAAATCTGGTAAGACGGGAAGTACCGTACACTTTACCGGGAATTACCCCTGCCATCTTCCACACTTGCCCCCGGCTATCCTCCATCTGCTCATGAAGATACATAAAACCACCGCATTCAGCCGTATACGGCATTCCCCCGGCAATAGCTTCCCGGACAGAAAGCAGCATGGACTCATTCTTACTCAATGCCTCTGCATACAGTTCCGGATATCCTCCATTAAAAATCAACCCCTGAATATGATCCGGAATTTTTTTGTCATGAACAGGAGAAAATTCAACCAATTCCGCTCCCATTTCTCTTAAAAGCTCCAGGTTGTCTTCATAGAAAAAGCAAAATGCCTCATCTCTCCCAACTCCTATTCTCACGTTATACTTGTGTTCCGGTTCCTTTTCAAAATCCCCCGGCACAACAAGTTTTTCCCCACTTTCTCCCAGTTCCAGTAATCCGTCCAAATCAATAGATTTTTCCGCTATATCTGCCAGCATATGTAATTTTTCTTTCAGATCCCGGATTTCCTCCGGCATAACCAAACCCAGATGACGGCTCTCCAGCACACAATCCTTTACCACCGGCATATAACCGTACACTTTCACAGGAAGTTGTTCTTCGATCATCTCTTTCACCCGGGGATACAGCATGGGAGAAATCTGATTCAATATCACTCCTTTGATCCTGCTGTCCTTTTTGTATTCCAGGAAACCTTTGATAAAAGGAACAAGAGATACACTCATTCCTTTACAATTCACAAGAAATACTACAGGTGTTCCTGTTTTCTCTGCCACATCACAGGCGCTGGCTTTTGAAGATATTCCAGCCAGTCCGTCATAATATCCCATAACGCCTTCCACCACTGCCACATCACAACCACGGGAGTTTTTTTTCAGCAGATATCTTACCGTATCCTGATCCGAAAAAAAGGTATCCAGATTTCTGCTTTTTGTTCCGATCACTTTACTGTGGAACATGGGATCAATATAATCCGGTCCGCATTTAAAAGAAGCCACAGACAATCCCCGGTTTACCAAAGCCTGTAAAATCCCACAGGTGATCAATGTTTTTCCGCTTCCACTGGCAGCGGCGCTGATCATAAATCTCCGGTCAGACATCTTCCTCCCTCCCCTGAAATGAAATCACATATACGGGATTTTGTCCCATCATCAGATGATACGGACCTGCTTTTTTCCCTTTTGCCACATTTACCTGGGCAATGTCCACATCTTCCACAGGAAGGGTTTTTATGCAGTCCATAGCCTCTGCCACTGTCTCCAGAGTGATACAGTTGATCACCACTCGAATGTGAGAATTTTTCTCCAATAACAGTTTCAGAATCTTTTTCAGATTTCCGGAGGAGCCTCCAATAAACGCATGGGTAGGTACCGGCAGATCAGCCATCGCTTCCGGAGCTGATCCTGATATGATTTCCAGATTATCCACCCGGAATTTTTCTTTATTTTTATGAAGAAGCGCCACCGCTTCCTCCTTTTTCTCTATTCCATAAACTTTACCGTCTACTGCCTGTAATGCCATTTCCACAGATACGGAACCTGTTCCTGCTCCCACATCATAAATCAGGGAATTTTTTTTCAATCGCAGTTTTGCCAGTGAAATACTGCGGATTTCTTCTTTTGTCATGGGAACTTTATCTCTTAAAAATTCCCCGTCCGGAATCCCCGGCGTAACCACATATTCTGTTTCTTCTTCCCGTTCCAGCAAAATCACGCTTAAAGGATCCGTTTCTGTCTCCTGAAAATCTTTTGCCCGTCCCCGGGAAATTTTCTCATCTTCATAGGAAAGTCTCTCTCCCACAAAGACTTTTACCTCTCCCATTCCATAAGACGTCAGTTTTCTGCACACCCAAGCTACCCCGGTAGAATTTCCCACAATAGCAAATATTCTGGGATGCTGGCTTAAAAGTCCCACCAGATTCCGCTCTCTTCCATGCAGACTGACAGGCAATACATCTTCCCAGCAGGTTTCCAGCCTTCCACAAAAATAAATCATGGAGGAAATTCCCGCATACACCCTTCGCTGCGCTTTGGGCATTTCCTTTTCCAGTACTCTCAGCAATTTTTTTGCCCCACTGTAAAATCCCACATCTCCGGAAAGTGCAATGGCAATCCTTTTATATTCCGGGTGTTCTTTTATGTACTGACAGATTTCTTCCGGACGATAGGCAATATACGTTTTTTGTCCCGGTTTCTTTATCCGTTCCAGCATTCTTCCGGCTCCAATAAGCAGTTCTCCCGTCTCCAGCGCCTGTTTTCCTTCCAGGGTAAGCGTATCTAAAGTCCCCATTCCAATTCCCACAAGGGAAATGACCCGTTTTTCACCTTTTTCTTCTTCACTTTTCTTTTCGGAAAGCTCCTGGACAAGATGGAATCGTTCCTCCAGCAGTTTCTCACATTCCTCCAGAGAGATTCCTTCCTCATCCCGGGGACGTCCGATCACCACCAGACCACACCCTGTTTTCTTTGCCGCCAGATATTTTTCCAGAAATCCTCCTGAAGTTCCTGATTCCTTTGTCACCATCCAGGAAGCCTGTACCTGACGAAGCATAGCCTCATTCATTTCCTGAGAAAATGGTCCCTGCATACAGATTAAGTGTTTTCCTTCCACTCCCAGCCTGGTGCAGGATTCCATAACACTCAAAATAGAAAGTACCCGAGCATAAACCCTGTCTTTATAATTGCTTAAATTTGTATAAGCCGCCAATTCTTTGCTGCCTGTGGTCACCAGGATATTTCCCTTCGTATGCTCCAGATAATCCACCGCTTCCCGGGTATCTTTCACATAAACCACAGGAAAATCTTCTGTTTCACCACAGAAAATTTCCTGCCGGACTACACGGATATATTCTGTTTTTGTGTTATGGCATGCTGCCTGGATATTTTCAGTAACTACCTGGGCATAAGGATGGGTGGCATCAATAACCAGACCGTCTTCCATAGCGCCCATGATCTCCTCCATCTCATCCTGAGATAATCTCTGATGAGACGTTTCCAGATATTCTCCCTCCGGCAACAGGCTTTCTCCATAGGCAGTCGCCACACAGACCCGGGCATGTATCCGATTTCGATTCAGATATTCCGCCACTTTTCTGCCTTCCACTGTACCGGCAAAAATAATAATCTTATACATTTTTATATCCTCTTGGCGTTACCATTTTTCCGTTAATCTCTTTTGTCTGAGAATTTCCCACCCATACAGTGGTAAACATATCTACCTGGGTATCCCGCAGTTCTTTCAGAGACATAACCTTTTGTGTCTCCCCGTCCCGTCCAATATAACTGACGATTCCACATACCGTATCCTCGCTTTTGTACTGCAGCATCAGATCACATGCTTTTTGCAGATAATCATGACGTTTTTTACTGGAAGGATTATACAGACATACCACAAAATCTGCCTGAGCTGCCGCCAGCAATCTGGCCTGAATCTTTTCCCAGGGAGTGAGAAGGTCACTGAGGCTGATCAGACAAAAATCGTGAATCAGCGGCGCTCCCAGCACTGCAGCCCCTCCCGTGGCAGCGGTAACTCCCGGAATAATTTCCAGCTCCACCTGAGGATAATTGACCCCCACTTCATACATCAGTCCCGCCATTCCATAAACTCCCGCGTCACCGCTGCAGATCATGGAAACCACTTTCCCTTTCATAGCCTCTTCGAAAGCCATCACACATCTGTCCACTTCTTTTTTCATGGGAGTGGTGAGAAATTCTTTCCCCTGAAAATGTTCTTTTACCAGATCTACATATACGGTATAACCGATAATCACATCACTTTTTTCCATGGCTCGGATTGCTTTTACTGTCATTTGTTCGTATTCCCCGGGACCGATCCCGATCACATATATTTTATTCACCTTCCACACTCCATTCTTCCAGGGCGCAGGCAACTGTTACTCCCTCCCTGGCCTGTTTTTTTATCAGAAGAACACCGCCCCGGCTTCCCAAAACAGCGCTCCGCTCACATACGTTATCTACTCCTGTTATCTGGTTTACAAAGGCTGAACAGGAAAATTCACCCTCTGTTTTTTGTAATTCCTCACTGGAAAATGTCTCAAAGGGCAGCTTCCAGTGTTTTGCCGCCGCTACCAGTCCCGGCTCCTCTTTTTTCAGATCAATACTTGCTATTTTCTTTATTCTATGAGAATTTATCTCATATTTATCCAAAACTTTTTCCACTGTTTCTTCTATTTTTTCTTCCGTGATTCCCCGGCGGCATCCCACGCCCAGAACCAGATTTTGGGGAAATAAATGAAGAATTTTTCCTTCCTCCACCTGAATCCAGAAACTTCCCTTTCTTCCATCCGGACTGTCCCTTTCTTCCAAAATCAATTCCGGACAGTTGAATATTTTCTCCCCTTTCCGGAATCCGGTTCCCATTCCGGCAGTCAGCCTTTCTCCCCGGAGAATCCGGGCAGATACTTCTTTTGCCAGTGTCATGTCACTGATCCACAGATGATTCTTTTTTGCAAACACATCCACGGCAAACTTATGATTTACGTCTGTAGCAGTGGTGATTACCGGAATGGCAGCCAAATGCTCTGCGATTTCTTCCGTCAGTTGATTAGCTCCTCCCAGATGACCGGACAGCAAAGAGATTACAAACTGTCCTTTTTCATCGATCACCACCACCGCCGGATCTGTTCTTTTACTTTTCACATAAGGCGCCATTGTCCGTACTGCAATCCCGGCTGCCCCGATAAAAATAATTCCCTCCTGTCCGGGAATCCATTTTTCTCCCCATTCCTGTAAAGAATCATTTACCAGTTCTTCTCCCGGAGATACTTTTTCAATATATTTACTTTTCACGAAAAAACGCGCTTCGTGACCCAGTTTTTCCAGAATCGGCTTCAGTTTTTTCTCCAGTTTCAAACCATTTTGGGTAAATCCAATTACTGCTATCTTCATATCTCTGCCTTTATTTTGTTGCTTCTCTGAATTCTGTTGTAAATGCAGGATTATATAATTCTGATCTCTGATAATGACTGTGAGACACCACGTCACCAATGATCATCAGGGCTGTCTTGGTGATCTGGTTCTTTCTTGCTGTCTCTGCCAGCGTACCAACCGTACATACAAAGGTTTTTTCATCCTCCCATGTAGCCTTATATACAATCGCTGCCGGGGTATCCGCCGTATATCCCCCTTCTATCAATCGCCTGCTCAGTTCTTCCAGCATTCCTGTACTTAAAAATACTACCATTGTAGCCTGATGGGCAGCAAAAGACTCAATACTCTCTTTTTCCGGGACAGGTGTTCTTCCTGCCATCCTGGTAATGATTACGCTCTGAGAAACATCAGGAAGAGTATATTCCAGATTCAAAGCGCTGGCCGCTCCACAAAAAGAGCTGACTCCCGGACAATAATCAAAAGAAATATTTCTTTCTTCCAATACATCCATCTGTTCCCGGATAGCTCCATATAAAGAAGGGTCTCCCGTATGAAGGCGAACCGTTGTCAGTCCTTCTTTTTCCGCCTCAAAAATCACATCCAATACTTCCTCCAGCGTCATTTTGGCGCTGTTATAAATCTTACATTCTTCCTTCGCATAAGAAAGTAACTGGGGATTTACAAGAGAACCTGCATAAATAATCACATCTGCCTCTTCCAGCATTTTTTTTCCTCTGACAGTTATCAGATCCGGCGCTCCGGAACCTGCTCCAACAAAATGTACCATATCTCTTTCTCTCCTACTGTTCTTTTACAATAATTAACGAATAATATCCTGCGGATTCCGGAATTTCTTCTGCACTTTTATATATTTTTTCCTCCGGCATTCCGCAATTTTCAATCATCACTGCTTTTTGATTGCTTCTTTGAATACTTTCTTTCACTTCTTTCATTTTTTTACCCGTCTTCATCAGAACTTTAGTTCCCGGCAAAGCAAGAATCTCATCCATTTCCTCTGCTTTATATGTAGCCGGAATCACATGAAGCGGCTCTGCCATTTCCACCAGTCCCATATTTAACCGGGCTGCCACAGCGCAAAAGGAGGTGATTCCACTGACGATTTCCGCCTCATATCCTTTATCCAGAATTCTCTTATGCACATACAGATATGTGGAATATACGGTAGGATCTCCCAGAGTAAGAAATACCACATTTTTTCCCTGTTTCAGATAGTTTTCCACATCCTCTGCCGCTTTCTGATGATTGGCTTCCAGTACTGCCTTATCCTTTGTCATGGGCATGGCTACCGGAATCAAATGTTTACTGTCCAGTTTATCATAAACACCTTTCACGATCTGATAAGCCACGCTTGCATAAATATCATTTCCCGGAACAGCAATCACTTCATTTTCCCGGATCAGACGCAGCGCTTTTAAAGTGAGAAGCTCCGGATCTCCCGGTCCCACTCCCAATCCATATAATTTTCCCTGCATTGTATATCCTCCTGTTTTATCCATTAATTTCTTCACACAATCTTTTCACACCAGAAGTTTCTCCCAGTTTCCCATGTACGCTGGAAAATAGAATTGCTCCCACCTCCAACTGCTCCCCTCCCCGTTTGGAAAGATAATATTCCACCCGCTGAAGAACTTCTTCCATGGTTTTTTCCAGACAATGATCCCGAATCAAAATATCAATACTCTGTTCTGTTGTGACAGAATCTAAAATTTCCATCACCGTATTGCGGCTGGCTCCTGCCCGTAAGGCATTTGCTGCCATCACTTCGGCTCTGCTGTCTGCATTTCGGGAATGGGTATTCATAATTCCTCCTGCCACTTTGATAAACTTTCCTATATGGGCAATGAACAAAATGCCTTTTACTCCCAATTCCCTGGCCATATCCAGAGTTTCTCCCACATAGTTGCTGCATTTCATGGAATAAGTAAGATCAATATTCATCTGTTCTTTTGAAAAAGCCTGTCCGTAATTTCCCGGAGTGATCACCAGATAACCGGCTCCATTTTTAACCAGCATCTCCATTTCCAATCGGATACTGGCAACCAGAGCAGCTTCACTCATGGGAATTACAATGCCGCTGGTTCCCAGTATAGAAATACCTCCCTGAATTCCCAAACGGGGATTAAAGGTCTTTTTACTGATTTCTACCCCTTCCGGAATTTCAATTACCACATCCATGCCGCCGGTATAATTCATCTGTCGGCATACTGCTTCCACATTCTCCCGAATCATTTTGCGGGGAACCTTGTTGATCGCCGCCGCTCCCACCGGTTGTTCAAGACCGGGTCGGGTCACTCTGCCCACCCCTGTTCCTCCATCCAGGTGAATTCCTGCTTCCCCGCTCTTTTTTACCCGGGCATATATTAAAATCCCATGGGTCACATCCGGATCGTCTCCTCCATCCTTTCGGACAGCACAACGGACTTCTTCTTTGTCCATCTGAATATCTTCGATCAATAAATGAAGCAGGATTCCTTTCGGTGTCTGAAGCGCCACTTCTTCCACCTTCTCACCTGTCAAAAGCATCTTTGCCGCCGCCTGAGCTGCTGCCGCCGCACAGGAACCAGTAGTATACCCATACCGGAGTTTATTGTTTTTTTCATCTACCACACAGTACATTTCCAGACCAGTCCGATGTTCCATGTTCACCCCTCCCTACATACAGGATATTTTATAACTGTTCAGCAATCTGCTATCCCGTAAAGTACTGTACAATTACCATATTTTTTCCATAAACCAGAAAAACCGTCGTCCCGAAAGACAACGGTTTTCTGGTTTATAAAGCTTCGGTTGCCGCAAAACTTTATAATCAAATACAGTCAGTAATCTGGCTTTACAGTAACGGACTTGCACAGGAATCTCACCTGTTTCCCTGATTCTGTATTCGTAAAATTCACGGTAATATTATAAGCTTTTCAGGAGAAACTGTCAATTCAAGAATGACTTTTCTTCCCTTATTTCTTCTTAATCCAGGTTGTATAAAATGTTGTATTCAAATATGTAAAGGCTTCTGTTTTTTCCCAGTCCAGCTTCGCATTTTCAAATGCTTTTGGAGTCATAAAGCCCATATAATTAAAATCTGTTTTCCCTTCCGGCATTTTCAGATCTTTTACCGTACGGGGCGTTTTATTGGTATTGTACTCATTGATAATTCTTCTCGCCTCTTTGACAGCGGCTTTTGCATTATCTAACTGAGAACTCTTAATATTTTTCAGCCATTTTGTAAGAGATCCGTTTCTGGCAACTTCAAACTGCTGCGCCTGATAAATCATGATATTTGCCTGAGAAGGATACGGGCTGGCAGCCCCTTCCCTGGTGGTATTCATTCTGTTTAACATGACAAGAGCCACACCAGTCATACCCGGCATCCCCTGATTTCCTGCTTCTGTATATACAGCAGCCGCAAGAAATTCATCTTCTGTCACATCCACGCCTACCTGGGGATCTGTTTCAAATTGTTTTTCCACCTTGTAAGTTCTTCCATTTTGATCTTTTACTCTTACATACCGGTTTTCTTTTGCCGTACACATACCTGACTCGTTGAAGCTGTAAATATAATCTTCCACACTATAGGTAGAGTTGGCAACCATAACCCCATACTTATTAATATAATAGCCGCCCACTCCTGTGGTTCCTACCCAATAGTTACTGGCTTTTGCACCATTTTCTTTCAGATAATAATAATTATTACCCTTCTTCAGCCAGCCGGTAACCATCCAGCCATTCTCGTCAAAATAATATTCTGACCCGCCAATCGTTTTCCAGGAAGATTTTACTCTTGTTCCGTCCGTATTCACATAATACCAACGGCCTCCCTCCTGCTGCCAGCCATAGAGAGATTTTCCTTCTTCCCAGACACCGCTGCCATTCACGTAGTAATCTCCGATCCAGGTATTGGACGCCATAGCTCCGGAACTATTCATATAATACCATTTTCCGTCAATCTTTTGCCACCCGGTCAGCATGGCTCCGCTTCCGCTCATATAGTACCAGGTTCCGCCAATCTGCTGCCATCCGGTCAGCATGGCTCCGCTTCCGTTCATATAGTACCAAGTTCCGCCAATCTTTTGCCATCCGGTCAGCATGGCTCCGCTTCCGTTCATATAGTACCAGGTTCCGCCTACCTTCTGCCACCCGGTGAGCATCCGTCCGCTTCCATCCATATAATACCAGACAGAACCTATCTTCTGCCATCCTGTCTGCATGGCTCCGCTTCCATTCATGTAGTACCAACTGTTTCCGATCAACTGCCAGCCGGTGACCATGGCTCCGCTTCCGTTCATATAATACCATGTGTTGCCTACCTTCTGCCACCCGGTAACCATCCAGCCACTGGCATCAAAATAATACCACTTTCCATTGATATTTTCCCAGTCAGACTGGGTATAACTTCCGTCACTGTGACGATACCACCAGCGATTCCCGTTCTGAATCCACCCGGACTGATGGTTTTCTTTGCTTTTACCCGGAATCCATGCGCCGCTTTTATCCACATAATATTCTCCGATCCAGGTATCGGCTTCCATAACTCCATCATCCTTCATGAAGTAACATTTACCCTTGACCCACTGCCAACCGGTAAGCATCGCTCCGCTTTCATCAAAATAGTACCATTTCTTTTCTATCTGCTGCCAGCCAGTGACCATCCAGCCTTCCCGGTCAAAATAGTAATTCTTTCCTTTGATATTCTCAAATTCTTCCTGGGGTCTGGTTCCATCTTCTCTGGTGTATCTCCAACGGTTTTCCACCTGTTCCCAGCCTTTCTTTTTTTCCTGAGAAGACTGTCCGGAAAGAAGTTCCTGCTCTGCCATCTCTTCTTTCTCCGCTGGAATATCCGCTTCTTCTTTCTCTTTCTTAACTGCTTCTTCCGTCTGAGGAACTTCTTCTGTTTCTGTCTGAGGAATTTCTTCTTTTTCTGTTACAGTCTCTGTTTCTGTCTGAACACTTTCTTCCCCCATTTTCTCTTCCGTTGCCTGTTCAACAGACTGAACATCAGCGGTCTGTTCTACAGAAGCTGCCTGAACAGCTAAGGGAGAAATCATTGCCACACTCAGACAACCCGCCAGAAGTTTTGCCACGATTTTTCTCTTCATATGTATATCCTTCTTTCCTCCAATTCGTTTTCCATGCTTATTATTATAACTTTGTTACAAAACTTTGTCAATTCTTTTGCAGTCATGATACGTTTTACCAAAGAACAGTTCAGCCTGCGCCATTCGTAAGACCGCATTATGTTCTTATCCTACACTGTATGGCTAAACTGTTACTTTTCAAATAATAATGCAGATCAAACCGCCTTTACTGTCATTTACTATTTTTTGCATGGTATCCTGGAGTTTCACCTGACTTTCCTCACTGATCTGTGCAATTTTTGTACGAATTCCATCTTCCACCAATTGTTCTATGGACTTGCCAAAAATATTAGTCTGCCAAATTCCATCTTCCCGTTTTCCATTCTCTTTGATAAATTCTATCAGATCTTTAGCCTGTTCCTCGCTTCCCACAATAGGAGCAATTTCTGTTTCAATATTGGCTTTAATCATATGGATGGAGGGACTGGCCGATTTGATTTTTACTCCATATTTGTTTCCCTGTCTGATCACCACAGGTTCATCCAGAGTTATTTCATCTTTCTCCGGAATCACAACCCCATATCCGCTACCCCGGACAGCTTCTATGGCATGCTGTACCTTCACGTATTCTTCTTTCATGGCGGCAAGTTCTTTCAGCGTATGAATCAACTGATACTCACTGGTAATCTCCACTCCGGTCATCTCACTCATGATCTTATAGTAATAAGGCTCCTTTATTTCCATTCGAACCTTTACCACTCCATTTGACAGATTCACCTCTTCCAGAGCCGTGGATTTTACATAATCGCTGTCCACCTGGAGAGTTTCATTTTTTATATCACGAATATACCGCAAATTCTCCATAATCCCACGAATCTGCTGCAGAATATCTCCTTTCAGATAATGAGAAACCGGAAGAAGTTCCACCCACTTAGGTATGTAAAATTCCACCTGACGAACAGGAAATTCATAAAGAATTTTTTCCAGAATACGAACCACATCGTCTTTTCTCAATTGTTCGCAGTTTACGCTGATGGCCGCTGCCTGATATTTTTTCTGCAGTTCTTCCGTCAATTTCAAAGTTTCTTCTTTATAAGGCTTCTGAGAATTGACCAGAATCAGAAATGGTTTTCCCTGCTTTTTCAGTTCCTCCACTGTCCGCTCTTCACTTTCACGGAAATTTTCTCTGGGAATCTCGCCAAAAGAACCGTCGCAGGTAACTACAAGACCAATAGTGGAATGCTCCTGTATCACCTTTCTTGTTCCCACCTCCGCCGCCTGATGAAAGGGGATTTCCTGCTCATACCAAGGGGTTTTTACCATACGTTCTTTTTCATTTTCCATATTTCCGGAAGCATCCGGAACCATAAATCCCACACAATCGATCAAACGGATTTTTACCGGAATATCTTCTCCTAAAAGAACATCCACTGCTTCTTTCGGGATAAATTTAGGTTCCACTGTGGTAATCGTCTTTCCTGAACCGGATACGGGAAGCTGATCCTGTACCTCACTGCGATCTTGCTCATCCATTCCGGGCAATGCCAGAAGCTCCATAAAACGCCGGACAAATGTGGATTTTCCTGTTCTCACCGGACCCACGACCCCCACAAGAAACTGGCCCTGGGTGCGGGCTTCTATATCTTTGTATACCGAAAATGCATCCATAATCGTCTATTCCTCCTTCTACTCTCATACTTGTGCTGATAATATGTATATGAGAAAAGAAGTCCATTTATACGAATTATTCATACCTGTTTAATATCTCTATCATCTATAAAAATCGTCCTTAGCAATAGGATTTATATCATTTTCCTCTCATTAATGGATTTCTGTACAGAGAATATACCAGTTGTACCGCCATGACACACCAGATTACCGGTTCACACCAGATCACCGCCGTATACTGATACTTCGGAATCAAAATCCAAACAAATAAGATTTTTCCAACCAGTTCGATTACACTGGAAATCAAAGGCAACATTTTTTCTCCCAAGCCCTGAAGCGCATGTCTGGACTGATTCAAGACACCCAAAATCACATAACTTGGTCCAACAATCCTCAGATATTGTACTCCCCCCTGAATGATGGCGCTTTCATCTGTTCCCGTAATCAGGCGCATCAAAAATTCTCCAAACAGATAAATCAGAATTGTGATCAATACTGTCAATACCACATCGTAGGCATAGGAAATCCGCATCACCTTCCGAATCCGCTCCCATTGTCCAGCTCCACGGTTTTGAGACACGAAGGTAGAAACAGCCAGTGCCATAGAAGAAAAGAACATATTAAAAATCAGATAAATCTTTCGTGCCGATGAGTACGCTACAATCATCAGCATACCAAGCTGATTGATTCCATATTGCAGAATCACAGATCCCAGAGAAACAATACTGCTCATAAATCCCACTGAGAGTCCCTGCCCCAGCATCTCTTTATAGAGAGTACCTTCCATCTTAAAATGCTGTTTCTCCGGCAGTAGAAATTTCGCCCTTTTCCAGATATAGACCATACATAGAATCGCCGATATCATCTGCGCTAATACCGTAGCCACTGCTGCTCCGGCAATCCCCATATCCAATTCCACAATAAATAAAATATCCAGGCCCACATTCAGCAGAGAAGAAAAAAACAGAAACACCAACGGCATCATGCTGTTTCCGATTGCCCGCAAAAGTCCTGCACACAAATTATAGGCAAACATCACCAGAATAGACACCGTAATAATGAAAATATAAGTATAGGAATCTTCTATGACCTCCTTCGGTGTCTCAAGCACTTCTAACAGAGGATGTAAAATCAAACTTCCTCCCAATGTGATCACCAGAGAACACCCTATCCCGATTACCATAGCAGCCGCCGTAGATCGTTTCAGAAGCTTCTGATCTCCAGAGCCAAAACTTCTGGAGGTTACCGTTGCCAAACCAGTTCCGATTCCCATGGCAAATCCAACCAACAGGTTATAAACCGGCGTTGTGGCACCCATAGCCGCCAATGCAGAATCCCCCAGATAATGTCCTACAATCATAGTATCCACCATGTTATACAACTGCTGAAAAATCCTTGAAATCAAAAGCGGCACCATAAATAGCAGCATTGATGTAAAAATCGGACCATGAAGCAGATCTACTTCCCCGAAAATATTCCCACCTCTTTTTATTTTTGCCTTTTCCATCTCCCTCATTCCTCCAACGTTTCCTTTACATATCTTCCTTTTCCATTTCCCGGCGAAGCTGTTCCAGATACTGCTGCTCCTTTTTACTCAGATTTGCCCCTTCCAACAATTCCGGTCTCCACTGAAGCGTCCGAAGGATGGATTGCTCTCTTCTCCATTTTTCAATATTGGCATGATGGCCGGACAGTAATATCTCCGGCACCTTTTTCCCCATCCACTCTGCCGGACGGCTGTACTGAGGATATTCCAGCAGATTATCGTGAAAAGAATCAAACTGGGCAGATTCCTCATTACTCAAAACCCCCGGAACAAAACGGGAAATAGCGTCGATCATTACCATAGAGGGCAATTCTCCCCCTGTAAGTACATAATCCCCAATAGAAACGTAGTCGGTAACCACTTCTTCCAATACTCTTTCATCGATTCCTTCATAGTGACCGCAAAGAAATACCAGATCCTTTTCCTTCGCAAAATCTTCCACCATGGACTGATTAAATACTTTCCCCTGTGGGGTAAGATATATTACTCGAGGTTTATAACCAATTTCTTCTTCTACTGCCTTGCAGGCTCCATAAACCGGCTCCGCCTGCATCACCATGCCGGCTCCTCCTCCATAGGGATAATCATCCACTTTCATATGTTTATTTGTAGAATAATCCCGGATATTTGTGGCAGTAAGCTGAATGATCCCCTGTTCCATAGCTCGTCCGATCACACTTGTCCCCAATCCCTGCACAATCATTTCCGGAAATAATGTAAGTACGTGATAATGCATATTATACCCTCTCTTTCAGGAATCTATATCGACCAAACCAGGCAGCAAATGGATTTTCATTTCATTTTTTTCCACATTCACTTCCAGAATACAGTCTTTAATGGCAGGAACCAGTACTTCTCCATATTCCTGAGTCTGTATACAATATACGTCATTTGCCCCGGTTTTCATCACATCTGTAAGCACTCCAAAAGGTGTTTGATCTTCCAGGATCACCTGCATATCAATCAGATCTGCAATATAATACTCATCCTTTTTCAACCGGACTGCATGTTCTCTGGTCACATAGAGACTTTTTCCCTTATACTTTTCAATATCATTAATGTTGTCAATTCCTTTAAATTTCACAATTACAAATTGCTTAAAAAATTTAACTCCGGTAATTTCCAGTTTCTTTTCTTCTCTTCCCGTATCCAGGATTACTTCTTTCAGCTTTTTAAACCGATTCGGATCGTCTGTAGTGGGAAATACCTTCACTTCTCCCCGAATCCCATGAGTATTGGAAATCACACCAACCTGCAGCATTTGTTCCATTTGATTATCTCCTCTATATCATAATGCTCACTTGTATATGAGCTCATTTTACTTTCCTGTGAATCAAAAAAAGGATATAGCCAACGGCTACATCCTCATACTTTCAGCTATTGCAGAATTTCGACTACAACCTTCTTATCATATTTGGAGGAAGCAGCTTTTACAACCGTACGAATTGCCTTGGCAATGCGTCCCTGACGGCCAATCACCTTGCCCATATCGGAAGGTGAAACCTTCAATTCCACTAAAATTGCATTGCTTTCTTCAGTCTGGCTTACAACTACTTCTTCCGGATGGTCTACGAGGGATTTTGCAATTACTTCTACCAAATCTTTCATTACGCACCTCCGCGCATTTGTCTGGCCATTCTCCCCCATGGAAGAATGTACCGGGCAAAGACGATTCCGCAGTCCTTATGGCTCTGCATTATTTTTCAATACCAGCTAATTTGAAGATCTTGCTTACAACTTCTGTAGGCTGAGCTCCATTTGCCAGCCATTTTTTAGCTGCTTCTTCATCTACTTTGTAAACGCTTGGGTTACAAGTTGGATCGTATGTTCCGATCTCAGCGATGAATTTTCCATCTCTTGGAGATCTGGAGTCTGCTACGATAATTCTATAGAAAGGAGCCTTTTTCTGACCCATTCTTCTTAATCTGATTTTTACTGCCATTACTTTCACCTCCTTGGAATAAATGCTTGCTATTTAAAAGGGAAGTTTGAAACCTCCTCTTTTGCCACTTTTACCGCCCATTAAACCGGGCATCTGTTTCATCATCTTTCTGGTCTGTTCAAACTGTTTTACCATACGGTTTACTTCCATCAGATCAACGCCTGCCCCCTGAGCAATACGTTTCTTACGGGAAGGATTCAGAAGATCCGGATTCGCCCTTTCTTTAGGCGTCATAGAAAGAATAATCGCTTCTTTTCTTGCCATATCCTTCTCATCGATCATACCTTCAAGATCTTTTGCTTTGCTTCCCAATCCCGGAAGCATATTCAGAACACTGGAAATTCCACCCATATTTTTCATCTGGTTCATACTTTCCAGATAATCATCAAAACCAAATGTGGCTTTTTTGATCTTCTGTTCCATTTCCCGGGCTTTTGTCTCGTCAAAATTTTGCTGAGCCTTCTCAATCAGACTCATCACATCTCCCATGCCCAGGATTCGTGAAGCCATACGGTCCGGATAAAACTGTTCCAAATCAGAAAGCTTTTCTCCCATACCCACATAAAGAATCGGTTTTCCACTGATTGCCTTGATAGACAATGCAGCTCCACCTCGGGTATCACCATCCAGCTTTGTCACAATTACACCGTCGATGCCCACTTTCTGATTAAAGGTTTCAGATACATTCACCGCATCCTGACCAGTCATGGCGTCTACTACCAAAATGGTCTGATCCACATGTACCTGTTCCTTGATAGCAATCAGTTCCTGCATCATATCTTCATCTACATGAAGACGTCCGGCTGTATCTAAAATCACCACATTAAAGCCGTGATTTTTAGCATGTTCAATTGCCGCCTTTGCTATATCCACCGGATTTTGTTTGTCTCCCATGGAAAATACTTCCACACCCTGTTTTTCACCATTGATCTGCAATTGAGTGATCGCAGCGGGACGATATACGTCACAGGCTGCCAGAAGCGGCTTTCTTCCTTTTGCTTTTAACTTTCCTGCAATCTTTGCAGTTGTTGTTGTCTTACCTGCACCCTGAAGACCTGCCATCATGATTACTGTTACTTCACCGGCAGGACGAAGGGCAATCTCTGTGGTCTCACTTCCCATCAGAGAAACCAGTTCATCATTTACAATCTTGATTACCATCTGTCCGGGATTCAGACCATTCATCACATCCTGTCCAACGGCTCTTTCCTGTACAGATTTGATAAACTGTTTTACCACTTTAAAACTGACATCAGCTTCCAGAAGCGCCATCTTTACTTCTTTCAATGCTGTCTTTACATCTGCCTCTGTCAGACGGCCCTTACTTCTCAGGTTTTTAAATACATTCTGCAGTTTTTCAGTTAAACTTTCAAATGCCATGTACTATAACTCCTCTAAAATGCTGTGGGACAATTCTTCAATTCTTGTCATAATCTGATTTAAATCGCTGTCCTCATAACTCTGTGTCAGTCCGTGAATCTCATGAACCTTCTCACGGATCGTTACAAACTTTTCCACCAGATGAAGTTTCTCCTCATAATCCTCCAGAATCCTGGTGCTTCTCTTTACCAGATCGTGAACACCCTGTCGGCTGATTCCCTGATCCTGGGCAACTTCGCTGAAAGAAAAATCATTGAGAACAACTTCTTCATATATACTTCTCTGATGCTCTGTGAGCAATTCACCATAAAAATCAAAAAGTAACGCCTGTCTTGCAAGCTTATCCATGTTCATCACCTTGGCTATCATACAACAATTCTTTTACCCTGTCAAGTATTTTTTATTGACAAACTTTCATTTGTGTTTTTTATATTTATCTCATATACAAGTCACCACTTCTAAAACTATACTTTTTCATGGGCAGTTCTGCCATTCTTCCAGCTGATCCAGAACGCTATTTGTAATCTCATAAATGGTTTTATTGAAAATTTCAAATCCATAATCATATCTGCAATATCACACTGACTCATCCCTTTGTACACATAAACAGTACCTTATCCTAAATATTCAAAACATCCTGTTTTCTTCTTGGTACAACAGCTAATTCAATATTCCTTCACGATCCCGTAGCACCTCGATGAGAACTGTCGGTTTGGTGTTGCAAGCACTATTTTTAAAAATGCTTTTTTCTCTATCCCCCAACCTTACCGTCCAAACTAGCTTTTTGAGGTACCATTCGCTTAATCTCAGGTTTACTACACTATATTTATCATGTATAATTAAGATAGGTCAGAAAAGGAAACTCTATTTTTAAGTTTCCATGAAAGGAGTTGTAATTATGGCAAGACCAGAAAAACAGCTTTACACAGAAATTGATTATTATGCTCTTCCCGAAGATGTACGAGCCGAACTGATAGACGGTCAGATTTATTACCAGGTTGCTCCCAGCCGTATTCATCAGGAGATATTAAGCGAATTACACGCCGCAATACATCAATACATCAAATCAAAAAAAGGTTCCTGCAAGGTCTATCCAGCTCCGTTTGCAGTTAAATTATGGGAAGAGAAAAAAACCATTGTTGAACCTGATATAAGCGTTATATGTGACCGCAACAAACTCACAGAAAGAGGCTGCACAGGTGCGCCGGACTGGATTATTGAAATCATATCCCCTGGTAATTCCAGTCATGACTATATAAGAAAACTGAACCTTTATGCTGACGCAGGCGTTCGGGAATATTGGATTGTAAATCCTATAAATCGCACTGTGCTTGTGTATCACTTGGAAGAAAGCAAGTTTGAAGTATCTTCCTACACCTTCCAGGACAAAATAAAAGTCAATATTTATGATGATTTATGGATTGACTTCATGGAAATTAACCCATAATCTTTTTTATCTGGCAGCAGGAATTTTTTCCCTGCTGCCGAATTATTTCAGGTATTTACATTGTGAAATCCCAATTTCAGAAAAGTAAATCCGTCTATATATCCATACTTCCGCTGCGAAATCCTTCCAGATCCAGAGTAATATATCGAAAATCCAACGATTTCAATATATTTCTTATAAGTACCACCTGCTCCAGCGCCTGAGAAAATTGTTCCACAGGAATTTCCAGACGAGCCACATCTTTGTGCAGCCGTACCCGAATTACTCCAAAGCCAAGCTCCTTCAACGCTTCTTCTGCCGCCTCAATCCTGCGCAGAGTAAAAAGATCTAATTCTTCATTGTAAGGAAGCCGGGTAGCCATACAGGGTGAGGAAGGACGGGAAGCGGAAGAAATACCCAACTGTGACGCCCATTCCCGAATTTCTTTTTTCGTAAATCCATGATCCAGCAGAGGACTGGAAATTTCCAGTTCCTTCACTGCTTTCATCCCCGGCCTGTACTGGGAGAGATCATCATAATTTGAACCTTCGTATATAGTCCTTACTCCATGATTCTCTGCAAACCCTTTTAATTTTTGAAACAGGCCCTTTTTACAAATATAACACCTGTCTTTTGGATTGTTTTTGATTCTTTCAAATTCCAGTTCATTTACCGAGATTACCTTATGAAGTAATCCCCCTTCTTCTGCTGCTTTCCGGGCTGCCTCCATATCTGCCGCCGGATGGAGAACAGTATCAAAAGTCACTCCATAAGCCTTTGTTCCGTTTTCTGCAGCACATTTACCAATCAGCGCTGCAAGAAGAGAACTGTCTACACCGCCGGATAATGCAAGACATACCGGATTTTTTGTTTCTTCTTTTAATTGTTTTACCAACATTTCCTGTTTTTGAGAAAATGTCTGCCCTCTTATCTCTTCCATCATCTTTCCACCTCAAATTTTTCTCTTGCCTTATCCTGTACCTCTTTATGTATTTCCATAAATGGTTTCCCTGTTTTTTTGCAATATTTCTTTACATCTTCATACTCCGGATACCAGAATGTTTCCTGCCCCATATGGCATACTTTCACTTTCACGGCGCCTTCCGGCATTTTTAAAGAAAATATTTTTCTCTCCAAAACTGTTCTCTCTGCCGGATATCTTCGGATTCCAATGGTGGTTGTCTCGCGAAAAATTATTTTTTCCAGTTCTTCTGTATATTCCTTTTTGCAAACCACCTGAAGCTGATATGCCGGACGGGATTTTTTCATCAATATGGGACGAAAAACTGCGTCCAAAGCTCCCGCTTCCAATAATATTTCCTGAAGGTATCCCAGTTGTTCTCCCGTACAGTCATCCACATTGGTTTCCAGCACCATCACCGACGATTCTTCTGTTTCCTGAAGAATCATGGCTCGAAGTATATTTGCATGAGGAAAATCCTTCTCACCGGAGCCTGTCCCTATTTTTTCTATTGTAAATTTTTCAGGCAATTCTCTGTTTCGCATTGCCGCCGCAATAGCCGCCCCTGTGGGTGTGATCATTTCTCCTTTTACCTGGGTAAACTGTACGGAAAGACCATAGGTACTGACTAACTCTGCCGTAGCGGGTACAGGAACAGGGATTCTTCCATGCTGACACCATATAGTTCCTGTTCCTTCCATCAAAGTTCCCACTGCAACCTGAGAAATTCCCAGATTCACAAAACAGGCTGCCGCTCCCACAATATCAATAATGGAATCCACCGCTCCCACTTCATGAAAATGGACTTTCTCCATTGTTGTTCCATGAACTTTCGCTTCTGCCTGCGCCAGCACTGTAAATATCCGAAGCGCCATCTCCCGCACCTGTTCTTCCAGGGAAGACTGACACAACATTTCCCGGATCTGCCTGTAATCTCTGAGAGGCTGTGGACTGTTTTCATCCAATTCCACATAAAAAGCACAGGCGTCGATTCCATTTTTTACTGTGCGCCCCACTAAAAGGCGATACCCCTCCAACGGAAGTTTCTTTATTTCATTTTCCATAAATGTTCTGGAAGCTCCCAGATCCAACAATGCGCTCACCGTCATATCTCCGCTGATACCAGAACTTCCTTCCAAATATAATATCCGATTCATACGTTTCCTCTTTCTTTCCAAATTTATGCCCAGGTCATCATGGCAATCCCTAAAATTCCAATATAATAAAGAAGCAATGCCCAAAATCCTGCTTTTTCAGGTAAATTTCCAAAAAAGTTCTTTCCCACCATCATATCTGAAATCACAAACATCACCGAACCCGCTCCGATCCACCAATACCGGGGGCCTGCTGTAAAGGGCAGGCATACCGCCATTGCCATCATTGCCATCAAAACAGCGGGATATAATAACATCAGATATAATCTGGGATCTTCTTTTCCTTTACTCAGCTCTTTTCGAAATGCAAAAATCATCACCAGCATTCCCAGAATCCAGACAGGCAAATAGGCCAAGGTAAAATATCCCTGCTGCAAAAACCAGACGATCAAAGAAAGATGGCCTGCCGCAAAAACTCCCATTCCTACAAAAAACTGAATTCCCAACAACGCATCTGCTACAATAAAAAAAATCATGGCAATCAGAATCCAAATATCATTTTCCCGATGATGAAACTTTACCACTCCTATCATTGCCGTACATACCATCATCCAGGTAGAAAGACACTTGGGTATCAGATTCCATAAATCATTTTTCTGTTCTTTCAATTTATAGTGAAGAACTCCCCCGCAAAAAATAACGGGTAAAACCACCGCCATCCAAAGAATATACTCCATATCGCTCTCCTCTCTTTCTCATCCTGATATATTACTTTTCCCCTCCAAATACAGATATTTACAGAGTAACACTTGTTTTCATTTCCGTCAATCATATGTATTATTTATAAAAATATCTTGACATTCTTCCCACACAAGATAATATAAAA
>DETV01000015.1:0-159 GCA_002361775.1 Eubacterium sp. UBA3279
TTTTCATACCTTCTCCTTTAAGAATCGCTTCTCCAGCGGTTCTTTTTTTGTCTTAAAATATATGAAAACATTATATCCAAACCAAAAACTTCCAGAAAATAAATCCTCTGGAAGTTCCAATACCAACACAATAATAAGCTGCTAACGGGATTTGAACCC
>DETV01000015.1:476-19116 GCA_002361775.1 Eubacterium sp. UBA3279
TACTTTAGGGCTTCTTAAAAGCCAGAAAAATATTAATTCACCAATAAAAAGTGTTGGTATAAACCACATTGAGTTTACACCTTTTAAAAATATACTGTCATAAAGATAACTTAAAAATGTATCCCATATTTTTTCTGCCGGCTTATGTTTCAAGTAAACGCAGGCTGTCTTAAATAAAGTCCCTGCTATGCTGAATATAACATATGGTATCCCAAGGCTTTTTATAATTTTTCCTGCAAATACCCCAAAACTCCTGTTTTTTGCTGAGCCTGAGTAAGACATAAGAAAACCTGATATTATATAAAATATTGATACTTTAAAAGACGCCATCCATAAATCAACCGGATTGCCGAACTTTGTAATATGGCCTAATGCTATCATAAGTATACTAAGCCCTTTTGCCGCATCAACATATGCAATACGTTCTTTCATAAAAATCCCCCATGCCGCCNNCCTCCGCCTTACCAAGGCGACGCTCTGCCTGCTGAGCCATAGCAGCACAAAATATCCAATTGTAATCCCGAACACACACTATTATATAATAAATTTTAATTTATTTCAAGCATATTTTAAAAACTTTCAAAATTCCGCTGCCTGCTTAACTTTGCTTTAATTCTTTGAAGCGCATTATCAATGGACTTAGGCGGCTTGTCCATATCTGCTGCTATTTCCTGGTATGTCATGCCATAAAGATACCGTTTAAGAACCTGCTTCTCCATTTTGCTAAGGCTTTTAAAAAGCTGTTTCTGTGTAAATACAGCACTTTCCCTTCCAATTACAATATCTTCCGGGTTGCCCTCTGCAATCTCTAGTTCATGGTCTATCATAAAATCAGCCTCAGCTGGCTCATTATTAACAGAAAATGCAGGTGCATATATTGAAATATATGTATTTAATGGCTGGTTTTTCATTCTGTTGGAAATCTTTATAGCAGAATAAATATGTCTTGATATGCATAGTTCAGCAAATGTCCTGAATGAAGCTTCCCTTTCTGGAAGATAATCACATATTGCCTTATAAAGCCCTATCATGCCTTCCTGGATTAAATCTTCTTTATCACCACCTGTTAAAAAAAATGGAAGGGTCTTCTGGCGTACCAGGCTTTTATATTTTTCCATTATAAATGTCATTGCCTGGTCATTTCCTGACTGTGCCATACCGATAATATCATTCTCTGGTAATTCACTAAATACAATTTCCATAATAATCCCCCATGCCGCCTCCGGCGGCTCAAATAAAGATGAAAAACGCTGGTTTTGCGTTTTTCCAGATAAGCTGTATAATTATTATACTACAAAAACCATTTTTTTATAAGACAGGATTTTGTAACTTATAAAGGCGTGCCTGGAAACCAGACACGCCCTTTTAGCCCAGAGGCTTTATACCTGTGCTATATTAACTTCTGTTTAAATTACATCATTCCCATTGGGGCACCGCCGCCTGCTGGCATTGCAGGAGCTTCTTCTTTAATTGTAGACACTACAGATTCTGTTGTAAGAAGTGTAGATGCTACGCTTGTTGCATTCTGGAGTGCGCTTCTTGTAACCTTTGCAGGGTCAACAATACCAGCCTGCACCATATTTGTATATTCTTCTTTTAATACATCAAATCCTGTACCTGCTTCTGATTCACGTACCTTATTGATAATTACAGCACCTTCAAGCCCTGCATTCTGTGCAATTATCATAAGTGGTGATTCAAGTGCCTTTAAGATAATGTTAGCACCTGTCTTTTCGTCACCTTCAAGTGTTGAAGCAAGGTCTGCAACCTTTTTAGCTGCATGGATATATGCTGAACCACCACCTGAAATAATACCTTCTTCAACAGCAGCCCTTGTTGCTGCAAGTGCATCTTCCATACGGAGTTTAGCTTCCTGCATTTCTGTTTCTGTAGCAGCACCAACACGGATTACAGCTACACCACCTGCAAGTTTAGCAAGCCTTTCCTGGAGTTTCTCTTTATCAAAATCAGATGTTGTTTCTTCAATCTGTGACCTTATCTGTGTAATTCTTGAAGAAATTGCATCCTTGTCGCCAAGGCCGTCAACAATAATTGTATTTTCTTTCTGTACCTTAACTGATTTAGCACGTCCAAGCTGTTCCATTGTCGTATCTTTAAGGTCAAGCCCTACTTCTTCTGAAATAACTGTGCCGCCTGTAAGGATTGCTATATCTTCAAGCATTGCTTTTCTTCTGTCACCATATCCAGGGGCTTTTACAGCTACTACATTAAATGTTCCCCTTAACTTGTTAATTACAAGTGTTGTAAGGGCTTCACCTTCTACGTCCTCTGCAATAATAAGGAGTTTTGCACTCTGCTGTACAACCTGCTCCAATAAAGGAAGGATTTCCTGGATATTTGAAATCTTTTTATCTGTTATAAGGATATATGGATTATCAAGGTTTGCTTCCATCTTATCCATATCTGTAGCCATATAAGCTGAAACATAACCCCTGTCAAACTGCATACCTTCTACAAGGTCAAGTTCAGTTTTCATTGTTTTGGATTCTTCTATTGTAATTACACCATCGTTAGAAACCTTTTCCATTGCATCAGCAACCATTTCACCAACAAATTCATCACCTGCTGAAATAGCGGCAACTTTAGCTATCTGGTCTTTGCCTGTAACCTTTGAACTCATTTCTGCAATAGCATCAACTGCACAGTCACATGCTTTCTTCATTCCTTTACGGAGAATAATAGGGTTGGCACCTGCTGCAAGGTTCTTGATTCCTTCATTTACCATAGCCTGTGCAAGGACTGTAGCTGTTGTAGTACCATCACCTGCTACATCATTTGTCTTTGTAGCAACTTCTTTAACAAGCTGTGCGCCCATATTTTCAAAACCATCTTCAAGCTCTATGTCCTTTGCTATTGTAACACCATCATTTGTAATAAGTGGTGCACCAAATGATTTGTCAAGAACTACATTTCTTCCTTTTGGTCCTAAAGTAACCCTGACTGTATCTGCAAGTTTATTAACACCTGCTTCAAGTGCTGCCCTGGCTTCTGCCCCAAACTTAATCTCTTTTGCCATAATATATTTTCCTCCATTCAAATCAAATCAATTTATAAAATGTTTATTGCTGCCTGCTATAGCTGTAATTAGTCCTCAACCTTTGCAACTATATCATTCTGGCGTACTACTATAAATTCATCATCGTCAAGCTTAACCTCTGTACCTGCATATTTGGAATAAATAACTTTATCCCCTACAGATACCTGCATAACTACTTCCTTGCCATCTACAACACCGCCAGGGCCTACAGCAATAACTTCTGCCTGCTGTGGCTTCTCCTGTGCATTACCTGGTAATACAATTCCTGATTTTGTGGTTTCTTCTGCTTCTAACTGTTTTAAAACAACTCTGTCTCCCAATGGTACTAATTTCATATCTATTGCCTCCTTAATTAAAATAAAAGCCTCTTTATTAGCACTCGCTTTCCTCGAGTGCTACCGATAGTCATATATTAGTTATTTTATTCTATTTTCGCAACTTCAATTTATGCCTGTTTTTTTTATATTTTCTTATATATCCTCTTTATTTCTTCTTTTTACTCATATTATCTCCCTTTTTTATATTTTACAATTACTATTATAAAAGTTTTCCTGAAATCTATTCTATGAACCACATCAAAAAAAGATACCGTTTTGTGCGGTATCTTTTTTATAAGTCAGCTTATTATTAAACATTTTTTTCATGATTTTTCAGATTTTTCCGCGCCTTCAGCTCTTCCAGTTCATCAAAAATCACTTCATTCAATACTTTAATATATGTTCCTTTCATTCCACTGGAACGGGATTCGATAACCCCTGCACTTTCAAATTTTCTCAATGCGTTGACAATAACCGATCTGGTGATCCCCACCCGATCAGCAATCTTGCTGGCTACTAAAATTCCTTCATCACCATCTAATTCATCGAAAATGTGAATAATCGCTTCCAATTCAGAAAATGAAAGTGTACTAAACGCCGATTTTACAACCTGGACTTTTCTTGCTTCTTCTGCGTTTTCTTCATTAACGGAACGCATCATCTCCAGCCCAACTACTGTAGTTCCATATTCACTGACAATAATATCTTCTATATCATATTGCTTCTGGCTGCGATACATAAATACTGTTCCCAGACGTTCTCCTGCTATATCAATCGGATTGATAATTGCACAATACTTTTCGATATTTTCCCCTTCAAATCCCAGGGTCTGAAGATTAACATTCTCTTTTGTGGATAAAACACTTAAAAATCTGTCATTTAACAGGGAATCAACATGACTTCCCACCTGATCTTCAATCAATTCCTTAATTTCTTCAACACCCGGGCACAGGCTTACTCCAAGGACTTTCCCCTTTTTACTGATTACCAGAATATTGGAATCCAATGTTTCCATCATAACTTTACAAATATCGTTAAACACTACTTTTGTTGAACTGTTATTGTGCAGCAGCTTGTTGATTTTTCTGGTTTTGTCCAATAATTGTACGCTCATTTTCTACTCCTTTCCAGCTTTATTTCTCCACTGTTCTTCAGTTACTGACTTTCATTTCTCTTTTTTATTGTATCATGCAAATTGAAATATTTCAATGTTATTTTCTAAATATTCGTTCTTTTTCAAATAATCGGTACTGTTCACAGTAAGAATATTTACGGATAAATTCCTTACAACTCACAGGATAGGATTAAGAACTATTCCAAAAGAAAAACCACAGGGAATTTTCTTCTCCCTGCGGTTTCAAACGGCTTTTTTGCCCTCTTTGTTTACTTTTCTTCATGTTTTGCAGCCACATACCCGCAATGGGCATCTGCACAAACCTTTTTATTTCCCTTTTCCACCATGTAACCGCCGCAATCAGGACATTTTTCCTTCAGCGGTTTCTGCCATGACATAAAATCACATTCCGGATTATCTTCACAGCCGTAATACTTTCTTCCTTTTTTCGTTTTTCTGAGTACCAGTTCTTTGCCACATTTCGGACAGGGGACGCCGATTTTTTCAAGGTATGGTTTGGTGTTGCGGCACTCAGGAAATCCCGGACATGCCAGGAATCTTCCATGGGGACCATACTTGATCACCATGTTTCTTCCACAATTTTCACAGATCACATCTGTAACTTCATCTTCCAGTTTTACCTCTTCCAGTTCCTTTTCTGCCGCTTTTACAGCTTCATCCAAATCCGGATAGAAGTTTCGCACAACCACCTTCCAGTCTACTGTTCCGTCTCCCACTTTATCCAGCAGGTCTTCCAGAGTAGCTGTAAAATTCACATCCACAATACTGGGAAATGCTTTTTTCATCATATTATTGACTACTTCTCCCAGTTCTGTCATATATAAATTTTTCTGCTCCTTTGCCACATACCGTCTCGCTATAATTGTAGTTATGGTAGGCGCATACGTACTTGGACGTCCTATTCCCAGTTCTTCAAGCGTTTTTACCAGAGACGCCTCCGTATAATGCGCCGGGGGCTGAGTAAAATGCTGCTGACTGTCAAAGCTCTGGAATTCAAGAACTGTATTTTCATCCAGACCTTTTACCAGTATATTATTCTGCACTTTTTCTTCATCTTCCTGTGTATATACAGACATAAATCCGTCAAAAAGCAGTTTGGAAGCAGATACTGTGAAAATATATTCTCCTCCTGCAATTTTGACCGATGTGGTTTCATACACCGCAGGTTTCATACGACTTGCCACAAATCTTTTCCAAATTAATTGGTATAAACGGAACTGATCTCTGGATAAAGAATCTTTGATCAGGGCAGGAAGTCTCTTCACATCAGTGGGACGGATAGCTTCATGGGCGTCCTGAACATTTTTCTTTCCTTCTTTCTTCTCTTCCAGCTTTGCCACATAAGCGTCACCATACTGATCCTGAATAAATTCTCTTGCCATATGGTCTGCTTCTTCTGAAATTCTGGTGGAGTCTGTACGCAGATAGGAAATCAAACCTACCGTACCATTTCCCTTAATATCCACACCCTCATAAAGCTGCTGGGCCAGACGCATCGTCTTTTGTGTGGAAAAATTCAATGTTTTTGCTGCTTCCTGCTGCAATGTGCTGGTGGTAAACGGAAGCGGAGATTTTCTGGTTCGTTCTCCTTTCTTCACATCTTTTACCTGATATTCCACCCCCTCCAATTCTCCAAGGATCTGATCCAGTTCTTCTTTGGAAGAGATATTCATTTTCTGTTTTTCTTTTCCGTAAAATTTGGCGACAAGAGCTTTCTTCTCCCCCGGAATGTGAAAAGATGCATCCAACGTCCAGTACTCTTCCGGTATAAATGCATTGATTTCATCTTCTCTGTCTCCGATGATCCGCAGCGCTACAGACTGTACCCTTCCTGCGCTTAAACCTCTTTTTATTTTTTGCCATAACAGCGGACTGATCTTGTATCCCACCATCCTGTCAAGCACCCTTCTTGCCTGCTGTTCATCCACCAGATTCATATCAATATCTCTGGCGTGTTTTATGGATTCTTTTACAGCCCCTTTTGTAATCTCATTGAAAGTAATCCTGCGCATCTTTTTTTCATCCAGATTTAACGCCTTCGATAAATGCCAGGAAATTGCCTCTCCCTCCCGGTCCGGGTCGGTTGCCAGATAAACTTTGTCAGCTTTTTTTGCCGCCTTACGAAGTCCTGCCAACAACTCTCCCTTTCCTCTGATGGTAATATATTTCGGCTCAAAATCATTCTCTATATCAATTCCCATCTGACTTTTGGGCAAATCTCTTACATGCCCGTTAGATGCCGCCACTTCATAATTACTTCCAAGAAACTTTTTAACTGTTTTAACTTTTGCCGGTGATTCCACGATCACAAGATATTTTGCCAATGTTTTCCTCCCCGATACTATACAATACCATGAAATTTTCTCTTCTTTCCCCATCACGGTTTTCTGACATAATAATTCTTCCATACTTCTTCCGCCAGTTGAGCCGTCTGAAGATGTTGTAATGATGTCAGAAGACGCCCTGCTGATAAACCTGTTTCTTCCTGAAGACAGGTAACTGCCTTTGGGGTTAAATCGAGACAACTATACACCAAATTATCCTCTCTGGCAAGACCTAAACATCTTTTTTCTCTGTCTCCCCCGGAAAAACCCTTCTTTTTTCCTTCCCAATTCATCTCTTCCAATATAATTTCCGGTTTCCAGGCTGGTACTGCTCCCTGGTAAATCAGTCGGTTACACCCCACGCTTAACAGATCGCCTACTCGTCCTGGCAGTGCAAAAACAGTTTTTCCCTGTTCCAAAGCCAGGTCTGCCGTTATAAGAGATCCGCTTTTCTCTTTTGCTTCTATCACCAGTACGGCATCTGCCAGAGCGCTGATCAGCCGGTTGCGTCTTGGAAAATGATATGCCAGCGGAGGACTTCCCGGCTCGTACTCCGACAAGATACCTCCCTGATTTTTTATCTGTTCATAAATATTTCTGTTTCCTGCCGGATAACAGATATCCACACCACACCCCATAATTCCAAATGTTTTTCCCCCTCCGGCTATTGCTCCTTTATGGGCTTCTCCATCTATCCCTGCCGCCAGGCCACTGATAATATCTATTCCTTCTTCTGCCAATATCCTGGCAAACTCAAAAGCCATATTCTTCCCGTAACTGCTGCAATTCCTTGCCCCAACAATTGCCAGTCCCGGGGAATTATTTTCCGGCAGTTTTCCCATATACCATATTGTTTCCGGACTGTCCGGAATATATTTTAATTTTTCCGGATACTCCTTTTGGTCCTGTGTAACTCTTTTCATCTGCATCTTTTCACCTCCAGTAACTCTTATCCATACTGCGAAAACCAATAGCTTCTCCAATATGTTCTTCTCGTATTATTTCACTTTCTTCCAGATCCGCCGCCGTTCTCGCTACTTTTAATATCCTGTTACATGCTCTTCCACTAATCTTCATTTGAGAAAATGCTTCCTGCAAAAGTTTTTCTCCCTCTGCGTTTGTTATACAATACTGGCTGATTTTTTCCGGAGGAATTTCCCCGTTAAAATGAAAATTTTCATTTTTATATCTCATTTTTTGTATGGCTTGAGCATTTTCCGCCTTCTCTTTCATTATTTTCGTTGACCACCGCTCCTCTTTTCTGAAATTACGAAATTCACTGTATGTAGGTGCTGTTGTTTCCACACACAGATCAATCCGATCCAGCAAAGGCTGACTGATTCGGTTCAGATATCGGCTGATTTCACCCGGCGTACAGCAGCATTTATTTCTGTCCGGATAATACCCACAGGGACAGGGATTCATAGCCGCTACCAGAAGAAACCCCGCCGGAAAGCAAAACCTGCCTCCGGTCCTTGCGATCCATATTTCTTTTTCTTCCAACGGCTGCCGAAGTATTTCCAGACTGCTTCTGGACATTTCCGGAAATTCATCTAAAAACAGCACGCCCCTGTGAGCCAGCGTTATCTCTCCCGGAACCGGAATCCGTCCTCCTCCAGCAAGCGCCTGAGGTGAAATAGTGTGATGGGGAGACCGAAAAGGTCTTTTTTCCACCAGCGGCGCCTCTTTTGAAAGCATTCCTGCCACACTGTAAATACCTGTGATCTCCAGTTTTTCTTTATGGGTAAGTTCCGGAAGTAATGATATCATTCTTCTGGCAATCATTGTTTTTCCCGATCCGGGTGTCCCCATTAACAATATATTATGAAATCCGGACGCAGCCAAAAGCGCCGCCCGCTTTGCCGGTATCTGTCCACGCACGTCTGAGAAATCCTGTTCCCACACCCTTTCCTCTTTATTATCTTCTATATGATTTTTCTCCTTTTTCCATGCTTTTTTCTTTACTGTCTCAATAAATTCTTCCAAATTTCCCACTCCCGCCAGTGAAATATCTTCAATCATCCTGGCCTCCTTCAGATTTTCTCTGGGAACAATACAGGCTCTGCATCCCATATCTTTTGCAAGAGCAGTCATCGCCAGAATTCCCCGTACCTGTCGGATACACCCGTCCAGACCGATTTCACCCGCTATCATAATCCCCTTAAAGGAATCTGGAGGAAGGTGTCCCATAGTTTCCATAATTCCTGCTGCTATGGGAAGATCAAATCCGGTTCCCGTCTTCAGAATATCTCCCGGTGACAAATTGATAGTGATTCTTTTCGGCGGCATGGAAATATTCATATTATGAAGAGCGGTTCTCACTCTGTCCTGAGCCTCCTTTACCTGTCCGCTTAAATTTCCCACCATAAAAAATCCAGGGAATCCATTACTTACATCCACCTCCACCTGTACAGGAACTGCATCCAGCCCCTGCAGACTGGCTGATAAAATACTTGTATACATAACCTCGCCTCTCTTTCTCTTATAAAAACATCTTTTCTTGGAAAAGCACAATATTTTTTCTTTTTGCATACATTAAATAAAACTCTTTACCATCGTTGCTCCGGGCAACGACGTAAAATCCCCCTTTTGAGGTGCCGACTTGAAAACATTTCAAAAACCCCTCACTGTGGAAGAGGAAAAATTATATCTTCAGAGATACCAACAGGGTGACAGTCAAGCCCGAGACATACTGATTGAAAGAAATCTCCGGCTGGTAGCTCATGTAGTTAAAAAGTATCAGGGATTGGAAGAAGATCTGGATGATCTGATTTCCATTGGAACTATAGGACTTATCAAAGCAGTTTCCACTTATGATATGAATAAGGGCAGCCGATTGGCCACATATGCCGCCCGATGTATTGATAATGAATTACTGATGATGCTGAGAAACAGAAAAAAACTCTCCCGGGAAGTGTCACTGTATGAACCGATTGGAACAGATAAAGAAGGAAATGAAATTCATTTGCTGGATATTGTGGAAGGAAATGAAGATGATATTACAGATACCTGTATTCAAAAAGAAAATACAAGAAAACTCTACTGTCTTCTGAAAGAAGTACTCACTCCACTGGAATATGACGTGATCAAATATCGATATGGACTTTACGGAAATGAAGAAATGACTCAACGGGTGATAGGAAAACGGCTGGGAATCAGCCGCTCCTATGTCTCCCGCATAGAAAAGAATGCTGTTTTAAAACTCCGTGACCGGTTCTTTTCTTCGTAAAATGTCAAAGGTGTCCAACTCTGTCCCCAGATCAATATACAAAATCTGCTGGGGATGAGGCGCACTTTCCATAAAATTTCCTTCTTCATCCTGAATACTTTTCACAGTCACTTCTATATTATCTCCATTGGGCTTCATAACCTCGATCAATTCGCCCACAGAGAATTTATTTCTTTGAGAAATGCGGTAACAACCTTCATGATTTCTTTCTCCCACAATTCCCAGATAAGTATATTCTTTGATATACGTGTTATTATCATAAATCTGTGCTTCTTTGTCAGGCTTGCCATAGAAAAATCCTGTAGTAAACTGACGGTAGGTGCAGTTTGATATCTGCTCCTGATACCAGGGCATATTCTTTTCATACAGTGCCGGATCTTTCAGATAGTCATCAATGGCTTTCCGATAGGTCCTGGCTACTGTAGCCACATACAATGCCGTTTTCATCCGTCCCTCTATCTTCAGGCTGTCAATCCCTGCTTCTATCAGATCCGGAATATGCTCGATCATACACAGATCCTTGGAATTGAAAATAAAAGTTCCTCTCTCATTTTCAAATACCGGAAAATATTCGCCGGGACGACTTTCTTCCATTATAGAATATTTCCAACGGCAAGGATGGGTACAAGCTCCCTGATTAGAATCTCTTCCCGTCAGGTAATTACTGAGAAGGCACCTTCCGGAATATGAAATACACATAGCTCCATGAATAAATGTTTCTATTTCCATATCTTCCGGAATACGTTTTCTAATTTCTTTCAATTCATCCAAAGACAGTTCCCGGGCGGATACGACTCTCTTCGCTCCCTGTTGATACCAGAACTGATACGTTCCATAATTAGTATTATTTGCCTGGGTACTGATATGACGTTCAATCTGGGGACATACTTCTTTGGCAATCATAAAAATCCCCGGATCTGAGATGATCAAAGCATCCGGACCAATCTCTTTCAATTCTTCGAAATAATCCCGCACTCCTTCAAGATCCTGATTATGCGCCAGAATATTAGCTGTCACATACACTTTCACTCCATGTTCATGGGCAAACTTTATTCCTTCTATCATATCCTCTTTGGAAAAGTTCTTTGCCTTTGCACGAAGTCCAAAAGCCTCTCCTCCAATATAGACAGCATCTGCTCCAAAAACTACTGCCACTTTTAAAACTTCCAAGCTGCTGGCCGGAACAAGTAACTCCGGAATTCTCATGATGTTATCTCCTATCGCTTTGTACTTAAGGCAACTCCATCTCCCAGGGGAATCAGGGACGTTACCAACTGATCATTATGTTTCAATTCATACAGATACTCCCGCATCCGTTTGTAAATAGTCCGATTCCGCCGTTCCACTGCAAATCGTGACTCAATAATATCTCCTTCCTGAAGTACATTATCTGATACCAGAATACCTCCCGGAGATAAAAGCCGCAAAACTTCCGGAAGAAAATGAAGATACTGTCCTTTTGCTGCATCCATAAAAATGAAATCAAAGGGACATTCCAAAGTTTTCAGTATGTCTGCCGCATCCCCTGCAAGTAATTCTATCTGATCTTCCCGGTGGGCTTTTTTGAAGTTTTCCCGGGCAATGGGAATTCTCTTCTCATAGTTTTCAATCGTAACGATTTTGCAGGGTACCGGATTATATTCACACATGAAAAGCGCTGAAAATCCCACAGCAGTTCCCACTTCCAAAATATTTTTCGGACGTACTGCTGCCAGAAGGAACTTCAGAAAGCTTTGCATTTCTCTTCGAATAATCGGAACCCGGTCTTTTTTTGCCTCTGCTTCCAATTCTTCTAAAAATACCGTATGACCTTCATCCAGTGAATTTATATAGGTTACCATACGCTCGTCTACTATCACTCCTGGGAATCCTCCTGACTTTCTTCTTTTTCAGAGTTCTCCTGTGAAGGCTGTCCCTCTGTATTTTCTCCGGACAACACAGAAAGCATCTGGTTCACATTTTCATATGTGTTCAACAGATACGTTCCCGGTTTTATCTTTCCACTGTAATCAGATAACTTTTCCTGCGCCCAGAAAATGACCGGATCTTCAATCAGACCTTTTGCTTTCAGGTTTTTTCCAATGTCATAGACACTGTCGTCTTCTTTTACAATGACAGTCACATCCTGACCTTCTTCTTCCGTTGCCGCCATAGGATGCTGATCAAAAATAAGATAACCAAAACTATAGGCTGTTTTCCCGGCAAAAACAATTGCCAGAATCACACAGATATACACCAATATCCGGAGTACACTTTTTGCACCATTGACGGCTGCCCGATAGGCGGTATCTTTTTTTCTTTTTTTCGCCATACTTCTCCTTTTTATAGATATGGAATTTTTATCTTCACTCCACTCTGGATTCTGTTTGATACTCTCTGCAGGAGTTTACACACATCCAGTTCTGCCTCAAGAAATTCATTCACCAGAGGATTTTTCCGAAATTCACGGTGGTCCCGTTCAAACTGATCGATTTTTTCAAACAGGTCTTCACTGCAGTCCTCGCTGTTATTGAGAAGATATACTTCTGTACGAAATCTGTCAATTTCTTCTCTCAGTTCCGGCTCCTCTTTCAGTTTTTCTTCACATTCTACATAGCGCTGATATGCTTCCCCTTCCTTGATCGCTTCAATCAGGGAATCCACACACATCTGTACTTTATCCATGTAATCTTATGCCTCCATAATTATCGGTAAAATCATAGGACGTCTCTTCGTCCGCTTCCATAAAAACTCTCCCAGAGAATCTTTGATTACAGACTTCATCTTGCCCCAATCAGAAATCCTCCGATCCAGACAGGAATCAATGGCATCTTCCACCACACTCTTTGCCTGTCCCATCAGATCTTCAGACTCTCTTACATACACAAATCCCCGGGATACAATATCCGGTCCTGCCAATAGCTGATTGCTGTATTTTTCCAGGGTCAGCACAACGATCATAATGCCGTCCTCTGCCAGATGCTGACGATCCCGCAAAACGATATTGCCCACATCGCCCACACCCAGTCCGTCTACAAGAATTGCTCCTGTATGAACTTTTCCGGTAACTGCCGCTGACTCGCTGTTTAATTCCATCACATCTCCGCAAGACATGATAAAAATATTCTCTTTTGGAATACCCAGCTCCTCCGCAAGACCAGCCTGAGCTTTCAAATGGCGATACTCTCCATGCACCGGAATCGCATACTGCGGTTTCACCAGAGAATAAATCAATTTAATTTCTTCCTGACAGGCATGTCCGGATACGTGAACATCCTGGAAAATAACATCTGCCCCCATAGAAGATAATTCATTGATCACCCGGGATACCGCTTTTTCATTTCCCGGAATAGGGTTGGAACTGAATATAATGGTATCTCCCGGTTTGATAGATACTTTTTTATGGATATTGGATGCCATACGGGATAACGCAGCCATAGACTCTCCCTGGCTTCCTGTGGTAATCAGTACTGTCTGTTCATCCGGATAGTTTTTCATTTCGTCGATATCAATCAGGGTTTTATCAGGAATGTTCAGATAGCCCAGTTCTGATGCTGTAGTGATTACATTCACCATACTGCGTCCTTCTACTACAACTTTTCTTCCATATTTATAAGCAGAATTGATGATCTGCTGGACACGGTCAACATTTGATGCAAATGTGGCAATAATAATTCTCGTATTTTTATGTTCTGCAAACAGATTATCTATGGTTCTTCCCACTGTCCGTTCCGACATGGTGAAACCTTTTCTTTCTGCATTTGTACTGTCACACATTAAAGCCAGTACGCCTTTTTTTCCTATTTCTGCAAAACGCTGAAGATCAATGGCATCCCCAAAAACAGGAGTGTAGTCCACCTTGAAATCACCTGTATGAACAACAATACCAGCGGGAGAATAAATAGCCAGTGCGGAAGCATCTGCAATACTGTGGTTTGTTTTGATAAATTCAATTCGGAAACATCCCAGGTTAATAGACTGTCCGTGTTTGATAGTTTTTCTTTTTGTTGTACGAAGTAGATTATGTTCTTTTAATTTATTTTCAATAAGTCCGATTGTAAGCTTGGTAGCATAAATCGGCACATTAATTTCTCTTAAAACATAGGGTAAAGCCCCAATATGATCTTCATGCCCATGGGTGATCACAAACCCTTTGATTTTCTGATAATTATCTTTTAAATACGTTATATCAGGGATGACCAGGTCGATTCCCAGCATATCGTCCTCCGGGAATGATAAACCGCAGTCCACCACAACAATACTGTCTTCATATTCGAAGGCAGTAATATTCATTCCTATCTGTTCCAGTCCGCCCAGAGGAATGATTTTTAATTTTCCACTATTATTTTTTTTCAAATAGCACCTCCGTCATTATTCCGAACACTTCTACATTTCAATATCCACATCGTCCATCATCTGAGAAAACACTTTGGAAATTGCTTCCAATTCCACTTCATCTTCCACCATCACGTAATCTGCCTCCAGATCTGTATCTGCAGATAAATCTTTCAGAATATAGGCGTTTGCTTCCTCTTCCATGGAATCTGAAACCAAAATATAATCCACACCATTCACTCTGGTCTGCTCTTCCACGTAAAATTCTACTTCTTCTCCCATATCTGTAATAAACGTAATCTTATCCATAGTAATTCCTTACCGTCCTGTTCTATTCTTCTATAAAAGGCCCCGTATCTTCACAGAAAAACGTATACTTTCCTGCTTTACGCGCCCACATTTCTACCTTTTGTTGTAGTTATAATCCAGATAATTCTGCAAAATAAAAATAGCTGCAATCTCATCTACATAATCTTTTCTGTTCTCCCGGCGTACACCTGACTCCATGAGAACCCTGTTGGCAGAAACTGTGGTTAACCGTTCATCCCACATAACAACATCCAGACCTGTTCTTCTCTCCAGCGTTGCTTTCAGCTCCAGAGATTTCTCAGCCCTGTCTCCCAGTGTATTGTTCATATTCTTTGGTAATCCCAGCACGATCTTTTCTACCTGATATTCTTTAATCAGTTCTTCGATCCTGGCTAATGTCTGACGCATCTTGTTTTCAGATTTTCGTCTGATGATCTCTACTCCCTGCGCCGTTAAACCTAACGGATCGCTGACGGCGACCCCCACCGTCTTTGATCCATAATCCAATCCCAGAACCCGCATCAGCGCTTCTCCCAGGATTTGTTCTTAATGTACTCTTTCAAAAGTTCTTCTACCAGTTCGTCCCGCTCCACTTTCATGATCATACTGCGGGCTCCCTTGTAGCTGGTAATATAAGTAGGATCTCCGGACATAATATACCCTACAATCTGATTCACCGGGTTATACCCTTTCTCTTCCATTGCAGTATATACCACATCCAGAACTTCTTTTACCTGAACTTCCGGTTCTGTTTTCACTTTAAAATACTGTGTATTACTTAAATTTGCCATATTTTCACGCCCTTGATTATATTTGATATCTATCTTATTCTAATACATACCATTCAAAAATTCAATGAAGAAATTGTAACAATTTACTAAACTATCCATTTCTATTCTTATCTGAAAATTATTTCCACCTAATCTATTTTTCCGATCATAATTCCTTCTGGAAGTATTTCTTTCAATTTCACTTCCAGAATTCGATTTCCCAGATCTTCGTCAGACACTACGGCCACTTTCAGATATTCCATGGTATGTCCCACCCAATAAGCAGTTCCCTGAATATCCTGTCGTTCTTCAAATAAAACTTCTCTTTTCTGTCCCAGGAATTTTTCCATAAATTCTCTCTGATGTTTCATTCCGATCTCTATGAGAACACGGCTTCGCTCTTTCTTAATTCCCTCCGGAAGTTGTTCCGGCATACCTGCCGCCTTCGTTCCTTCTCTCCGTGAATAGGGGAAAATATGAGTTTCATAGAAACCGATTTTCTCTACAAAATCTCTGGACTGGGAAAATTCCTCTTCCGTTTCTCCCGGAAATCCGGTAATTACGTCCGTAGTCAGAGCAGGACAGGAAAAATATTTTCGCAAAATTTCACATTTTTCAGCGTATTCCTGAGCCGTATAGCGGCGATTCATTCTTTTCAATGTATCTGTACATCCGCTTTGCAGCGATAAATGAAAATGAGGACACATTTTTTTTAACTGTGATAACTCTTTTGCAAACTCTTCTGTCACGATTCCCGGCTCCAGTGAACCCAGGCGAATTCTTTTGATCCCTTCCACCTGATGGACCGCCTGAATCAGAGATAACAGTGTTTCGCCATCTTCTTTTCGATCCACACCGTAAGAACTGAGATGAATTCCTGTAAGAACCACTTCCTGACATCCGGAAATTGCCAGTCTTTCCACTTCTCTCACCACATCTGCCGTTTTTCTGCTTCGTACCCTTCCTCTGGCATAAGGAATTACACAATACGTACAAAATTGATTACAACCATCCTGCACCTTGATATACGCCCTGGTATGTTCTTCCGTCCTGTCAATCTGAAGTTTTTCGTATTCTTTTGTATGAGAAATGTCAATCATTTCTTCTCGTCTCTCTTTTGTTTCCAGACATTGTTCCAGAACAGAAATCAGATCCTGTTTTTTATTATTCCCAATTATCAGATCTATAGACGGATCTGCTTCTGCTTTTTCTTTTCCTGCCTGCACATAACAGCCTGCTGCTACCACTACAGCCTCCGGATTCATTTTTTTAGCTTTATGAAGCATCTGACGGGATTTTCTGTCTGCTATATTGGTTACTGTACAGGTATTAATTACATAAACGTCAGCTCCCGGCGCAAATGGCACGATTTCATATCCTGCGGCCTCTAAAAGCTGCTGCATAGCTTCTGTCTCATATGCATTCACTTTACATCCTAAATTATGCAATGCAACTTTCTTTTTCATATCTATTTTCTATCCTTTCGTTATTTGTTCAACAATATACATAGATTTTACTTAATCTTTGTACGCTTTCACCTTGACTTTTATAGCGTGAAAAGGTAAGATAAACTTAGTTAAAAAATATAAATATTCTGTATTTTGGGAGGAACACATAATGAAAACAGTTAGTATTTCACTTAATTCTATTGACAAAGTTAAAGCTTTCGTAAATGATATCTCCAAGTATGAATTTGATTTTGATCTTGTATCCGGAAGATATGTTATTGATGCGAAATCCATCATGGGTATCTTCAGCCTGGATCTTTCCAAACCGATTGATCTGAATATTCATGCGGAAGGAAGCAACCTGGAAAATGTACTGGAAGTACTGAATCCTTATATCATCCAGTAACTTTATTACAGATGTTTTATAATCTGTATTCTGATCCTGAAAGATTATTCCTTAATTTTCGTTTTAGGATAAAACCTGTCACAGTATCAATGTGACAGGTTTTTTATTTCCGGATTTCTCTCATTTACGATATTGTAATTACCTCAGCGGTATCCACTGCTGTTTTCATCATTTCCTCGATTTTTTCTGCCAGATTCATTTCTGATTTTTTAATGATTTTTAAATTTGGTTTTGTTACCGGATGTTTTGCAACAAAAATCGTACAGCAATCTTCAAAAGGCTGAATGGATGTCTCATAAGTATTGATTTTCAGAGCAATATCCACAATTTCCTGTTTATCAAATCCAATCACCGGACGGAACACCGGCATTGTACATACTTCATTGGTTGCCGCCAGACTCTGTACTGTCTGACTTGCCACCTGTCCGATACTTTCTCCTGTAATTAATCCCAGACATCCTGTTTTCTTACCAATCTCTTCTGCAATTTTCATCATATAACGACGCATGATGATTGTGAGTTCTTCATGAGGACATTTATCATAAATATACAACTGAATATCTGTAAAATTCACAATATGAAGCTGAATAGGACCACTGTAACGTGCCACCAGTTTTGCCAGATCTACCACTTTCTGTTTTGCCCGTTCACTGGTATATGGCGGAGCATGAAAGTACACTGCGTCAATTTTAACGCCACGTTTTGCGATCATATAACCGGCTACCGGACTGTCGATACCACCGGATAACAGAAGCATGGCTTTACCGTTTGTTCCAATAGGCATTCCTCCCGGTCCGGGAATGGATTCAGAATAAATATAAATCTTTTCTCTTATTTCCACTGTAATCATAATTTCCGGCTGATGAACGTCTACTTTCATCTGAGGATATGTTTCCAGAATTTTTTCTCCCAGCTTTGCATTTAATTCCATGGATGTTCCGGGATAAGTCTTTTTTGCCCGGCGTACATACATTTTAAATGTTTTATTTTTATCAGGATAAACGTGTTCCACATACTCCACCACATCCTGAGCCAGTTGTTCATATCCCTGGTCTTCCTTAATAACCACAGGACAGATTAACGCTATACCAAATACTCTTTTTAATGCGTCTACTGTCTCATCATAATCAAAAGCGCCTTCTGTCTGTACATAAATACGTCCCTGTTCTTTCGTAACCCGAAAAGTCCCTTCCACATCCTTCAAGACATACTCCATCTGACGGATTAGAGCATCTTCAAACATATAACGATTCTTTCCTTTGATTCCTATCTCTGCATATTTGATCAAAAATGCTTTAAACATTACATCCTCCCTATATAGTCAAGTCTT
>DETV01000059.1 GCA_002361775.1 Eubacterium sp. UBA3279
GAGTTCGATTCTCTCATCCCCTGCTAGGAACCGCCGTAAAAACGGCGGTTTTTTACGTTATAAAGGATGCGCAGGCACCTATCCGCCCAATTCAGGGAAAGAGTCATGATCTTGACAGCGATAACCGGAAAAAAACGGAGACCTATCTGTACAGATACTCTTAAAATCGCCATTTTCTGCCGGATTTTGGCAGATATATGCGGAAAAAGTTCAGGAATCGCTGATGATAAAATAAAGTAGTGGGATAGGATCTTGATTAGTAGCTTGTCTATTTGCTGCCGGAAGGAGAAAGCTGAGCGGAAAGCCACCGAAAGACAGACACAAACAGAAAATTGGAGAAAGAAGGTAAATATATGTTGAATGAAAAATTGATTATAAAAATGACCGAATTTGACAAAGGAGATCCCAGACGTATTCAACATTTTATAAAAGTATATGAATATGCACATGTAATAGGAAAACTGGAAGGATTGGATGAGCAAACTCAGAAAATACTGGATATTGCGGCTATCATGCATGATATTGGGATTCGTCCAAGTGAAGAAAAATATGGTAAATGCAATGGAAAGCTGCAGGAGCAGGAAGGACCTGCTTATGCCAGGAAAATGCTTCAGGACTTTCCCAAAATTACGGAAGAAGAAACAGAACGAGTATGTTATTTGATCGGCCATCATCATACATATACGGATGTTGATGGAAAGGATTATCAGATTTTACTGGAGGCGGATTTCCTTGTTAATGCATATGAAGATGGAATGAGCAAGGACAGTATCTATACATTCAGAAGTCATGTTTTCAAAACTAAAACCGGGATAGAATTGTTGAATACCATGTATGACCTTGCTCATTAAAAAATTACTTCTATTAATAGATATCTGCCGCATCTTTCGGTAGTTTCTCCACATGTTGAAGGAATTCTTTTGCTGCGTTTCCTTCATTTTCGTTGTAACTGTATTCCAGATGTTCAGCAACCCAGATGGCGGTTTCTTCAAAAAGAGCCGTCATTATATGGATTGCTTTCCATGCTTCGGATATATTTCCTCCGAAATAAGTGGATAAATATCGGTCATAATCTTCTTTTGGGAGCCAGCGGTACATATATTTTGCTGATTTGCCGACACTGACACGAAAATGTTCCAAAATCCCAACTTTCCAGGAAAGCATTTTTTCAAGTTCTTTCCGTACAATAAAGTTAGTCATATCCTGGACATAAGGGATTTCTTCTCGCCAGAGTCCTTTAGCTATATTGTTGCTGCACCACCAGAATTCGTTGCAGCATGCGAGATATTGTTCCTTTGTGGGCTTTTTTACCCAATACTGCTCGTCTGTGGCAGTTGCCATTTTTGGGAGAAGCTGTTTTTTATCCAGAAGAATCTTGTACAGTTTTCCCTTTTGGAAATATTCAAGTGCATGAGATACAGATTCCACGTGCAGATCGATACGGATTCCATCGGTGAATTGCATAAGCCATCCATAGAAATTTTCTTTATCACATGAACAGTCCGGGAATTCATCGGGATACTGCATGTACATAATATTTCCAAAATGATTGATCCATTCCTTATCATTTATAAAATCAGATGTTTTTTCAACAACAAAAACAATATCATAATCCTGAAAGATATCTTTAACTGCATTTGGATTTGTTCTGGAACCATTCATATAAACTGCGAGGATTCGAGGATTCTTACGTGCGATATCCAGGATACATTGATACACTTCTTGTTCTTTGCGCATTTCTTAGTTCTCCCTTTTGAATTTATTTATACAGAAAGTATATCATGTTGTGAGTGATGATAACAGTACTGTTTGTTATATAAAAAATATAACTTCAAACTTTTTTCACAATTTTCCCTTACTTTACACACATTTTACATTTAAAATTATTCTTAGGAGGGAAACAGATGGCAAATAAAGAAATATTTGAGAGAGTGGAAAAAAAGTATCGGATGGATCAGGAGCAGTATCAGAAGTTCTTAAAGGGCGTTGCGGGGAAAATTCATGCAGATCAGTATGGACTTCATACCATACGCAATATTTATTATGATACGGATGATTTTGGGCTGATTCGAAATTCCTTGGAAAAACCAAAGTATAAAGAAAAATTTCGTGTCCGTGGTTATGGAGAAATCAATGAGGACAGTGAGATTTTTCTGGAAATTAAAAAGAAATTTGATGGTGTGGTGTACAAAAGGCGTGTTGCTCTTCCTATGGAGCAGGCAAAAGATTTTCTTGAGAAGGGCATTTTACCGGAAAACAGCAGTCAGATTATGCGGGAAATCGATTATTTTATGAGATTTTATCACCCAACACCGAAAGTATATCTGGCATATGACAGAATAGCTTATGTGGGAGACGAAGATCCGGAGCTTCGTATTACAATTGATAGAAATATCCGGAGCAGAATGCATAGATTGGATCTATCATATGATGGTGAGTGTCGGATTTTGAATCCGGACAGCTATCTGATGGAGATAAAAGTTCCCATGGCTTATCCGGTGTGGCTGGCAGATTTGCTCTGCGAACTTGAGATTTATCCTGTATCATTTTCGAAATATGGTACATTATATGGGAAAGCATTGTCGGAGGGAATCATTTTACCCGAAAATGAAGGAAAATGTGAGGAATCTAATATAGAAGAGGAGAATAAAATATGTTTACCAGTATACTCAGTAGTGTAGAAGGAAGTTTGACAATTCAGAATGCGTTATTATGTACCATTGTTTCCCTTGTGCTGGGATTTTTGATAGCGGCTGTCTATATGAGCCAGGGAGCTTTCAGCAAAAATTTTGTTATTACGTTGGTGATGCTACCAATGTTGGTGCAGATGATTATTATGTTGGTGAATGGAAATCTGGGAACAAGCGTAGCTGTTCTTGGGGCATTTGGACTGATTCGTTTTCGATCGGTTCCGGGAAGCTCAAAAGAGATTGCCAGTATTTTCTTCGCTATGGCGGTGGGTCTGGCAACGGGAATGGGATTTCTCAGTTTCGCTGTTATGATGACTTTGGTGGTAGGAATCGTGTTCCTGGTATTAGGAAGAACATCATTTGGGGAAATGAAGAATGCAGAGAAAGACCTTCGGATTACGATTGCAGAAAATCTGGATTACACAGAAATTTTTGATGATATTTTCCAGAACTATACAAGAAAATGTAATTTACAGAGAGTGAAAACCACGAATCTGGGAAGTATGTATGAACTGGATTATCATATCACTTTAAAAGATCCAAAGAAGGAAAAGGAAATGATTGATGCCATACGCTGCAGAAATGGTAATCTGACGATTGTATGTGGCAGACGGAATACAGTTCAGGATGAATTGTAGGGGGAAAGATATGAAGAAAAGAAAAAAGAATAAAGCAGGTATTCTGGCTGTAATGATAAGTATGTCATTGATGACAGCCGGATGCGGTGACAGTGATGGGACAACTGCAGATGATAAAAATGCGGACAGTGGAGAAACGTCATCAGGAGAACAGGCGGAAAACAGTGAAAGCGTTTCCGAAACAGAGAATCATGCAACGGAAAGCACAGTGACATTGACGGAAGGAAAATACAGTGAAGAAAAACTGGATGATACCTGGGATGAAGATAAGGCTGTCACAGTGCAGCTAAATGGTGACAGTATATCTGCAGAGGCATCTGAAAACATTAAGGTTGACGGCAGTACGGCTACGATTACCGGAGAAGGAACCTATTTGTTTACCGGAGAATTAAAAGATGGACAGATTATTGTGGACACTGATAAGGATACGTATGTAAAGCTTGTATTTGACGGGATTATGATTTCCTGTTCAGATTCAGCGCCTGTCTATATAAAAGGCGGCAATACCATCATAACTTTGGCAGAAGGTACAGAGAATACCGTTACGGATGGTGAGACATATGTATATGAAGAAGGCGAGGATGAGCCGGGAGCAGCGATATTTGCAAAAGATGATCTTACCTTTAATGGAACAGGTTCACTTACAGTAAATGGAAATTACAATAACGGAATCCAGAGCAAAGATGACCTGAAATTTGTAGATGGAACGTATGTGATCACAGCAAAAGACGATGGTGTGGTTGGAAAAGACAGTGTATCTGTGAAAGATGGAAATTATACGATTCAGTCCGATGGGGATGGAATCAAATCTACGAATATAGAAGAAACCGATAAGGGATACATTTTACTGGAAAATGGTACGTTTCAGATCACATCAGAAGGAGATGCCATTCAGGCTGAGACTTTGCTGCGAATCAATGATGGAAGTTTTGATCTTTTGACCGGAGGCGGAGCAGACAGCAATACCGGAAACAATACAGATATAACCGGAGATACCAGTAAGAAAGGATTGAAGTCCTATGTGGAGCTTATCGTTGCCGGAGGAGAATATTCCATGGATACTTGCGATGATGCGGTACACAGTGGGAAAAATGTACAGATTGACAATGGTAATTTTATAATAAACAGCGGAGATGACGGTGTTCATGCAGAAGAAAGTCTGCTGATCAATGCAGGAAATATCGATATTCAGCAAAGCTACGAGGGCCTGGAAGGATTTGAAATCGTGATTAACGATGGAGATATCCGGGTTGTTTCAAGCGATGATGGAATTAATGCTGCCGGAGGTGACAGTACAGGGCAGGAAAATGGAGGTGGAGACTTCCAGAAGGGTGACCGTATGATGGGAGGCCGTACACAGGCAGATACTGCAGATGGGGACCCGGAAGCAATGTCAAGTGAAGACATGGCAGAAGATATGCAGAAAGATATGCCAGATGACATGCCGGAAGATATGCAGAAAGATATGCCGAAAGACATGCCAGATGACATGCCGGAGGACATGGCAGAAAACATGCCGTCTGACATACCGGAGAACATGCCGGAAGGAATGGAGAAGCCCGAAGGTAAGAGGCAAGGCAATCAGGAAGATATGTCTTCTGACAGAACAGAAGATATGGCAGGAAATATGAAAGGCGGTATGCGCGGTAATATGGGCGGTGGTATGCCGGGAGAGGATCAGGGTGCATCCCTCACGATCAATGGAGGAACCATATATGTAAATGCAGAAGGAGATGGATTGGATGCCAACGGTGATATCCTGATGACCGGCGGTGATGTGACGGTTCACGGGCCTACCAACAACGGCAACGGAACATTGGATTTTGGCGGTACCTGTAAAATGAACGGTGGTACATTCCGTGGAGTAGGAAGCTCAGGAATGGCACAAAGTCCGGATGAAGATTCTGAACAGCCTGCCATTGTATGGAATATAGGACAGAATCTGGAGGCAGGAACAACTATTATTTTAAAAGGCAGTGACGGAGAAAAGATTGACGAACTCGTTACAGAAAAAAATATCCAGTGGTATGCATATTCATCATCCAGGTTAACCAAGGGAGAGACCTATACGATCAGTGCCGGAAATATGGAAAAAGAAGTGACTTTGTAATCTGTGTAATAATGGAAATGATTTTGTAACAAAGAAAAAGGAGCTACGCACTAAAGATTTAGTGCGTTAGCTCCTTTTGAAATTACTCAGCTTTCGCTTTCACATTTTTTCTGTTGTTAATCTTCAGAATGATAACAAGAACAAAACCGATAATAGAAAGACATCCGGTGAGTATGAAAAGAATGTTGTAACCGGTAACTCCCGGGTTGTTATCCAGAATGGAACCACAAGCGGTATATCCGAAAATTTCAGGTGCATATCCGACTACGGAAATAATTCCGGAAGCAGTACCTGCAAGTTTTTTGGAAACTCCGATCTCATCGATTGGGGCAAAGTACAGAGCCTTTACTGCAAGAAGGAACAGACCCTGTAATACAAAGTTAACAACTACGATTGGAAGCATGCTTCTGTTAACAGGGATCAGCAGGTATGAGAATGAGAAGATTGTCATACCGATAAAACCATACTGCATGAAACGGATAACACTCTTCATCTTATTTGACATCAAGCCTCCGAACAGTGAGCCAACCATCATCATTACGTATGCACGGAATACACTCAGATAAGCTGCTGCGGAGCTGCTCATGGAGTAAACTTCAGTTAAGTATGGTGTCAGATATCCAAAGATCATAACTGCCATATAGTTACATGCAACAATGATACCGCAAAGCCATACTCTCGGGATTTTTGAAACAGCTTTGAAATCTTTCCAGGAAACAGTGCTTACATCTTCTTCGCTCTGCTCGCTGAGTTTTGGATCCTGAACAAATAAGATAACCAGAATACCACCAATGATCATCATAACACTGTAGAATACAATTGCTCCGGAAAGACCTTTTGCTTCATCTACGAACTGTGAGAATATAAATACAGAAGCAAGAGCAACCAGAGTTCCTACCAGACCACGTCCACCTTCCAGGAATCCGAACAGTTTTCCTTGTTCATCTTCATTTCCCAGATTATTTGTGATTTTTACCATAGAAGCCCAGAATGTAAATACGGTTGTGATACCGAACAGTGCGTGGATAATCAGCAAAGAAGTATATCCTGGCAAAGTTGCGTACCAGAGACCAACGGCACCGGTACCGAAACAGGAAAATACAATCAGTTTCTTTGGTGAAATCTTATCTGCAAGCATACCACCCGGGAAGTAACAGATAAAGTTCATAAGACCATACATGGTAAGCAACAATCCCAACTGAGTCTTTGTTGTGCCGGTAGCTGCCTGCAGTGTTGAAAAATAAGTATCTTTCAGATAAGGAAGTTTTGTGATCATACCGCCTACTAAAGATACAACGATAAGAACAATCCAGCGTTGTAGTGTTTTTGATTTGAATTTAATCATTTTCTTTCCTCCTTGTAAATAGAATCTTTTAGGCGTTTGCGAAACGCCA
>DETV01000077.1 GCA_002361775.1 Eubacterium sp. UBA3279
GATTTTATTTAAGTTTGGATATCGAAGATCGTGAATTCGTATGATCGGAACTCCTGTTTCTTTGCATCCCCTTTCCATTTCATGTTTCAGATAAGATTTGGAAAACGGGAAAATCCGCTGATCCGATGCCAGTGAATAATACATCTGAAAATAATCCTGCATCTCTTCACAGAGGAACTCCGGCATCACAACGATCCGGTTGCTTTTCGCTGTCTTGGGCGAAGTAATGATGTCCTGTTTTTTCATCCGGTGATACGTTTTGTTGATTCGCACCGTCTGTTTTTCAAAATCAAAATCTGACGGTGTGAGGGCAAGCAGCTCCCCTTCCCGGATTCCGGTCCAATAAAGCATCTCAAAGGCATAATAGGATCTGGGCTTGTCCATCATTGCCTCGGCAAATTTCAGATACTGTTCCTTTGTCCAGAACTTCATTTCCTTCGGAATCTCTTTTCCCATACTTCCTGCCTGCCTTGCCGGATTGCAGGGCAGATTATAATAATTCACCGCATGATTGAAAATTGCTGTAAGCTGTGCCTGAATCGTTTTCAGATAATCCACAGAATAAGGTTTACCCTTTTCATCCCGATATGCCATCATCTCATTCTGCCAGGCAATCACATCCGCCACTGTGATCTCATTGATCTTCCGTTTTCCAAAGTAAGGAAGGATTTTTGTCCGCACAATGTGACTTTTCGTCTCAAATGTACTTTCCTTCACCCTCTGGCGTTTATACTCGGAATAAATCTCATAAAAGCTCTCAAACGTCATATCCAGCTTATTTCCTTTTCGGAGCATCATCTCATGTTCCCATGCAGTCGCTTCCCGTTTGGTCTTGAAGCCACGTTTCTGCGTCTGCTTTCTTTCCCCGGTAAAATCGGTGTACCGGAACACCACTCTCCATGTACCTTTGTCTTTTTCCTGATATACAGCCATCTTAAGTACCTCCTATTTTTCTTCATAAAACAACTTTTTCTTGAAATAATTGGCATCCACACGCCCCGGCACTGTGATCAGTCCCATTCCGCTGAGTTCTTTATTCAGCTGGCGGATAATCTGGTATGCCTTTGACTGCTTGACCTGTAAAATATCCATTACCTCTTCCGCAGTCAGAAATCCATTCTTTAATTCAGACATTCCATTCACCTCCTTCCACATCATCTTCAAGGAAAAACCCCTCTACTTATCCAAAGTTTCAAGGCACCTTATACAACCTCATTTTCAAATTTTCTTAAACTTAACTCTATTCAGTTAAGTTTTGATCGTATTATATTAACTTTTTTCCGTTAAGTCAAGCGGTTTGAACATCGGAAATTAAATTTTTTTATTTAAGTTTTTCTTGCGTCTTATTTTTCCATATGCTATACTGATTTAAACAAATATCGTTAACCGCCAGTTCCTATTCATTGCACAACAGTAGGAGCTTATATTCAAAAACGAATAAAAGATTTCAGGAAAAAGGAGAGATCCCTATGGCATTTGGAAAACGTATTAAATTTTTCAGAAACAGAAAAGGTATGAAGCAGAAGGAGCTTGGCGAACTTCTTGGATTCCTTGGAAAGACTTCGGATGTCCGTGTGGCGCAGTACGAGACAGAAGCCAGAACCCCTAAAGCTGATCTGGTCAAAGAAATGGCACAGATCTTCGGTGTAAGCACCAGAGCCATCAATATTCCGAACATTGACTCCTATCTTGGTCTCATGCATACCCTCTTTGCACTGGAAGATATGTATGGAATCAAGATTGGAGAGATTGACGGAGAGCTCTGTCTCCGCCTTGACCGGGAACACAAGGAATACCAGCACCTGTTCACACCTTTTCATGCATGGCAGCAAATGGCTGCAAAACTGGAATCCGGAGAGATCAGCCAGGAAGAATACGATAACTGGCGATATAACTATCCGGAACTGGACACCTCTGAGATTCGGGCAAAAGTTCCGTCTCAGGAACTCACTGACGAACTCATCAAGGCACTGAAAAAAGAGAATCAATAAAGAAATGCAATCATCAGAAGTGCCCAAGGGCACGTTCTGAGATTGTAAGCGGTCGCCAAGGTCTCAAGCAAGCTTGGACTTTGGCTCGTCGCTACCACAAAAAGAAAAAACCTTACTGACTGCTCTTTCCAATTTTGGAAACAGTTCATCAGTAAGGTTTTTATGTTATAGAAATATATATTCGCGATGCCATTCGCATTCCGTTTCACTTCATGCTCATGTCGCGCTGGCGCGCTATACAGCTTCGTTTGAATCTGTCTGCATGTGAGCAAGCTCCCATCAGCCAATTCAACTCAGCTGTGCACCGCTTGTAGTTCGCGCAAAAATGTTGCCAATCCGTTGCCAAAAAATAACGGAATTTGCTTGGAACCAGCATAAACACTGGGTCTATTTTTGCAAAATCCTATTCGAACTCAATCGTTGCTGGCGGTTTCCCCGTACAATCATACAGTACCCGATTAACCCCTTTTACTTCATTTACAATTCTGCTGGTCACTATTCCCAACACTTCCCAGGGCAAATTTGCGCTTTCCGCAGTCATGAAGTCACTGGTCAATACTGCCCTCAAGGCAATGGCGTAATCGTACGTTCTTTCATCACCCATACATCCCACAGATCTCATATTTGTGATTGCCGCAAAATACTGGCCCAGATCTTTCGCAATTCCAGCCTTTTCGATCTCTTCCCGGTAAATGGCGTCTGCATCCTGCACGATCCGTACTTTTTCCGGAGTTACTTCGCCAATAATACGCACACCCAGTCCCGGTCCCGGGAATGGCTGACGAAATACCAGATATTCAGGTATGCCCAATTCCAGACCCGCCTTTCGTACTTCGTCTTTAAACAGATCGCGTAATGGTTCAATGATTTCTTTGAAGTCTACATATTCTGGAAGACCACCCACATTGTGATGTGATTTGATAACTGTAGATTCGCCGCCTACGCCACTTTCCACCACATCCGGATAGATGGTTCCCTGAACCAGGAAATCTACCTTCCCGATTTTTTTAGCTTCCTCCTCAAAAACCCGGATAAATTCCTCGCCGATGATTTTTCTCTTCCGTTCCGGCTCTTCCACGCCTTTCAACTTTTCATAAAAACGCTCCTGCGCATTGACACGGATAAAATTCAGATCATAATTTCCTTCCGGTCCAAATACTGCCTCTACTTCATCGCCCTCGTTTTTACGAAGAAGGCCGTGATCTACAAACACACAGGTAAGCTGATTTCCAACTGCTTTAGAAAGTAAAACTGCAGCTACGGAAGAATCCACGCCACCGGAAAGAGCGCAGAGAACCTTTCCATTTCCAACCTTGTTGCGAATTGCCTGAATAGACTCTTCCACAAAAGAATCCATTTTCCAGTCACCGGCGCAGCCGCAAACATTAAACACAAAGTTTGACAGCATTTTTTTACCTTCCTGAGTGTGAAGTACTTCTGGATGAAACTGAGTAGCATACAGACGTTTTTCTGTGTTTTCCACTGCTGCCACCGGACAATCAGGTGTATGTCCGATAATTTCAAATCCGGGAGCAATCTTTTCTATATAATCATTATGGCTCATCCAACAAATTGTCTTTTCCGATACATTTTCAAACAATTTAGACTGAGTATTTACTGTAACTTCAATTTTTCCATATTCACGCACCGGAGCTTTGGAAACTTTTCCTCCAAGCTGATGCATCATAAGCTGAGAGCCATAACAAATTCCCAGGATCGGCACACCCAATTCATAGATTTTTTCATCATATGTGGGAGCATCTTCCAGATATACGCTGTTAGGTCCACCTGTAAAAATGATTCCCTTGGGATTCAAAGATTTTATTTTTTCCAGATCTGTTTTATAAGAGTAAATTTCGCAGTATACGTTGCATTCGCGAACGCGTCTTGCAATCAACTGGTTATACTGTCCGCCAAAATCCAGTACGATTACGGTCTCTCTTTTCATTCATGTGTCCTCCTAAAATATGGTTTGGGGTCAAAAGATACCTTGTTTCTTTTTCAATATAAAAATCAAATTCTATTATAAAAACACTTTTTTATTTTGACAAGTAAAAATATGTTTCTCCATTTCCCTGATTTCACAGCAATTCCACGAATTTTTATTTTCTTTTGTTTTATATTGTAGATGTATTTATGGTTTTCCAGTATTCAAGAAGTTTTTCTTTCTCATTCATTTCCGGATGTTCCAGTACTATTTCCAGAAGCTGCTGCAAGGTTTCTCCCAACTGAGGGCCTGGTTTCATTCCTTCCCGGATCAAATCTTTTCCTGTCACTGCCAGAGTTTTTAAGGAAACACATTCTTTGTTCTCCAAAATTTCTCTGTAGATTTCCTCCACTTGCGATAATCGCTGCATTTTTTCTTTTCTTTGATATTCGCTTTGCGCCTGATAATCTGCTTGTTGTACTTTCATAAGGAGTGGAAATAAATCCTCTCCCACTTTATTCACTGCCCGACGTACAGCTTTTTTTTCCGGAATCACCTGATAATCGTGCCAGAAAATTAGTTTTGTCACCTGGCGAATCGTATCATTATCAAATTTTAATCTGCGAAGGATTTTTTTTGCCAGTTCCTCCCCCGCTTTGCCATGTCCATAGAAGTGATCTGTTCCCTGTTCATCTGTTGTTTTTGTTTCGTATTTCCCAAGATCATGAAGTAACATGGTCAGTCGCAAAATTTTATTGTTCTCTGCTTTTGTAAGCGCCAGAAGAGTGTGTTCCCCCACAGTGCCTATATGGTGGGGATTGTTCTGTTCTGTTTCCATAATGCGGTCAAATTCCGGCATAATAATTTTTGTAATCCCTGTCTCATATACGGTTTCCCATAATTGAGGGCGATCTGATATAAGAAGTTTTACCATTTCTGTCTGAATTCTCTCTGCGCTGATTTTTACCAGCGTAGGCGCTAATTCCACAATTGCCTGTTTTGTTTTTTCTTCTATAACAAATCCCAACTGGGCTGCGAAACGTACAGCTCTCAGGATTCTCAGCGCATCTTCTCCAAATCTTTTCCAGGGATCTCCCACGCAGCGGATGATTTTATTTTGCATATCATCCATTCCTCCAAATTCATCGATTAATCCCTTTTCCCGACTATATGCCATAGCATTGATGGTAAAGTCTCTTCTTTTCAGATCTTCTGTCAGATTAGATGTAAATAAAACTTCTTTGGGATGACGTCCATCTTCGTATTCTCCGTCAATACGATAGGTGGTGACTTCGTATCCTGTATTTCCCACCATAACCGTAACTGTTCCATGCTGTAACCCGGTATCCACAGTTCGCTGAAATAGTTCTTTTACCTGGTAAGGAGAAGCGGAGGTGGTTATATCCCAGTCATCCGGTATCCGCCCCAGTATGCTGTCTCTGACACATCCTCCCACTGCAAATGCCTCGTATCCCCGTTGCTGTAATACCTCTATGATCATATTTACCGCTGCAGGCATTTTTAATCTCATATACTTTCTCCTTTCCTTTAAAACAGATGAAGCTGCCGCATCAACTGTATACAGATCTTTTCTGCATACGTATTCCTGCCGCAGCCTCTTTTCATTTTAGTAAGCTCTTCCCCAATAAACCATTTTTTTCGCTGGTTTTCCACAACATACGCAGGTATCTGCCAATTGTTCCTGCTCAAAAGGAATACAGCGGGAAGTTGCTGCTGTTTCCTCTTTAATCTTATCTTCGCATTCTTTGCATCCGCACCACATTGCTTTCACAAATCCCGGTTTTTCATTAATAGTCTGAACAAATTCATCATAATTTGTTGCCACATAGGTATGTGAATCTCTGTGTGTTCTTGCGGCTTCTAACATATCTTCCTGGATGGCATCCAGAATTTCCTGTATTTTTTCTGCAATTTCATCCAAACATACCACAATTTTTTCTCTGGTATCTCTTCGAACCACAACTGCCTGGTTTGCTTCAATATCTTTAGGACCGCATTCGATTCTTACCGGAATACCTCGCATTTCCTGTTCTGCAAATTTGAATCCTGGACTCTTATCGGTAGCATCTGTTTTCACACGGATATTTGCTACCTTTAATGCTGCTTCCAGCTCTGCCGCTTTTTCCAGAACCCCTTCTTTTCTCTGCTGAATCGGAATTATCACTGCCTGTACCGGTGCGATTCTTGGCGGAAGTTTCAATCCACTGTTATCACCGTGTACCATAATGATAGCGCCGATCATACGTGTTGTCATACCCCAGGATGTCTGATGCACATACTGCAGTTTATTTTCTTTATCTGTGTACTGGATTCCAAAAGCTTTTGCAAATCCATCGCCAAAGTTATGACTGGTTCCTGACTGCAATGCTTTTCCGTCATGCATTAATGATTCAATTGTATAAGTTGCCTCTGCTCCCGCAAATTTTTCTTTATCTGTTTTTCTTCCTTTAATTACAGGAATAGCCAGAACTTCTTCACAAAAATCTGCATACAGATTCAACATCTGAATAGTTCTTTCTTCCGCTTCTTCTGCTGTCGCGTGAGCAGTATGTCCTTCCTGCCATAAGAATTCTCTGGAACGAAGGAAAGGACGGGTTGTCTTCTCCCAGCGTACTACAGAACACCACTGATTGTATAATTTGGGAAGATCTCTGTGGGACTGGATGTCTTTTGAATACAGATCGCAGAATAATGTTTCAGATGTAGGTCTTACACAAAGACGCTCCTGCAATTCTTCCAACCCACCATGAGTTACCCATGCAACTTCCGGCGCAAATCCTTCTACATGGTCTTTTTCTTTCTGTAAAAGACTTTCCGGAATAAACATAGGAAGATATACGTTTTCCACTCCTGTTTCTTTAAATCTCTGATCCAGTTCCTTCTGAATGTTTTCCCAGATCGCATAGCCTGCCGGTTTAATTACCATACAGCCTTTTACACTGGTATAATCTACCAGTTCTGCTTTTTTTACCACATCGGTATACCATTGTGCAAAATCTTCTTCCATAGAAGTGATAGCTTCCACGAGTTTCTTATCCTTTGCCATTTCTATTTCCTCCTGTTTTTGTTCCAGGGCTTACATTCTCCATAATACAAAAACGGACAACGCAGCCCTCTGTTTTTTAACAGGGACCAAGCGTTGCCCGGCGGTACCACCCTTATTAACAGTTCTATGAACTGTTCACTCTTTCTACTTTTCTAACGCCAAAGTACGCGTCCTGCTCCTCGCAGGCAGCTCCGGGGCCGGTTCCACTCATTCCGCACAGGAAGCTTCCACCTTTTCTTCCCTCTCTGAAGATTGTCACGAATGTACTATTCCCTTCACAGCCATTTTCTTACTGTTCATTCCAGTTTGGATATCACAAGCTGTTATTTCCAAACTTTCATGATGAAATTCTATCGGATATCTGTCTTTTTGTCAAGAACAGAAAATAACCAATTTAAACTCGAATCATAATTTCTCTGTTTGTGCGATTGTACTGATAATATCTTACCCCTGCTGCATCCAGCATTCTTTTGGATGCCCGTACAGCGGGAGTATCTGCATATTTATCTTCATCATAAATAATTGTTTTAATTCCTGCCTGTATAATGGCTTTTGCACACTCATTGCAGGGAAATAAAGATACATACAATTTTGCGCCTTCCAAAGAACCGCCCCGATAATTCAAAATGGCATTTAGTTCACTGTGTGTCACATACAGATATTTGGTATCAAAGGGTTCCCCTTCTCTTGCCCAGGGAAATTCGTCATCTGAACATCCCATAGGAAATCCGTTATATCCCATCGACAAAATTTTATTATCCTGACTGACAATACATGCCCCCACCTGAGAATTAGGATCTTTGGAACGCATACCGGATAATTTGGCAACGCCCATAAAATATTCATCCCAGGTAATATAGTCTTCTCTTTTACCCTTCATGATACATACCTCTTTTTATTTTGTTCCGAAAATACGGTCTCCTGCATCACCAAGACCTGGAACAATATATCCATGATCATTTAATTTTTCATCCAGCGCTCCGATATACAGATCCACATCCGGATGTGCCTCCTGCATTCTCTTTACACCTTCCGGCGCGGCAATAATACACATAAACCGAATGTTACGTACTCCTTTATCTTTCAGCATCTGAATTGCTGCTTCTGCTGATCCCCCTGTTGCCAGCATAGGATCTACAACAAAAACATCTCTCTCTGAGCTGTCTGCCGGAAGTTTACAATAATATTCCACCGGCTCCAGAGTTTCCGGATCACGATACAAACCAATATGACCCACTTTTGCTGCCGGAATCATTGCCAGCATTCCTTCTACCATTCCCAATCCTGCTCTGAGAATAGGAACTACAGCCAGTTTTTTACCAGCCAGTTCTTTTGCAGTCATCGCTGTAATTGGTGTCTGAATATCCACATCTACCAGCTTCAGGTCTCTTGTTGCTTCATAACACATAAGCATAGCAACTTCACTGATCATCTCTCTGAATTCTTTTGAACTGGTTTCCTCTCTCCGAATAATTCCAATTTTGTGCTGAATCAACGGATGATCCATAACTACTACTTTTGACATTTGTACCCCTTTCCACTTTCTTATGAAAGTAAAACCTCTTTTGTTTTTAGTATCTCCATTTTTTATGCTTCGCTGTTTTCAATCAAATTGATTCGGCGAATATGTCTTTCATCATTGGAAAACGGTGTTTCCAGAAATGTTTCCACTATTTTCACAGCCAGTCCGGGACCTACCACCCGTCCTCCCAACGCCAGTACATTGGCATCGTTATGTTCTCGTGTTGCCTGAGCACAGAAACAGTCTGTACACAATGCTGCACGAATTCCGGGGACTTTATTTGCTGCTATGGAAATACCGATTCCTGTTCCGCAGATCAAAATCCCTTTCTCACATTCTCCATCTACAATGGCATGTGCAACCTTCCTTGCATAAACCGGATAATCCACAGATGCAGTACTGTCACATCCATAATCCTTATAGGCAATCCCCTTACTGTCCAGATATGCCTCAATTTCCTTTTTTAATTCAAAACCGCCATGATCACAGCCTATTGCTATCATTATAGTTCCTCCTCTTCGTTTAGTCTTATCACCAGTCTGCGCATCAAAAGTTCCATTTCCGTATAGCACTGAGCATACACAGACAAAGGCTGTCCATAAAGTGCCGGGATATCTCCCGTCTCCCCCACATATTCCTTTAAGGTATATACATGAGGGGCATTTTCATAGGTTTCCCAAATCTGAGATTTCTGTTTTTCTTCCATGGTAATCAGCAAAACATCGCCGCTGATATCTTCCTGCTCCAACTGCATAGCCACATGAGCCGGAGTGGGATATCCATTATTCTCCAGCACCGCCTCCGCCTTGGGATTCAGCGGTTCAGGAAAAAGCACAACCAGTCCTCTTGATTCAATCGTCAGAGGATTGGTAAGAAACTTTCTCTTCAAAATCAATTCTGCCATAGGCGCTCTGCAGTTATCATTGGTATCTACAAAAATCAGCTTTTTATACCGTATCACCATGTCTCTTCCTCACACTTTGATTTTCCGCTGCCCCGCAGCTTTCAAAAGCCTGTTCATGATAGCCTGACCCATCTGGGGCGTATCAAAAGCCTCTGAAAAAATACAGTCCACTCCACTGTCATCAAATTCTCTCAAAACTCCAAACAGATGACGGGCAATGGTTTCTTCCTGTTCTCTTGTTCCTATGCTTTTCACAATTCCTTCCGGGTAAGCAAACGTACTCTCATCAGTAGCAATAATTCCCACCCGACATCCTGCTTCCAGCTTCTCCCGGGTAAGTTCCCGAATCTTTTTCTGTACCGCCTGAGGTTTTCCCTCTACCACCAGAAGTTCTGCTTTTGGCGCATAGTGACGATATTTCATTCCGGGAGCTTTGGGACGAATCTTACTGTCCGCCGATATTAATCCTTTATCCATGCGGACTGGTCCGATTATTTTTTCTAACATCTTCTGATTGATATATCCTGGACGCAAAATCGTTGGTATATCTTCTGTAAAATCTACAATTGTAGATTCCAATCCTATTCCCACTTCTCCTCCATCCAGAATCATATCTATCTTACCGTCCAGATCTTCTTCTACATGAGAAGACCTGGTTGGACTGGGTCTTCCGGAAGTATTGGCGCTGGGCGCCGCCACATATCCGCCTCCTGCCCGGATCAAAGCGAGGGCAACCGGATGATCCGGCATCCTGACAGCCACAGTTTCCATCCCCCCTGTAGTTCCATAAGGTACTTCTTCACTTTTCGAGAAAATCATGGTCAGAGGCCCCGGCCAATATGCTTCTGCCAGTTTTTCTGCCTTCTCCGGTACTTCTTTTACTATACGCTTCAAATCCGAAATATCTGCTATATGAATAATCAGAGGATTATCTGAGGGTCTTCCTTTTGCCTGATAAATTTTCCCGGCAGCTTCCTCATCTAATGCGTTTCCTCCCAAACCATAAACTGTTTCCGTAGGAAATGCCACGAGACCGCCTTTTTTTAAAATCATACCGGCTTCCTCCATGGCATTTCTGTCTATATGTTCCGGATTCATCCGGATCACTTTCGTTTTCATTATACTCACCTTTTCTTTTTGCATCTGCTATGTTCAGTATACTAGAGACTGTCCCCCGGGGCAAGGGAAATTTTACTTGTTTCCAGATATTCCTTAATTCCCTTTACAATAGATTGCGCCACTTGTTCCTGATATTTTTCCGAAGAAAGCAATGCGGATTCTTCGCTGTTACTGATAAATCCACACTCCACAATCACTAAGGTGGCGTCTGTTTTCTTTAAAAGGTAATAACTTTTATTCCCTTTTGCCTGTCTGTGATTAGTTTTGTCCAGTCCCTCCACCAGGTTCTTCTGCATAATTTCCCCTAAATGTTTTCCTTCCTGAGAATCTTCATAATAGAAAACCTGGGCTCCTTTAATATTCTCATCAGGATAACTGTTTTGATGAATACTTACCACGCAATCCGGCTGTGTTCGATGAATTATTTCACACCTTTTTTTCAAATCTTGTATTTTCCTGTTCTGGCTGTCTTCATCTGCCAGATCCTGATCCTTTTGTCTGGTCATAACCACCTGAATATTTTCTTTTTCCATTTTATCTCGTACTTTTAAGGATATTTGCAGGTTTATATCCTTTTCTTTTTCTTTATGTACTCCGATTTTGCCGGGATCACTTCCCCCGTGTCCTGGGTCCACCACCACCAAAAATGACTTTTTCTCCGTATGGACAGGTACCATTTTGGCTCCCTCTCTGGCAATCCAGAAAATTCCAGCCAACAAAAGTATCCCCATACTCATTTCCCATATTTTCTTTTTCACAAAAAAACTCCCGGAACATATTTATTAAAGTATATGCCCCGAAAGTTTTTTAAAAACTTAATCTTCTTCTCTCACTTCTTTTTCCAGAATACGCATCAATTCTTCCTGTGATATTTCATCATCTTCTTCATCAAGACTTTCCATACCCTCTTCTGTTTTTTCCGGATTCTGAGTGGATTCTACATTTTTTTGTTCTTTCATGTCAGCTTCTGACCCGGAAGATTCATTTTTCTCTTCTTCATTTTCATCTTCCAGCTCTTTCATAGATTCCGGCATGGTACTGATAATCCGGTGTACCTCCTTATAAGAAGACATGAATCTTTTCTGAGCCTCATTGATCAACTGTACAATTTCATTCATTTCTTCCTGCACTGCAATATATTTTCTTTTTCCCTCTGCAAGTTTATCATCCACTTCAGATTGAACCTGATCCAAATACTTCTGAGCTTCTACTCTTGCCTGTTCAATCAGCATATCTCTTTTTTGTTCTGCATCCTTCACAATATGCTCTGCTTTCTCCTGCGCCTCCAGTATCAGACTTCCGATCAGATCGTAACGGTCAATATATTTTTGATATTTTTCAGAAATCTCCTGTTCCAGTTTTTCTTTCTGAGCATTTTTCAAAGCCAGACGCTGTTCCATTTTCTGAAGTTCCTGTCTGTGTTTTTCTTCCAGTTCTTCAATTTCCTGTTCTCTTTGAACATTTTTGAGATTCAACTGATTCTGCAGATCTTTGATTTTCTTATCTTTTTCCTTCCCTGCTTTAATCAGTTTGTTTTTTTCCAGATAGGCTTCATCTTTCATGTTTTTTACTTTTGCCAAAACATCGTCTTTATCAAAGCCACCCATCAACGTAGTTTTAAACATTTCTTCTGCCATCTTATGTACCGCCTTTCTTAATTATATACTCCCTATATCCGGAACGCTTAATTTACTGAAGATACTGTGCGATAACCGGCCAGACAGAAGCTCTCTCAAATCCCAGCTTCCATTCTGCCACACCTGCCAGTCCATTTTCCTGAATCAGCTTCATCTTCTCAGCTATGGATTGTTCATCTTCCACCCAGATGGTGTACAACGCATCTTCACCTTCCAGGCTGGCTATATTCTGCCCTGCTTTCTCGTCCCAATAAACATCCATCCCTTTTTCCGCAATATAATTTGTGGTTCCATCCATCCCCAGAACTTCACTGGTAAGATTGCCGCCGCCAAAAGGCTCAATCCAGACTCTCGTATAAAAAGGAATTGCATTTATTACTTTGTCAGCAGGTACTTCCTTCAAGGTGTTCTGGATACCATTTCTGACAAATTCCAGAGAAGCCACAGAACCTGCCTCCGTATCTCCTGAGTGATGCTCATCATATCCCATAACAATCACATAATCCGCCACAATCCCCTGTTCTTTTCTGTCATAATGTTGGGTGTAGGGCATTGGTACCGGATTATCAATAGAAAATACCAGACCATTATTTCTGCAGGCCACAGATAATTCTCTGATAAACTGTACATAATGAGGCGCTTGTTCTTCCGTAATCGTCTCGAAATCTAAATTAATTCCATCCATTCCCACTTCAGACGCCTTCGCTATCAATTGACTGATGATATTATTTCTTGCCTGGGTGTCAGAAAGAAAGGTAAGCGTATCTGCCGTACTGCTGAAATTATCAATCAGCCCCCAGACTTCCAGTCCCATACTGTGAGCCTGGTTTACATAATCCACACTGGCCAGAGAAGAAATTGTTCCACTGTTATCTATAACAGAAAACCAGGTGGGTGAAATCGTATTAATCCCCTGAGTATTCGCCAGAACTGTTGTCAGAGAAGCATTCCCTTCGATACTTGTCACCTGATGCCAGGCAAGATTAATTTTATGATCTCTATGTATACTGGTAAATTCCGGCATAGTGCTTGCATATTCCATCTGCACTGTTTCCGGAGCTGAAATATCTTCTTTTTTAATATATCCTGTGTAACCGTCCTTCGTAGAAACCTTACTCCACGTTTCCATTTCTTCCTGCAGATACATTTTTTCATCTTTTTCTACGGTATCGACAATAATACTTTTGATTCCGCCTTTTTGGCGGATCTCACTGTCTTTTTTAACTGTTACCTGCTGAAATTCCGGCCATTTTGTCTGAATCACCACACGATTAGGATTTTCATACACTGCATATTCCATATCGGAATATTTTTTAATAAATTCCAGATCCAGGTAGTAACTGTCACCTGCCGCCTTCAAAATTACATAATCTGTATTCTGTACTCCCTGTGAAGTCTGAAACTGCTGAGTATCCGGCATGATTTGAAGTATTTCTGTAGGAAGCGTATAAAGCATTACATTCTGCTTTGCATCCCAATAAAATCTACCGTTTATATACTTCCCAACAACATCATCTTCCACATAATATCTGCCATCCATGATCTTCAGCTTTTCCTCTTTTAATTCATTATTTACCACTAAAGCCGCCTGATCATCCTGCGTCAATCCAAAATATTCCTTTTGATCCATCATTTCTTTTGATGGCGCATAGCGTTTTACAAACATTGTGATTATACCGGCTGCCAACACAAGAAAAATAAGCCCTGTCACAGTCAGTACCGATATCATTTTTTTCTTCATGTAATATAACCCTCCTACTGCAATTCATTATAACAACAGAATCAAATTCCGTCATCCTTTTCTTCCATATTTTTTGAAATTTTAAGATTTGTAAATTTCGGCATAACCCAAAAAGGAGTTAACGCCAGAAAGCATCTTCCTGCACGATAACTCCTTTTTATCTTTCATCTTATTTTTCTGTCTCTTCCCTTACAATCTGCACCGCACGAGCCAATTTTTCTATATTTCCATGTAATTTATAAATATCTCTGAAAATATACTCCGTGTGACATTTTTTCGTCAATTCTACGGTATGGTGAATGTATTTCCTAAATTCCTCTTCATCAAACTCTTTTTGAACACCCAAAAAATTCGGCGAAGGTTTTCTTGAATAAATTACATTTCCTTCTGAAAGTCTCTCTGACATTATTTCTTCATTACACCATGGAGAAATGGAAACCTTTCTCAAATTAGCATATTGAGAAATATCTCGATCCCAGTATAATTCCACTGGCTCACAACAACCATAATACACTAACCCAAATTCTTCTGCCATCTTTCCAAAATAGGGCGCCATAAATTCATGATACATCTCCGGAGATATTCCTATACTTTCTTGGCTGTTCATATGTCCCCACAAATGCCTGGACAATACCTTGCCCTGATAATCATCTCCCGGAAGTTCTTTTGAGAAACAGTAACTACCACTTCCCATATAATCATTCCCATTATTTAAGAACAATACCCCTTCTTTTTCCTGCCACCGTAAAAAATGTATCATTTCCGTAATCAATTTTTCCATCAACTGATGAAAAGCATCTTCTTCCGTCACCATGGAACAAAACATATTCTCCATTCCCATCAACCAGACAATCTTTTCACTTAATGAGAATTCCCAATGATTAATACTATTTTGGAATTTAATATTTAAAATATCTCCAAAAGTTTCCTGTGCTACTAAAAATCGTCTTTGGGTTTCTTCTTTATTATTAATAAATACAGATTCTCCCAGAATATCCATATCCTCTTCTAGTGATCCTATAATTGGTTCAATATGGTAACCAATCCCGTCTGAAGCAAACTTCTTTTTCATCTCCACATTAAACAGACGATTTTCCACCTGCACATCAATAAGAAATTCATCTGTCACGACTTTATCATCTTGGAAAATCTGTTCCGGTAATATAGTTTTTAAAAGTTGACGTTCCATTCGCCTTGCATCTAAATCTACACATTTAAGTTCGGGAAGAATTTCATCCAAAAATGTCTCTTCTTCCATAACAATCATTGGCCTTAAACCTTTTAATTCATTATGAAGATACCAGAGTTTTTTCCGTTCTTCCATCACCGACAGATTTGCAAGTTCTTTTTGTCTGCGGGCCAATTCTCTTAAATACTCTTTCTCCTGCCTTGTCATGTTCTTTTCCACCTTTCCGCCATCTTCAGAAGTTCTCTTCCCTCTTCCTCACTTCTGGCGTCAATCATATACATCATACCCTCTGGCGGCAGTTCCTTCAGCAAAACTTCCAGTTCTTCCGGCATGACATTAATCTGAACACATTTACCCGCCTGCTGAATCTTTTTAAGTTCAGGAATCCAGTGCGCTGCCGTCGGATTTCCGGCTCCATATACCCACTGTACCCCACCTAATTGCGGCATCTGCAAAATTCGATCCAAATGTTTCAGTGCATCCGGTCCATCCAAATGGTAAATACTTCCATCCAGATAATTCACTTCCTCCTCAATCTCCCCTAACAGAAGTTCTTCAAACATATCTGTGGAAATCATACAGGAAAAATCACAACTCACCGGATACCAGCGTTTCGGATGCCATATTCCCATCCAACACGTACTTCCCTTTTGATACTTTGTTGTCAGTTCATATAATTCCTCGTAAATACTTTTAAAACCTGGCAACAATTTTTCTGCACCCTCTTTTAAAAATTCTGGTGCATCAAGCGTATCATAACAAAGATTCTGTGGTCCCCGCATAGACACCAACGCATCGCCTCCCGGATGAATATCTGTAATCCCTACCATATACTTATCTTTTCCATCCTCTACTGCTGCTTTGGTCAGTTCCATCATTTTCTGATAATATACGTTTTTCCGATCCAGAAAAAATTCTGGATTTTTTTCCACATCTTCATCGGTAAGCCACGGTTTTGCCCAGCTGGTTGACTCGCCAAATTCCAGTTCTGTCCCGTAGCAGGCTGCAAAGAAGTCCGGTCCCAGATCCGGATTCAGTGCCGGAAATGCCTCCCCAAGATAACAGGTATTCTGCATCCTCCAGTTTGCACTTTTCAGCACAAACTCTGTATCCATCCATCGTTCCCTCAAAGTAGTATGTCTGGATTCTGGCGGTAATGTTCCCTTATCCTTGGGGGCCGTAATAGAAAGAAGCGGTCTGTCATGATTCTCTCTTGCCCAAAATTCCAGATATTTTTTCTTTTTCTTCTCCCAATCTTCACAATACAACATCGCTTTTACCTCCACCTTACATTTCTTCCGAATTACTAATCATCTAAATTTTCCTGCTTGATATTCGGATGGCGTACAACCACAAAGCAATTTAAATCGCTTACTAAAATAATACTGATCACAATAACCTGTAAGTTCTGCAATTTCGCTGTTTCTATAATTTCCTTTTGCCAGTAATTCTCTTGCTTTCTCCATCCGTATTTCTTCCAGTCTTTGCACAATCGTTTTTCCTGTCTGGAGTTTAAATACCCTTCTGATATAGCTATTTTCAAAATACAAATTTTCTGCAATTTGGTTCACAGATAGAGATTTATCACTATAATGTTTCTGAAGATAATCCTCAATTTTTCCTGTAAGAATTTCTTTTTTATTTCCCAGCCGCACATTCAAACAGTCACTGAATACCTCATAAACATAATTTCTGACCAGTTCCAGCATCTGTTCTTTTGTTGCGCACAAACTAATTTCTGATATTAAACTTGTCTGTGTATTTAAAATATTTGTTAAATTATTTTCTTCACTATAATGATAATAATTGTAAATCTCTGTAACCAATGAATAATATGTAGTAATTACATATTGAAAAGAAAACATCTGCCCAGATGATAAATTAAACATTTTCTCAATAATCTGATCTACTTGTTCATAATCTTTCTTTTCAAATGCCCTGATCAATAAATTCGTATCATTACTACTCAAAAATGTTACTTCGGCACGCAACTTCTGTACTTCTTCATAGGAATGAACGGTTCCTGTCATTTTCACCCGATTTTCTCTCACCAAACGAGCATGCCGATATGTTTCCGAAAGCATTTTTGCTCCTTTTACCACATCGCCCACAGCAACCCATAAAAATTCTGTTTCTGGATGATTCCGTTGAATTTCAAGATACTTTCCTTTGATTTTTTGTTGTGAAATTTTTTTATGTTGCATCATATGAATTACAATTTCATAACCTTTCTGGTTTCCTAAAAAATAACTATCCACTCCCAACCCAAGAAACTGTTGTTTTAAAAGATCATATATCTTCTGTTTTCCTGAAACCTTTGGCCCATTCTGAAATAATACCGCCACATACCATTGATTATCCAGTAATCCCTCCGTCTGCATACGATTTGTATCCAGGGTATCTGTTTCTAACAAATGATTTAATAAATTTTTTCTTTGTTCCTGCTCTTGCATCCTTTCTTTATCAATTTCACAGATACATTTTTTCAGTGTTTCTTCCAATTCTCCTTCATCAAAAGGTTTTAGTAAATAATCAAAAACATTCAATTTTATGGCACGATGAGCAAAAGAAAATTCATTATAAGCTGTCATAATAATTATTTTAGCTCTGTTTTCTTTTGTCCTGAGTGCCTGACAAGCATCAAGTCCGTCTAGTTTAGACATATTAATATCCATAAATATAATATCCGGATTTTTCTCTTCTGCCATATGGATAGCCTCTTCACCATTCTGTGCACATCCACATATCTCACACTGCCATTTTTTCCATGGAATCATACTCTGCAAATATTGAAGATAAATAGTTTCATCATCCACCAACAATACCTGATATTTCACTCTTATTTCCCTCTTCCTTTTTCAGATTAATTGTCAAAACAATGCTTGTTCCTATTGGCACTTTACTAAGTTCCATTTTGGTATCATTTCCATAAAACAAGTGCATTCTCTCCATTACACTCTTCATTCCAAAACTTTCCTGATCTGTGCTTTGTTGCTTGCCACTCAAAATTGCCTCAAACATTTCTTCCGTCATACCCACTCCATCATCTGTTACAGAAATAATTGCCTCTTCGTTGCACAATTCGCCAGTAATCAAAATATGTCCTTCTCTTCCACTGGGTTTTATCCCGTGATAAATAGAATTTTCTACCAACGGCTGTAAAGTCATCTTAGGAATTCGAAATTCATACATCTCTTCATCTACACTGATAGAATAAGTTACCTGATCACTATATCGCATAGATTGAATTGCCAGATATTTTTCTACCGCATCTAATTCTTCTGAAAAACTAATCCATTCATCTCCATGATTTAATACCAAACGATAATATCCTGCCAACTGTTTTAATACCTGATTTGCCTCTTTATGTTTTTTCATACTATTTAAACAAAATGCGGTATCCAGCGTATTATAAAGAAAATGCGGTTTAATCTGCATTTGTAGCAGTGATAACTCCAATTGCTTTTTCTCTTTTTCATCCTGTGCAATTTTTCTAATCAGCTTTCCATTCATTTCTACCATTTGATTAAAGCTAGTAATCAATACACCAACCTCATCCCGGCTCTCACGCTCCTCAATTTTCTTTAAACGATGGATTCCCATTTTTCTCATATGCGCTGCTAAAGCTACTACTGGATTTATTATCTGCTTTAAAAGCAAAAGTGTAAAAAAAGAAAAAGAAATCATCAAAATACCACCAACACATAAAATTTTATTTGATATGATTTTCAATCCCTGCATAACAGCTTTCACGTTTAAAATCGTAACAACATTCCAGCCTTGCGATGTTTTATATTCTTGCACGTAAAACCTGAAATCTTTTTTCTTCTGGTTAATATCCCTATATACTTCTTCCGATAACGTTTTACGTTTTTTCATCTCTGTTTCTTGATAAACTTCATTCACCAAATCTCTTTGTGTAGAAGATAAAAGAACCTCGTTTTCGCTAGAAACATAGATTTCTGAAGGATTATCTGTTTTCTTATTCTGATACGTCTTATAAAGTATAGATTCTTCTAACTCTAACAAAACATATCCTATCTGAACATTTCCACGTATATCCCGAAAAACTTTCAAAAAACAAATATTTCCTGCATCGGCTGATGAATCATACCATACTCCCAATGTATCTGCATTAGCATTTTGAAAACTTTGAATCAAACTTTGATTTCCTGTTGAGCAGACAAATTCTCTATTTTTCTGTTTTGAATACATATCCCCATTTTCATAAATAATGGTAATTCTGTTAATATCTGGAAATAACAAAAAATTGTTTTCCATAACCCCAAGGATTTTCTCTTTAATCCTCTGATCATATTTGTCCGGTTTGCCTATCACACCCTCTTTACTTCCAATCGCCAGATTTAAATTGATTATTATATTATTGCAGCAGCTTTCTGCATTTTGCTGAGTCGTTTCTATCTGATGTACAATCAGTTCATCTTCATAATGCCCTCGTTGAATCAGTTGACCATATATCTGCTCCTTATAAACATCATAAAGTATCATTAAAACACAAGTAAGAAGTGCTAAAAAACATCCTAAAAATAAACCACTAATTTTCTTCTGTATAGACCAATCACGAACTTTTTTCACTGCCTTTCCTCCTGGTACTATTCTTTATCTACTAACTATTTTTTCATTGTACCATATATGAAAGGTTCTAATCATTAATTTTTCATACCAGAATATACCATCGCATCACTTACCTGATTACTAAAAAACAGATAAACTATGATAACCGGTAAACTTGCCAATACAAGAGCCGCTCCGACAGGTCCCCATTCTGTTGAAAACATTCCATAAAATCCAGCAAGTCCAAGTGGTAATGTTTTCATTTCTTCTTTTGTAATCAATATCAATGCAAGACTAAACTCATTCCAATGGGACATAAATTGATAAATAACCAATACTGAAATAACGGATTTTAATTGTGGAAGAATAATACTAAAATAAGTCCGATAAAAACCCGCCCCTTCTATGTAAGCAGATTCTTCCAATTCCATCGGCAAACTTCGATAAAATCCATAGAGAACCATTACCGCAAAAGGAAAACTCAATGCAACATATGGTATAATCAGAGACCAATATGTGTTGCTCAAATGAAGATTTTTAACCATTACTACCAAAGGTGTCATAACCGCCTGAATAGGTATAAACATTCCGGCCATTACAAGATTCTGACAAAAACGTGTTGTCTTGGTTCGTACTCTTGCCACCACATAAGTAAACATCATACTAAACAAGATTCCTAAAAACATTGCCACCAGCGAAACAATCATACTGTTTTTGAAATACAAAGGAATATCAAACTGATTTACAGCCTTTGTATAATTCGACCATTGAGGATCTAAAGGAGGTCCAAATGGATTTGTAACAAAAATTTCTTCATTATTTTTCAAAGAATAAAACGCCATCCAAATCATAGGGTACAAACTTATAATGCCATAGAATACCACTGTCAAAAAAACTATTATTTTTGATATTGACCATTTTTTCATACCTTTATTCCTCCTTTCAATATTGTTCGTCAAATCGTTCTGTCAATTTATTAATCAACAACATTAACCCAACACAGAATATTACAATTACAACTGCAATAGCACTTCCATAGCCATACTTCTGCAATCCAAACAATGCCTTATACATCATAATCGGTAACGTATAACTAAAGTTTCCTGGTCCTCCCGCCGTCATAAGCTGAATCATTTCAAAAGCACGAAAACCATAGGTAATACACATTACTACACATACTTTAATCGTTGGTACTGTAAGGGGAAGAGTAATATTAAAAAACTGCTGTGACTTACTTGCACCATCGATATAAGATGCCTCATAATAAACCTGTGGTACATTTCTCATAGCTGCATAAATAATCAGCATATGATAACCCATTCCTTTCCATGCCTCTGCCAATACAATAGCAATAATTCCCTTAATAGGTTCATTCAGCCAGTTTTGCTGCCATTCACTTTCCATCGCTTTTGCAATCTGGTTAATCAAACCAAAATCACCATGATAAATAGAAATCCATAACTGAGCTACTACTGAAGCTGATAACAATACAGGAAAAAAGTATACATTTTTAAAGAAACCTTTTGTCCGAAACTCAAAATTAGTAAATACATATGCAAAAAAAGTACCTAACCCCACCTGATATATAGTCAGAACCACTGAATAAAGAATACTATTCCGCATAGATACCGTTAAATCCCGAGAGGTGAATAATTTCTTATAATTATCTAACCCATTAAATATCGCTTTATTAACCCCATCCCATTCTGTAAAACTCATAACAGCTGACTGTATCAATGGAATAACAATAATTAAACCAAACAGAATCATAACCGGAGCCATAAAAACAATCAACGCACCCTTTTTCTTCTTGAACAAAACATTCATACTTTCCCTTCCCTTTCTAAATTCTGGTTGTTTTCTATCCTATAACTATTGTACCTTTCACTATATTATTTATAATAATATTCATACAGCACCAAACTCCGTCATAGACTTCGCCTGATGCTGTATATGTACTACTTTCTCAAATAATTAAATCTGAACTCCCTTTTTATTATTCTCCAAGGGCTTCTGCAATCCGAACATCAAGTTCCTCTATAAAATCTTCCGCAGTATAACTTCCCGTATTTAACAATTCACTTGTGTCTTCTAATGCAACAATCAATTCCTGATTATTCAACGCCCATTCAAACTTAGTAGTTGATTTAATATCTGCCACATGATCTGCAAAATCCTGATATGATTCTGGTCTTGGCTCTGTTGGATCTACAGGCTCTTTTAAAGCTGTAATGGAACCTAATTCCGCAGATGCTATTGCTCTCTGCTCCACCCAGTCAACTACTACCTGTTTACAAAATTCTGCATATTCGCCTTTTGCATTGACTGCATAGCCACCCATACTTCCAGTTCCACCAGACATATGCCAATGTGTCTCTTCTTCTTTTCCTGCATCTGTAAATGGATTATATTCAAAATAATCAATATGATCTGCCCATCCACCTGCAATTGCATCATTGAAGAACCAACTACCATTAATCAACATACCTGCCTGACCAGTTCCTACCAATTCAAAAGCCTGACTAGCATTTGTATTCAATGCTCCTTTTCCAATCAGTCCCAAAGAAACTAATTCCTCAATCTTCTGAGCAGCTGCCAGATATTCTGGATCTGTAATACTTGTACTTCCATCCTCTAAGCCAACCAAACCCATAGGCTGTCCCTCACCTACTACTGCCATATCATACATCTGCAGACCCGGCCATTTCTGTTGACCAAACAAAGCCAGTGGAATAATATCATTTTCTGCCAATGTCTGAACTACAACTTTAAATTCATCATAATTTTTAGGTTCTTTCAATCCTAATTTATCAAATACTTCTGTATTATAATACATCAGACACGCCTCTGGTCCCGTTTGTTCAATCGCATAATAATGTCCATCTTCTGATTTCTTTATATCCAGATTTCCATCCAGGAGTTTATCTTCCAACCCTTTTTCTTCAACCACATCATCCAGTACAGCCAAATCACCAGATTCTCTCAAAATATCTGTTAACTGACCTGTAGATTCAAAGATATCCGGAAGTTCTCCTACGGCTGCTCTCGTTTTCAATACAGAACCATCAGAATCCGTACGATGTTCAATATTGATAGTAAGTTCTGGATAAATCTCCTTAATCTTCTCTACAGTTTTGTCCACAATAGGAACTGATGCATCAGCGTAATAGGTGTATACTGTGATTTCCTCTGGAACTTTCATTTCACCCTCATCTGCTCCTTCGGTTTCTTCTGTTCCGCTTTCTTCACTCTCTTCTGTTCCTACATTTTTTGAACTGTCTTCTCCCTTTGTCTCTTCTGTTTTTTCACTTCCTCCACACCCAGCAAGCATACTAGCTGCCATAAAAAGTGACAAAGTTACTGCAATCATTTTTTTCTTCATATGCTTTCCTCCTAGCCCGTACATATTTAATGATTATATTATAGCTTCCCACATTAGGATTCAAAATAGGCTAGGTGGGTGTCATTTGTATAATCCGTGTTTTTTCCATATTTCCGGCGCCGTGTATGCATGGAGGGAACCGGTCACAAAGCGCCGGAGATTTTCCTGACAGCTATTCTTCTTTTACCTTGCCAAATTCCAACCGGGTCAGATGTCCTTTGCTGTCCTGCACATAATCTCTCATATACGTCACGTCCTCCGCAATTTTATGTGCTTTTTCAATCTCTCCCGGTGTGCTTGGATTGCCATCCAGCCACAAAGGAATTCCTTTTCGGGCGTAATCATCCAGTTCTTTTCGAAATGCATTCTTTTCTTTCTTGCTTTTTTTCTTCATATTTACAACAAAACAGCAGAATTTATCGTGATATATTATTTTCCGATGTCAGAATTGCAAAAGTGTGCAACACGAAACAATTCGTCAGGCATCAGCCCTAACATATTTTCTGCTCTCCTCTCTTAATTTTCCAAAAAGCCTTTAGATTTGTTTGAAAAGATGACACCTTTCCCTTCATATTTGTTTTATAAAATTTAAGACGCAAAATTGTAAATTGGCTCATGCCGATGACACGCGTTTGGAAACGACTGAAAAAAACACCAATGCATAGCGCAAAACAATTCATCAAGCATCTTTTACCCTCAACATCTTTTAAAAATGGGAATATACTATGTTGAACAACCGACAAGAAATGAACTAAAACTCTTGAAATGAAAATAGAAATTCAACTATTCTGGCTGGCATCACATCCTTTCTGACGGATCGGCGCCACCTCTTCTACCAAATATTATAAACGAATTTTTATTCTTTGCAAGAAAATTTCCGGGAAAAATATGAAAAAAAAATGAAAACTTAGGAACCTCTTTACATCTTCACAAATTTCAGTATATAATATACTAGATTTCTTATATTCAATTTTGTTATAAAAAGGATGTGATATCTGTGAAAATAGAAAAAATCAATGACAATCAGATTCGTTGTACTCTGACCCGGGATGATTTGGCCAACCGCCAGATCAAACTCAGCGAACTGGCTTACGGAACGGAAAAAGCGAAAAGTCTTTTCCGCGATATGATGATGCAGGCTCAAGATGAATTTGGATTTGAAGCGGATAATATTCCTCTTATGATCGAAGCCATCCCTATCACTCCAGATAGTATCGTATTGATCATCACGAAAGTGGAAGATCCCGAAGAACTGGATACCCGTTTTTCCAAGTTTGCCATGAGCGATGAGGATGCATCCTCCCCCTCCGGAGAAGCTCCGGATGTTACTGGTGCAGATGATATTCTGGATCTCTTCCAGAAGCTGTGTGAGAGTAAACTGAAAAAATCTTCCATTTCAAAGAGAACTGAAAAATCAAAAGAAAAGCAGGGGCAGGATACAGAGGTTTTACCTGAAACAGAACCTGCATCTGAATCTTCCCATGAAGAAAAAGTACCTGATCTTACCCGTATTTTTACCTTCTCAAATCTGGATGTGGTTATTTCCGCCTCCAAAGGATTAAACGGGTGTTATGATGGAGAGAATACCTTGTATAAGGACAGTGACCAGCGATATTTGCTGATTCTTCATCAAAACAACAGTACACCGGAAGACTTTAACAAAGTATGTAATATACTGTCAGAATATGGAAGCGGAAAAGCCTGCTCCCCGGCAGTAGAAGCTTCTCTTCTGGAACATGGAGAAGTTATCGTTTCCAAAAAAGCTCTTCAGCAGCTTCTTCAACTTGCTTGATTAAAAACAAAAAATGGCTGTTTTCCATAAAATGGAAATGCAGCCATTTTTAATAATCCATAACTGTTCAGTCCTCTTACAGCAGACTGCTGAATAGTTACAAAAATTCTATATTCTCATCTGCCGGAAATTACTGTGCCAGATAATCATTGATCTGATCTACCAGCATATCCGGATCCAGTCCATGAACAAATGCGGCTTCTTCCAGACTTTCTCCCTGTGCTGACGGGCATCCAATACAGTGCATACCTGCTCTCATAAGAATTGCAACAATATTCGGGTCAACTTTTATCAGTTCTGAAATAATCATATCTTTAGATACTTTTACCATGATCATATCCTCCTTTTCCTGTATTTACCTGCACTCTTCCGTTATTTAACGGTCATGCTTACTTTTCCCATTATAATACCTTTCTATTCTGTTCGCAACTAATTTGTTTCATGTTATTGTTCCGAATTTAGTACTTGTAATCTTCCGGTTATTATATTA
>DETV01000112.1 GCA_002361775.1 Eubacterium sp. UBA3279
GCAATATAGATACGTACTGCCTGATTTACTCCCGGAGACAATTCATCTCCGTTTTCTCTTGTAAATACTTTTGCATCTACTACGATACCATATTCTCCATGAGGTACTTTCAGAGAAGTATCACGAACCTCTCTTGCTTTCTCACCAAAGATTGCACGGAGAAGACGTTCTTCTGCTGTCAGCTCAGTTTCTCCTTTCGGAGTAACTTTACCAACCAGAATATCACCCGCACGAACTTCAGCTCCGATACGAATGATACCACGTTCATCCAGATCTTTCAGAGCTTCATCACCCACACCTGGAACATCCTTTGTGATTTCTTCCGGTCCCAGTTTTGTATCTCTGGCTTCTGCTTCATATTCTTCTATATGGATAGATGTATAAACATCTTCCTGCACCAGTCTCTCGCTTAACAGTACCGCATCCTCGTAGTTATAACCTTCCCAGGTCATAAATCCGATCAGTGGATTTTTACCCAGCGCAAGTTCTCCGTTATATGTGGACGGACCATCGGCAATCACCTGTCCGGCTTCTACATGCTCACCTTTTACTACGATTGGTTTCTGATTATAGCAGTTACTCTGGTTACTTCTCAGGAACTTGGTCAGATGGTATACATCTGTAGTTCCGTCATCATTTTTCATTGTAATTTCTTTAGATGCAGACTTAGTGATCACACCTGCTTTTTTTGCCACCACACAGACACCTGAGTCTACAGCAGCTTTCGCTTCCATACCGGTACCAACTACAGGCGCTTCTGTAATCATCAACGGAACAGCCTGACGCTGCATGTTGGATCCCATCAGAGCACGGTTTGCATCGTCGTTCTGCAGGAATGGAATCAATGCAGTAGCCACTGAAAATACCATCTTAGGAGACACGTCCATGTAATCGAACATCTGTCTTTCATACTCCTGTGTCTCATCCAGATAACGTCCGGATACATTTTTATGAATAAAATGTCCTTCTTCATCCAGAGGCTCATTCGCCTGTGCTACATGGTAATTATCTTCTTCATCCGCAGTCATGTAAACTACTTCATCTGTTACTCTCGGGTTCTTTGGATCTGTCTTATCAATACGACGATAAGGAGCTTCCACAAAACCATATTCATTAATTCTCGCATAAGATGCAAGAGAGTTGATCAAACCGATGTTTGGTCCCTCAGGAGTCTCGATAGGACACATTCTTCCGTAATGAGAATAATGTACGTCTCGAACTTCAAATCCGGCACGATCACGGGACAGACCTCCCGGACCCAATGCAGAAAGACGTCTCTTATGAGTAAGCTCACCCAACGGGTTGTTCTGATCCATAAACTGAGACAACTGGGAAGAACCAAAGAATTCTTTCACTGCTGCTGTAACAGGTTTGATATTGATCAGAGACTGAGGAGAAATTCCCTCCGCATCCTGAGTTGTCATTCTTTCTCTTACAACTCTTTCCAGTCTGGACATACCGATACGATACTGATTCTGCAGCAATTCACCAACTGCACGGATACGACGGTTACCCAAATGGTCGATATCATCATCATTTCCCAGACCATACTCCAGATGCATATTATAGTTAATAGAAGCAAAAATATCTTCTTCTGTAATATGTTTCGGAATCAACTCATGCACATGATGACGAATTGCTTCTTTCAGATCTTCTTCATCCTCATGTTCTTCCATAAGCTGCGCCAGAGCCGGATAATATACCAGTTCTGTAATTCCCAGTTCTTTTGGTTCACAATCCACAAAACTGGTAAGATCCACCATCATATTAGAAAGAACTTTGATATTTCTCTCTTCTGTCTGGATCCATACAAACGGAACTGCCGCATTCTGAATAGAATCTGCCAGTTCTTTTGTAACCTCTGTTCCTGCTTCTGCCAGAATCTCTCCTGTTGTTGTGTCAACCACATCCTCAGCCAGAACCTGTCCGGCAATACGGTTTCTCAGAAGCAGCTTTTTATTAAATTTATATCTTCCTACTTTCGCCAAATCATAACGTTTCGGATCAAAGAACATACTGTTGATCAGGCTGCGAGCGCTTTCCACTGCCAGCGGCTCACCTGGACGAATCTTCTTATACAGTTCCAGAAGACCTTCCTCATAACAGGTGGCAGTATCTTTCCCAAAACTTGCCAGAATCTTCGGTTCTTCACCGAACAGATCTACGATCTCTGCATTTGTTCCCTTTCCTAAAGCACGGATCAGGACAGTAATCGGAACTTTTCTCGTTCTGTCCACACGAACATAGAACACATCATTGGAATCTGTCTCATATTCCAGCCATGCGCCACGATTCGGAATAACCGTGGAAGAAAACAGCCTCTTACCAACTTTATCATGAGCAATAGCATAATAGATACCAGGGGAACGAACTAACTGGCTGACAATAACACGCTCAGCACCATTAATTACGAAAGTACCGGTTGCTGTCATTAACGGCAAATCACCCATGAAAATCTCATGCTCTTTAATTTCGTCGTTTTCTTTATTGTACAATCTGACCTTAACTTTCAAAGGTGCAGCGTATGTTGCGTCTCTCTCTTTGCACTCTTCGATGGAATATTTTACATCATCTTCGCACAGAGTAAAGTCCACAAATTCCAGGCTCAACTTCCCACTGTAATCTGTAATGGGAGAGATATCATCAAAAACTTCCCTTAACCCTTCCTCAAGGAACCAGTTATAGGAATCTTTCTGAACCTCAATCAAGTTGGGCATTTCCAAAACTTCTTTTTGTCTCTGGTAGCTCATCCGCATACTTTTACCATTTGTAATAGGACGTATTCTGTTTTTTTCCATTGACCGTTTCACCCCTTGTATATTTGATTTATTACCGCTCATGCCTTAATTTGGGTCCGCTAAGATTAGACTTGTAGGCATATCTTGCCATAATAGTGCATTTTTTACAATATCACACTTTGTCAAGAGTGTCAATAGTATTTTTCTTTTTTTATACATAAAAATCTCTGGAAAAATTTGTCACCTTAATCCGGAAATATCCCCCTGAAAATTAAGGAATCTCCAATCATTTCCATACAAAAAATGCTTTGAGATTTTCCGGATACGCCCCTTGGCAATCCATACTATCCCAAAGCATCTGTTCTATCAATCTTTTCCTTCAAAAATTTGAGTAACCGGACCGTTAATCTCATGCTCTAATCCGTAAACAACATTACTCAATACATACTCTCCGTCATTCACAAAAATTTCAATCAGATTCTCATCCACTATAATGTCCAGGTCGTATCTTCCTTTTACTTCAGGAGTAGAAAATGTGTGGCGATAATGATCATGGTTTCCAAACACCTTACTTCTGTCTGTACAGATCCGATCTCCTTCTATAAAAATACGATAACCTCCAATATTTAATTCTTCTCCTTCTTTCAAAGAAGTTTTCAAGCGAAAAGCCTTCTTCCAATCAATTTGTTCCTTCTGCACTTCCTTTGAAAGATATTGATCTGCCTGGGGATGAATCTGGTACATAATATGGCCTTCCCTGATTTCCATAACTCGGGGAGTACACATCATTCCATTCCAGGAACATCTTTCTTCATCACCGGGTACTGCCTCCGGCATCCGCATCCAGCCTATCATCACCCGGTTTCCATCTTTATCCAGATTTGTCTGCGGCGCATACAAATCCAGTCCGTAATCCACAAACTGATAACTATCCGGCAAGGATAATTCACATTTTTCCTCTGTAAAATCCACACAGGCACAAATAGAATTATTCGCATATTCCAAGCCATCTTCCATAATTTTCATAGGAGATCCCTGAAAAACGTATTGTCCACGGATTTCAAACAGGTCAGGACATTCCAATACAGTTCCAAAATTTTTGTGCTGATACTGATTCACATATTCCCACTGCTCTCCATCCTTACTCTCAAAAAACAATACCCGTCCCTGTTCATTTTGTAATGTGCTTCCCAAAATCATATAATACCGGTCATTATATTTCCAAACCTTCGGATCTCTGGTATTCGCCGGATGAGCAATTTTCTCATCATGAATAACCGGAATGATTTTCTTCTTTTCCTTCATATTATCAAAATGATATCCGTCTTCTGAAATGATCATGGCCTGACTGGTCTCAAACTGCTCATCCTTTGAACGATGAATATCCTCATCATCTGTTTCCAGATATTTTACAGCCGAATAATATAGAAACAATTTCTCATCCTGTTCCAGAGCTGTTCCGGAAAAAACACCGTTCCTGTCATAATCTTTGGATGGGAACAGAGCAATTCCCAAATGCTCCCAATGGATCAAATCCTCACTTACCGCATGACCCCAGTGCATAGTACCCCATTCCGGCATATAAGGAAAATACTGATAGAATAAATGGTATTTTCCTTTATAATAAATAAATCCATTTGGATCGTTAATCCAATTTCCCGGCGCTTTTAACCTTAACGTATCTTTCATCATAAACCTGACTCCCTTCGAACTTTATTTTACCGCTCCTGCCACTACCCCGCTGATGATCTGCTTCTGAAGAACAATGTAAAGAATCAAAATCGGAATCACGCACAAGAGAAGTCCTGCCATAATTGTACCATAATCTGCGGAGTAAGTTCCATAAAAACTATATGTAGATAACGGCAGTGTCAAAAGTTTTTTATCTGTCAATACCAAAGACGGAAGCAAAAAGTCATTCCAGAAAGCCAACGCATTTAAAATCGCCATAGTGGAAATAATTGGTTTCAAAAGCGGAAAAACTATTTTAAAAAATGTTTGTGTTTTTGTACATCCATCAATATAAGCCGCTTCCTCCAGAGCTACTGGAATACTTCCCTTTACAAATCCATGGAACATAAACACAGACATTGCCATAGAAAAACCTGTATGCATAAAAATCAATGTTGTTCTGTGATTCAGAATATTTAAGCTTCCTCCATATACACTGACCAAAGGAATCATAATCGCCTGAAAAGGAATAATCATAGAAGCTACCATCAAAGCAAATGTAAGATTTGATATCTTATTGTTATTTCTCACAATATAATACGCAAGCATAGAAGCCAGCAAAGTTACCAATAATGTGGCGCATACTGTAACGATCAGAGAATTTTTAAAAGCATTCATAAAATCCATCTGTGTAAACGCTTTCACAAAATTATCAAATGATAAACCTTTAATTGTAAACAACCAGGAAAACGGACTTTTTATAATATCTCTCTTTTGTTTCAGAGAGTTAATTACTACCATCAAAAAGGGAAACATATATGCTGCAAACAAAAGGAGCAAAACAACCATTCCAAGAATATTTGTTACTTTTTTCTTTTTTCCACCAATCATATTCTTATTCATTATGCTTCTACCTCCTTCTTCTTTGTAAAATAAACCTGAGCGCCACTGATGCAGGCTACAATAATAAATAAAATAAATGCTTCTGCCTGACCCACTCCAAACTGTCTGGAAGTAAATGCTTTCTCATATACATGCATAGCCGCCATCTCAGTAGTTCCGTAAGGTGCGCCTGCTGTCAGTGATAAGTTCACATCATACACCATGAACGCTCTGGAAAGTGTAAGAAACAGACAAATAGTAATGGAGGACATCATCAATGGCAGAATAATATTTTTCAGTTTTACCCATCCTGATGCACCGTCGATACTGGCCGCCTCTAATACATCCTCATTCATTCCTGTAAAGCCAGCCACATAAATCAGAATCATATACCCTGATAATTGCCATACAGAAACCAAAACTAACGCCAAGAAAGCTTTATTCGGTTCTGAAAGCCAGGAAATCTCAAAAAATGACCATCCTGTTTTTTCTCCAATACTTACAAACACTCTGGAAAATACAAACTGCCAGATATATCCAAGAACAATACCTCCAATTAAGTTCGGTGTGAAAAATCCAGCACGGAAAAAATTCTGTCCTTTTATTCCACGAGTCAGTAAATATGCAATAGCAAACGCCAAAACATTTACCAATATTACAACAGCAATAACATATTTAAAGGTAAGCAATATAGAGGTCCAAAATTGAGTATCTTTTATCACACCTGCAAAATTTGTCAAACCAATAAAATTCTTCACCTCAGACACACCATTCCAGTCTGTCAATGTAAGATACACTCCATAAACAAATGGTATAATCACTACTGCAAAAAAGCAAAATATACCCGGTAATGCAAATATGCAGAAATCCTTTTTCTTATTTCTTGATTTCATATATATATCCTTCTTTCCTCTCTGTTTTTTCAGGACATCTTATATTCCTTTTGTTATTTTTGTTCTGCCCAATAATCAATGATAGATTCGGTAAATTCTTCCCGATCACTTCTCCCTGCCAGATATTTCTGCATAGCGGCTCCCAGAACAGCCCAGTGGTCATTTGGTACAATGGCAGAAGCATTAAATGTTTTTCCCTCATGTGCTTTTTCATAAATATCCCTGCTCAAAGGGTCTGCCGGCTCATACGGATTATTTGTAAACGGAGGAATCAGGCTGGCTGTTTTCACAATCATCTGCTGACCTATCTCACTATATACTATCCAATTCAAAAATTCTTTTGCCGCCTTTTGCTGACTCTCATCCGCCATCTTACTGTCCAGCATAACCTGTTTTGACGGAGACGCCTGGATTTTGCAATTCACAAAATCTTCTTTATCATTATTCAAAAAATATGGAAGAAATCCATAGGAATCCTCTTTTTCAGCGCCTGCTTCTTCCAAATTTGGCCACGCCCAGTTTCCATTAAACCAAAATGCAGTTTTTCCATCTGCCAGATCAATAGCCATTTCATCATAATCAGCGCCTAATGGATCACCTTTCGCCACATTATATTCTTTCAATATATCAAACATATTCAGAAACTGATCCAAACGTTCATAGGAAGATAAGTCAAGAGTTCCACTCTTTATATCTTCAATAATTTTCTGGGCTCCCGGAGAAGTACCATCATATGTTTCGTAAATATATTGCAACTGATGTGCGCCAAGAGACCAATCTTCCTTTGCCATTGAAACAGGGCGTTCCATACCCGTTTCTACCAACTCATCCAGAAGAATCCTGAATTCATCCATAGTCGTAATTTCTGACGGATCAAACGGTCTTCCCAATTTTTCCTCAATGACCTTTTGATTATAAATAATTCCTCTTCCCTCTATACACAAAGGAAAACTGTATACTTTGTCGTTTACCTTTGTTAAATACTCTTCTGCTTCAGCAATCCAAGGTTCTTCGCTGAGATCCAAAGCTTTCTCTTCCGCCAGGGCGATAACATCTGTAGTATCCAAAATAGCCATTGTTGGCGGTGTTCCCGAATTATACATACTGATCACCTTAGTATACGGTGAATCTCCATCTGTAATAGGCAATACTTCAATGTGAATCCCCGATTTTTTTTCAAATTCCGCTGCCATTTCACCTAAAGCTCCCTGAATTTCCGCTTTCGAGTTAAGCAACGTAATTTCTGTACCGTCCAGTGAAGAATCATACTGAAAGGTATCTGTAGAAGTATCAATAGGAATTACTTCTTTCTTTTCGTTCGGATCATCCGGATCACTGGCGAATCCAAAAGTACATCCGGTTAGCGTAACAGACGTCATTACCGCCGTCATCACTGCCGCTGTCATCCTTTTTACTACTTTTTTGTACATAAATGCTTCCTCCTGTTTCTGCTGTTTTTCCTGTCCTCTTATCCCGTTGTATAATCGGTAAAGTAACCGGTTACTTTATGGTTTTATACTATCACGGAATATAATTTTCGTCAATAAAATACCTTGAATTTTCCCTTGTTTCCTGCATTTTTGTAAAAAGTATACGATAACCGGTTGTTCGTTTTAGAATCATTTCACAAAACCGGTTACTTAACCGATTATTCCTTGTTCTATATTCGAGCTTCTGGTATACTGATAACAACAGATACTATGATTTTTCCTGATATTCAGGAGAAAAACTTACATCCTATGTAAAACATGAGGTATTCACTATGAAACAAAAAAAGAATGTTACTTTTGACGATATCGCCCGATACACTAATTTTTCCAAAACAACCATTTCCAGATACTTTAACAATCCTGACTCCCTTACATTGGAAAATCAGGAAATCATTTCAAAAGCGCTGGAGGATCTGAACTACAAAGAAAACAAAGTGGCTCGAATCCTGGCCAATGGAAAAACAGAATTTGTGGGAATTATCATTCCCAATCTCAGAAATCACTATTATTCCGAAATATTAAACCAGATTTTGCTCAGTTATGAAGAATTTGGTTACAAATTCCTTGTCTTTATCGGAGACGAACATCAGGAAACAGAAAGACAGTATATTCAGGAATTAATGGCATACAAAATTGAAGGACTGATTATCCTGAGTTTCACCATTCCTTCCCGGGAATTAGCCGATCTTCATATTCCTATTGTGACCATCGAAAGAGAAGACAAATATGTATCCAGTGTCAATACAGACAATTATATGGGAGGCGTTCAGGCTACCAGTCTCCTTTTAAACCACAACTGCGATGTTTTCATCCATTTGAATTCACCTACCGCCCCTGATGTTCCTGCTTATGGACGTATCCAGGGTTTTCTTGATATCTGTCAGGAAAATAATCTCAATCACAAGATTATTTACAAAATGTTGGGAACTACTTATGAACAGATACGGCAAAATCTCAGTGAAATTATCGCTCAATTAGAACAGGATTATCCCAATCAGCGAAAAGGCATATTCGTTTCCAACGACACGGATGCCAACGTATTGATCAACCTTCTTCTTCAAAAATATGGGAAACTTCCCGAAGACTACTATATCGTGGGATTTGACGATTCACCTATTTCTTCCGAAGCTGCCGTCCCCATCAGTACAGTCGGACAGCATATCGACCAAATTGCTCACGAAGCCATGAAACTTCTGGTGGAACAGATGAACGAACGGAAAAAAAGACGGCCAATGCCCCAGGAACAGCCGATCCACAAGGTAATCACTCCCTATTTGATTCGAAGAGCCACCACGGAAAAAGACTAATTTTTATCTCTGCCTTGATTTAAAATTTATCACCAAGTATAATGTAGAAAAGCGCTTACAGTACAACTGTAAATAAAACAGAAAAGAGGTGAAACAATATGAGTTGGGAAGAGAAATGTATCCCTGCCCTGCTGGAACAGCGAGTATTCCTGTCACCACAACATTTTTCCCGGTTCGAATCAGCATTCTCATTTTTAAGACACCAATACTTTTTTACGAAAGGTGTTTGTAAATGCGCAATACTTGCAGCCTGGGATCCAAAACATTTCAAAATTTTTATGGACTCCATGCAGGAGATGGTGGAAAAAAAAGTAAAAGATTCTTCATGCATGATCACACAGGGAAAACTCTATAGCAAGCATTCTGACAATAATATGCGGTTATTTGCAGAACTTTACACATACTTTTTATCCAATCCAAATCAGACTCCGTCCGAAAATATCATGCTCAGATTTTCCAAAAACTGGGTTCCTCTCCTTGACTGCGCGATTACTGCCAGTTTTGTATTGGATAAACTTTAAAAGCACAAAAAAAGGTTGATACCAAATTGGTATCAACCTTTTCATTCTGCAAACTTTCACAAAAGCTCTAATTATTTCAGAGTTACTTTTGCTCCTTCAGCTTCCAGTTTTGTCTTCATTTCTTCAGCTTCAGCTTTAGAAGCACCCTCTTTGATTACCTTCGGAGCGCCATCTACAACTTCTTTAGCTTCTTTCAGTCCCAGACCTGTTGCTTCACGAACAACTTTGATAACTTTAACTTTGTTTGGTCCAACTTCTGTCAGTTCTACATCGAACTCATCTTTCTCTTCTGCTGCTTCTGCTGCACCGCCTGCTGCTGCTACAACAACACCTGCTGCTGCGGATACACCAAATTCTTCTTCACATGCTTTTACTAATTCGTTCAGTTCCAGAACGGATAACTCTTTGATAGCTTCAATAAATTCAGCTGTAGTTAATTTTGCCATTATTGTTTACCTCCAATTATAAATTTTATCTTCTTTTTTACATTCCAGCAGCTTAAGCTGCCTGGGGTTTTAGCTTGCCTTTTCTAAGAAAATTAAGCTTCTTTTGCTTCTGCGATCTGGCTGATAACGCGAGCAAAGTTTGCGATTGGGGACTGGATGCTTCCAAGCAATTTTCCAAGAAGTTCTTCTCTGGAAGGTACTTCGGAAAGAGCTTTGATTCCAGCTTCATCATAATAACCGCCTTCTACAACACCTGCTACCAGTTCCAGCTTCGGAGCTGTTTTTGCAAATTTTGCAATAATTCTTGCAGGTGCAGTTGCATCATCTTTACAAATAGCCAGTGCGTTAGTTCCATCCAGATGCTTGCACAGTGCTTCACACGGTGTTCCCTGGAAAGCAAAGTTCATCATAGTGTTTTTGTATACTTTATATACAACACCTGCTTCTCTCAGCTCTTTACGCAGCTGTGTGTCCTGAGCAACTGTCAGTCCGCTGTAATTTACAAGCACAACGCTCTGTGCATCAGCGATATACTGTGAAATCTCTTCTACGATAGGCTTTTTCAGTTCAACTTTTGCCATGAAATGGTGCACCTCCTTATAGATTTTGTGTACCGCCAAATAAAAAAACCTCTTTGCGCACGACAAAGAGGACTTAATTCTTGTATAAGAATGTATTTTCCTCGGCAGGCGATCTAGTCTTATGCCTTACGGCACCTGCTGTCTTCGGCGTGATACTCGATTATAATATCATTAACACTTATATTTGTCAATAGTTTTTATATTTCTTTTGCGAAAATTTTCATGAGGAAATATATCATACTTCATAGTAATTTCCATACAGAACTTCTCGCAAAAAACTCCCAAGTTGAACACTCAGGAGTTTTTCTTTTATAAATTACACAAGTTTCATTGGGTTGATCTTTACACCAGGTCCCATTGTAGGAGCGATTGTTACGCTTCTCAAATACTGACCTTTCACTGCAGCAGGTTTTGCTTTGTTGATCGCACCCATCAGCGTCTGGAAGTTTTCCGCTAACTGTTCTTCTGTGAAAGAAGCTTTTCCGATTGGCACGTGAACGATATTTGTTTTATCAAGACGGTATTCAATCTTACCAGCTTTAATATCATTAACAGCTTTTGTAACATCCATTGTTACTGTACCAGCTTTTGGGTTTGGCATTAAGCCCTTCGGTCCAAGTACACGACCCAGACGTCCAACAACACCCATCATATCCGGTGTAGCAACAACTACGTCAAAATCAAGCCATCCTTCGTTCTGGATCTTCGGAATCAGTTCCTCTGCTCCAACGTGTTCTGCCCCAGCAGCAACAGCCTCATCAGCTTTTGCTCCTTTTGCGAATACCAATACACGAACGGTTTTACCAGTTCCGTGAGGCAGAACTACTGCACCACGAATCTGCTGATCTGCATGACGTCCATCACAACCTGTTCTGATGTGAGCTTCGATTGTTTCATCAAATTTTGCAACAGCAGCCTTTTTAACTAAAGAGATCGCTTCATCTGGATCATACAGTTTTGCACGATCAACTGCTTTTGCAGTTTCCATATATTTTTTACCGTGTTTCATTTCCTATAACCTCCTGTGGTAATTGCGGGGATTGCCCTCCCACGACTTTGATTGATAATAAATTGCTGTTTAAACTGTTAATTACTCTTCAACAACGATTCCCATACTTCTTGCAGTTCCTGCAACCATGCTCATAGCTGCTTCAACAGTTGCTGCATTCAGGTCTGGCATCTTCATCTCAGCAATTTCTCTAACTTTGTCTTTGGAAATTGTAGCTACTTTTGTTTTGTTCGGAACGCCTGAACCGGATTTAATGTTACAAGCTTTCTTCAGCAAAACTGCAGCTGGTGGAGTTTTGGTTATAAAGCTGAAACTTCTGTCTGCGTATACAGTAATAACTACAGGGATGATCACATCACCTTTGTCTGCTGTTCTAGCATTGAACTCTTTTGTAAACTGCACAATATTTACACCATGCTGACCCAGAGCAGGTCCAACTGGTGGTGCTGGTGTTGCTTTACCAGCAGGAATCTGTAATTTGATGTATCCTGTTACTTTCTTTGCCATTGTAATGACCTCCTATAATGTGGTAATTGCGGGGATTTCCCTCCCACGAATCATATCGCTATGATTCTTTTACATTTTCTTAACTTCTGCGAAACTAATCTCAACAGGTGTTTCGCGTCCAAACAACTCAACATTGATTGTTACAAGCTGCTTCTGCCTGTTGATACTCTGAATCATTCCAGTAGTATCTTTCCATGCACCTCCGGTAACAACTACGCTGTCGCCTTCTGCATAATCGATTTCGATGGCTTCTGGCTGAATGCCCAGCAGACCGATTTCTTCTTCGGTTAACGGCACCGGTTTTGATCCCGGTCCAACAAACCCAGTCACACCACGGGTATTCCGAACGACATACCAGGTATCATCGTTCATCACCATATTAATCAGAACATATCCTGGAAACAGCTTTTTGGATACCTGCTTCTGGGTTCCGTTCTTCACTTCCACCACATCCTGCATGGGTACCCGAACTTCCAGAATCTGATCCTCCAGATGCCGGTTCTCGATTGTCTTTTCAATGTTGGCTTTTACTTTGTTTTCGTAGCCCGAATAGGTATGAGCCACATACCAGTTTGCTTCTGCCATTTTTTCACCCTTGTCCTTATTTAATCAATAAATTAATGAACTCCAGAACTACACTGTCCAAAACAGTGATCAAAACACTTAAAACTACCGTAATAGATACAACGGCAACTGTTTGTCTTGCCAATGTTTTCTTATCTGTCCATATAATCTTGTTGAACTCGGACTTAAGCCCTTTGGTCCAGCTCTTTTTCGGAGCCTTTTCTTTTTTTGCAGATTCTGCCATAGTTTCACCTCATAAAGCCAATATTATTTGGTCTCTTTGTGCATTGTGTGTGTTCTGCAGAACTTACAATACTTTTTAGTCTCCATTCTCTCTGGATGATTCTTTTTCTCTTTTGTCATGTTGTAATTCCGCTGTTTACATTCTGTACATGCCAATGTGATTCTTACGCGCACGACTTCCACCTCCACTTGTGTTGATTTGCGTTGTTGCAACGGACTTTTCTTTCTGCCAACGGGTTTCACGACCTCCCGTTTTTAAGCATAAAAAAAAGACCTACTTCCATGTCGCTTTTTGAGTATAGCACGCTCTTGGCGCAAAGTCAAGAAAAAAACAATTGAAAACCCAGAAAGAAAAGCTGAAAAAAACTGATTAACTTGTACTTTTCTTCCTATCTGTTGTATACTGAAAAGAAAAAGGAGTTTTTCCCATGTGTCCTTCCCCTTATGAACTGACTTATAACGATCTGAATCCAAGATTTCTGTTTTCCTGCCTTCTGGAACGCCAGGAAGAAGAGCAAAATTATCATTGCCACGATTTTATTGAAATTGTGATTATCCTCAAAGGAAAAGGCCATTTTCTTATTAACGGAACCGAAATTCCCATCACAGAGGGAAATGTTCTCCTGCTAAATCCGGGAACGTATCACAAAAGCATCCCCGCTCCATCCCATACGCTGACAGAATGTTATCTTGCTTTCACTGATGTGGAATTTGTAAATACGCCCAAAAACTTTATTCCTTTATTTCACGGACAGAAAATACTGGGAAAACTTCCAGAAAAGACAAAAAAGGAAATTTTTCAATTGTGCGGCGCCATGAACCAGGAATCTCAATCTCGCAAGACTGGTCGATATTTAATGCTGAAAGCTTATTTGATTCAGATTCTCTGCCTGCTCCTTCGTTTTGATCAGCAAGAAGATTTATCTGATGAACACCATATGCAAGGCTATGAGTTCAAATCTCCCAATAAAACCTATGTAGTTCAGCAGATAATAAAATATATGGAAGCTCATTACCGGGAAAAAATTTCTCTGGATCAGATTGCTGAAAATATGTATTTAAGTCCATTTTATATTTCCAAGTTATTTAAAAGCGAAACCGGGGACACCCCCATCAATTATCTGATCAGTCTGCGTATGGAAAAAGCCAAAGAATTGCTGGATCGCAATCCTGCTCTCTCCATTCAGGAGGCTGCCGCCCAGGTGGGATATGAAGACGCTTACCATTTCAGCAAACTTTTCAAAAAATATTATGGGTTATCTCCCATGTATTATAAGGCACGGATTGAGAAATAACAGATTCTCTTACCGAAGATGATAATAAAAAATATCTTATATTGATGTAAAAGCCAGCGAGTAAGTTTACTGGCTTTTTTTAATTAAAACCGTGATACCTTCCTTTCTTCAAACTACAACATACACCATCTAAACCACAAGAAAATACATTTCACTTTTCCCCTTTACTCTTATAATGAAATACGAAACAATCGAAACTCAAGGGAGGGTTTATCATGACAAAAAGTATGACGACGGGAAGTCCCGCAAAACTAATCTTATTATTTTCGCTTCCCTTAATCCTGGGAAACATTTTTCAACAATTTTACAGTATGGCCGATACCATTATCGTAGGACGTACCATCGGTGTCAATGCTCTGGCCGCCGTAGGATGTACCGGAAGTATTTCCTTCTTTATCCTCGGCTTCGTAATGGGATTTACTTCCGGTCTTTCTATTATAACTGCCCAGAGATTCGGAGCGCAGGACGAAGAAGGTATTAAACGCAGCTTTGCTTCCAGCATTCTGCTCAGCATTATTATCACAGTGGTCATGACTGTGCTTTCACTGGTTCTTGTCCGTCCGATTATGACCTTACTGCAAACGCCGACAGAAATTATAGAAGATGCCATTTCATATATACGGATTATCTTTTTAGGAATTGGCGCATCCGTATTGTTTAACCTGGCGTCCAACACCATGCGGGCTTTGGGTGACAGCAAAACACCCCTGTTTTTTCTGATTTTTGCCTGCTGTATCAATATTGTGTTGGATCTGGTGTTTATTCTGATCTTTGATATGGGAGTAGCAGGAGCCGGTGTGGCAACAATTTTATCTCAATTATTATCCGGAATCTGTTGCTTCATATTTATAAAGAAGAAAATGCCTCTGTTATGGATTGAAAAAAGACACTTTTATGCAGGCTGGGCAGAAATAAAACGCCATCTTTTCACTGCCCTTCCTATGGCTTTTCAGATGTCCATTATTGCCATTGGTTCTCTGATTTTACAGTTTGCCCTCAACAGTCTGGGCGCTACTTCCGTAGCTGCTTATACTGCATCACAAAAAATTGACAGTATTGCCACCATGCCGCTGAATTCTTTCGGAGCTGCCATGGCTACTTATGCCGCTCAAAATCATGGCGCCGGAAAACCTGAACGAATCCGTAAAGGCGTGTTCCAATGTATTTTAATTTCTGTCAGTTTCAGTGTTTTAATGAGTTTAATGAATATTTTTGCCGGCAGCAATTTAACCGCTATTTTTGTCGGAAAAGGAGAAACTCAGGTTTTGGCTCTGTCAGAAACTTATCTTCAAATCAACGGGGCGTTTTATTCTGTGTTGGCTTTATTGTTTATTTACCGTTTCACTCTTCAGGGACTGGGAAATGGAATTATTCCCACCGTGGCCGGTATCATGGAATTAATTATGAGAGCCTTCGGCGCCCTTATTCTTGCTGATTCCTTTGGATTTGCCGGCGCCTGCTGCGCCAATCCTCTGGCATGGATAGGAGCATGCATTCCTCTGGCTATAGCTTATTATGTCACCATACGAAAACTAGCCCCTGGGACAGCAGACAATTCTCAGAAAAGTAAGGAAACCTCTTCGTATTTTGTTAGCAAAAACGAAGCATAGGAAAAGCCCTCTGAAAGTCACAAATGACTCCAGAGGGCTTCTTTATTTACCTGTTTTAAATTGTAATAATACCAAGCGCATTTAGAATAGAAGAAATCAAAATAATAATCAGACACACTGGGGCGATATACTTAATCATAACCACAAACAACTTCTCTCTTCGGAAAGAAGAATTTATTTTCACCTCATCAATTATCGTCTTAGGTTTTACCACAAATCCCACAAAAATACAGGTCAAAAATGCTACAATCGGCATCAGTATACTGTTGCTGATAAAATCAAAGAAATCCAGGAAACTCATACCTAAAGGCTGAACGCCGGACCAACGGCCAAATCCCAGCGAAGAAGGAAGCGCCACTGCCAACGTAAAGAGAGTAATGACAATCGCGGAAAGCTTTCTTCCCCAGTGAAGTTTATCCTGTACAATAGAGACAATCGTTTCCATCAGAGAAATGGACGACGTTAATGCTGCAAATAACACCAGTACAAAGAATAAGGCTCCTACTACCGTACCCAAAGGCATGGAATCAAAAACCTTCGGCAGTGTGACAAACATCAATCCCGGTCCTGCATTAATTGCCGCGCCGTCTCCTCCATTGAATACAAAAACCGCCGGAACAATCATCATACCTGCAAAAAAAGCAATGCCCGTATCAAAAAACTCAATCTGCGCCACGGATTTTTCCAGATTTACTTCTTTTTTCATGTAAGAACCATAGGTGATCATAATCCCCATTGCCAGTGACATAGAGTAAAATAACTGTCCCATAGCAGCCACCACCGTTGTAAAGGAAAAATGTTTTAAATCTGGTTTCATATAATAAATCAATCCATCCCATGCGCCGGGAAGACATACAGAATAAATGGCAATTCCCACAGTAAGTAGCACCAGCAGCGGCATCAAAGCTTTACTTGCTTTTTCAATTCCCTTTTCCACTCCCAGAAAAACAACTACTGCGGTTGCCAGCACAAAGACTGCCAACCAGATAATCGGCTCTCCTGTCTGCCCTATAAATGCTTCAAAATATCCGTCCTTTGCAGCGGCCTGTGTCTGACCGGAAATGAAAGCGGCAAAATACTTTATAACCCAACCGCCAATCACGCTGTAATAAGGAAGGATGATAATAGGCACCAACGCTGCCAAATATCCTATAAAGGAATATTTTTTATTCAATTTTTGAAATGCGCCGATAGCGCTCAACCCGGTCTTACGGCCCAGACAAATTTCTGCGGTCATCAATGTAAATCCAAAAGTCACTGCCAAAATCAGATATACCAGAAGAAAAATTCCTCCTCCATATCTGGCTGCCAGATACGGAAATCTCCAAAGATTTCCCAAACCCACTGCCGACCCGGCGGCTGCAAGGACAAAACCTATTTTCCCTGAAAAACTACTTCTCTTTTTTTCCATTTGTACCCTCTCTAAATTTATCCAATAATATTTTATCGCTTTAACGCATATTATAATATATTTACTCACGTTTGTAAAATGCTATTTCATCCTTTGAACTGTTCCTTAGATTGTAAAACACATCCTTCTTTTGTTAATTCGTATACGGTATCGCACACTTCACAGATATATTTTCTATCATGTGAAATACTGATGATTGTTCCCGAATATTCTGATAATATCTTCCTGATCACCGGATTGGACAACGGCGAAAAATTTCTTGTAGGTTCATCAAGAATCAATACATTTGCCCCGGAAAGACTCATTTTCAGCAATAATACTTTGGCTTTCTGACCACCCGATAATTCTGCCATAGCATGATTCATTTCATCTGCGGTATACTTTAACGAACCTAAATACGTGCGGATTTTTGTTATCTCTTCTTTATCTCCCACCTGCGCCAGATATTCCACAGGAGTTTTATCAAGTTCCAGCAATTCTTCATAATTCTGAGGCATATACGCCGCACGAATATCGTCTCTTTCCAGAAGTTCAGATGCAATCTGCTTCAGAAGCGTTGTTTTTCCCACACCGTTCTTTCCAATAATACAAACCTTTTCCGGTCCTTTCACCCACAAATGAACATTTTCAGATAAAACCCGCAAATCCTGTGTTTTCAGACATTCCTCATCGTACTTCAGAACCATCTTTCCTGCCGGCATAACTGCTTCCTTGCTCAACCGAAAGAAAATAGCATTTTCTTCCTCCGGCGCTTCTGTCATATCCTCCGCTTCTCTCTCAAATCTTTTTTCCATAGATTTTACTGCCCGCATTTTTTTCTTTAAAAGATAACCACTGTGGGGATCCTGACGTGACACCGAATTCTGCTCATTGTGAACTTTCTGCATTATTTTTCGCAATTTTTCCTGTCGTTTATCTTCCTCTCTCCGATCATTCTCTGCCTTTCTCTTCTGATTTTCAAAATTCAGATTCCTGCTTTTCAAATACTCATCATACGTCATATTTGCCACAGTATACCGACTTTTTGTTTTTCTGCATAATTGTTCCAAATGTACAATCCGATTGGCTGTCTTTTCAATCAACGTTTCATCATGTGAAATAAATAATACTGCCTGAGTCGTTTCTCGTATCAGTTTTTCCAACCATTCCAGTGTATCAATATCGATATCATTGGATGGCTCATCCAAAAGCAATATCGTCGGCTGGCCAAGCAGCAGCCGTACCATCTGTATTTTTATTTTCTCTCCTCCGGACAAAGTACCCATCTTTTGTTCTCCGTAGAAAAACTCCACGGGGACATGAAGACGAGAAGCCAGTTTCGATAATTCTCTGGGGTCTGTCTCCCAAAACATCTCTTCTTCACACAAAAATTCATAGATACTCTTATCTCTATCCTCTTCCGGCAGCTCCTGAGGTAAATATCCCAGCCGTTCTCCGGTACAAACTCTTTCTCCTTCCACCTCTGCATAATCTTCCACCAATTCCGGCTGATACATCCACTTTAACAACGTGGATTTTCCATTTCCCTCTTCCCCGATTATTACTGCCTTATCTCCCGGATTCAAAACCAAATTAAAATTTTCCAAAATCACTCTGAGATCATATTTATGGGTAATTGTTAAATCTTTTATCTGTAACATAAACTTCCTCCATCTTCCCTGCAGCCCTCTCAGGAAAATATTTATCTTTCCAGACAAATAAAAAAGTCCGTTTCCACAGCCGAAAACAGACAAATGCAAATAAAACCCTTATAAAAAACGGCTCTCAAACATTCATCAAAACAAATTCGGCATACGCAAACAAGCCCTCCAAAGGCTATCATCACTGTTTGTTTCCCACCAAATCTGATTATCTGAACATTTCCTCACCTATGCTTTTAAAAAGCACCTTTCTTTTTAATCTTCCATCACTATAACATAAGTATTTTCAAAATACAAGATTAGAATTCTTCCGTTTCCGCCTATTGCTTCCTGATATCATAAAAAAATACCAGTATTTTCGGAAATATCATCGAATATAAATCCACAGAATCAGAGGCGCCGGACTATTTACTGTCCGACACCTCACACAACCCAAATACCTTACAGAAAAATCACTGCAATGATCCTATTTGAAGAAAATTAATTGTATTTCTTTTTTTTGTAAAAAGATGTGATAAAAACACTTCCTATGGAAATGAATAATAAACCAAACCACAATCCTAAATTTGCAGAATCTCCGGTTTCTGGAATTCCAGTTTCCTGATTCGGTTCTTTATTTTCTGGATTTTCCGGTTTTTGTGGTGCAGGTGTTATATTTTTTTCAATTTTTATCTGTGTCCCCACATATCCTTTTTCTCCATAGATGGTGAGCATATGGTTTCCTTCTTTTAATTCTTCCAAAACATTTAGTTGCAGAATCACTGTTCCATCATTCACCACATAATCTGTTCCTTCTGCCAAAGGTTTGTCATTCAGAGTAACCTCTGTAACTTTACCAATTTCTCCCGGTATCTGGACAAAGATTCCATTTTCATTTCCCTTGTTCCAACTGATACCACTTCCATCTCCAACTTCATGCTCTTGATAGTTTGGATCTTTCCATTCACATACTGTACATACTCCATGAACGTATTTGTGACCAGTTGCCGGGATTGCCATGCTGTCTTTTATCGCATCACAATTTTTACAATGAATGGATTGGTTTCCTTCTTCTGTACATGTTGCTTCCTGATCTACGGTGAAGTCAGCTTCCCACTCATGAGCAAGCACCCCAATGTCTGTTACTTCTTTTATCGCTGTATATACATTTCCTTCAAAGGTAACTGTTGCCGTATAGGTGGTTGTACCTTCTTTTGTACACGTTGCAGATTCTTTTACTGTACTTGTGATCTCCGCCGCTTTTGTCTCTACATGACTGCTGTCATTTTGACAGATAAATGTTATTGTTGCAGCCTTCCCATCCTCATTCCAATTCCACTTTGGCTCTCCATATGCATGACCCATTGCCGGAATTACTGTACTGTCCTTCGTCGCATCACATCTTTTACAATGAATGGATTTGCTTCCTTCTTCTGTACAGGTGGCCTCCTTCTCTATAGTGTACTCTTCTTCCCAATCATGTCCGAGAGTTCCAATATCTGCCACATCCTTTGTATCTGTATATACATTTTCTTCAAAGGTAACCGTTGCCGTATAAGTAGTTATACCTTCTTTTGTACACGTTGCAGGTTCTTTTACTGTACTTGTAATCTTCGCCCCTTTTGTCTCTACATGACTGCTGTCATTTTGACAGATAAATGCTACTGTCGCAGTTTTTCTGTCTTCACCCCAGTTCCACTGTGGTTCTCCATATGCATGACCTGTTGCAGGGATACTTGTACTGTCTTTGACTGCATCACATTTTTTACAATGAATAGATTTACTTCCTTCCTGAGTACAAGTCGCATTCTGATCTACAGTAAAATCTTCCTCCCAATCATGTCCAGCGGCATCTAAATCTCTTGTTTCTGTCAGAGAACATCTGTTACATATACGCTTCTCAGATCCCGTGTTTTCACAATCCGGGGATGTTATCGTCTCCCATTTACCCCAATCATGTCCAAGGGCAGAACCTTCATCTGCTACTGTCTTCGTTTGTTTACAACCCTCATGGTCACATTCTGCTGTTTTTGTACCATCTGTAAGACATCCTGCATTAGAATCTGACGTATAGGTTGTAAAGCTATGTTCCTGTGCTTCTTTTACAACTGCACCACATACTGTACAAGTAACCGGTGTTGTACAATCACTATCATCCGCATTCGGTGTGTGTTCCGCATTGACTGTAACCGCAAGAACCGTCTCATTTCCTGCTTGATCCACTACTGTAATCTGATGGTTTCCGGCAGTAAGTGTATAAACATCTTTTTCATTTGGAGTCAATTCCTTTTCATTTGCTTTCACAACATCCAGATTTGTTTCTTCTACTGTAAATGTAATTTCTATACAATATACTTTGTCGTTCTCAAGATCATGTACTTCCGGTTCTATCTTATCTAACTGATAGTTCTCTGTTATTCTGGTGGAAATAGCCCCTGTTTGCTCGTTTTTCACATAGAATTCAATGCTGTTCGCACCTTCTTCATTGCCAGCCAATTCCTTACTCCAGTTTGTACTTCTTGAACCGTCCGCTTTATTACCAAGAGCAAGAAGATATCCTTCTTTTGCCTGTATCTTGAAGTCTTCCTTCACCCATCCGTTAGCATTTGGCTGGGATGTTGTATATTCCACATCTTTCGTCGGAATCCATGTATTTGTAATGTTTGCAGTCACTCCTGTTGGCTGAATGAGTGTATAGTTATTCAGCACATCTTCTTCCGCTTCTAACGTAAATTCCGTGAAATGGATTGCGATATTCTCTCCCGCATCTACACTGGCAAATGTAGGGATTCCATTGATTAACTTAATCTGATCACCTTCTGCAACTCCTACCAATGTTACATTCTCGATTTCAGCAGTATTTAATCCATCATACTGTTTGTCTTTTACTTTAACCTCTACAGATAATTCTGCTTTTGTGATTTCAAAGTCATGCTTAACAGAAGAACCATTGTAATATGCATCCTCTGGAATGGATACGTTCAACTGATACTTACCAGCTTTTGAAGGCGCTTTATCAAGAACTGTTCCATCTTCTGCATTCCAGTTCAAGGTAACTTCTGGAGAATTTTCTGTTTTATGGATATCGTTATCCACATCTACTGTTACTGATTTTCCATTATACACTTTGCTCAGATTAAATGCCGTATCAAAGGATACTGTCGTATCTTTCTTATGAAGCATAATGGAAATATCATTTTTAGTATTGTTTAAGTTTTCGCTGCCGTTATATTTTACTGTGATTGTCAGCTTCTGATCGGAAGGTTTCAATACCTTTCGTACCTTCTCATCTTTTGTATCAATTGTAAGCGTTGCATGGTTGTTTTTATCCAATTCTACAGAAGATGAAATTGCCGTATCGCCAATGTATGCAGTTACTGTATTATCGTTTGTAAACAACCGTTCAAAGAAGGACAGTTTCTTTGCCAAATTTACCGATACATCTAATGTAATTTGATCTTCATACACATAAGAATCCTTTTCAGACGTAATAATGATATCACTATCTGAGGAAGTAATTTCAAATTCTTTTATAACTTCACAAGTGGAATAATGATTCGTAGCTGGTGACGTAAGAATCACCCGATAAGACCCTGCATTCACAATTGGCGTTTCGATCTTTTCATATTTATCGCCAACGAATTGTTGATAAGTAACCTGAACTTCACTTTCCTTATGATTGATATCATATGTCAATTCTGAAATTGCTTTTCCATCATAGATTTTGGACAAATCGTTGATATTTGTAATCTCTGTACTCTTCTTATGAATAGGTACTGTAATATCTTTACTTGAAACATCTAAGTTATTATCACCTTCATACTTAATTGTGAATGTGAAATCTTTATCTAATTCACCTAATTGATCTGTCTTTGTTGTGTCAAATGTAATAACTTCTTTCTTATTTTCAAGTTTTACATCATCTGATAGCTTCTGCTCACCTAAGTATAAAGCAACTGTATCTTGCTGTAATAATCTTGTACTAAGGTTTGAGTCAGATTTCAAATCCACATCTATATTGAATGTTAACGTATCACCATATGTATATTCCGGTTTATCTGATGTCACTTGGATGTCTGAATCACTTTTTGTAATAACAAACTCTTTTTCAATGCTTGTTCCGTTGTAGTTGGGATCTTCTGTTACGCTGGCAACTACTTTATATTTACCAACATCAGATGGCGCATTTTCAAGTTGTTTCCAATCAGCTCCCTCTGCAATATACCATGTAAATACTATATCATTACTACTGCCCGTTTTCGTTACACTTGGTTCAGAGATTGATGTTTTATCATATACTTTATCTATATTTTCTTTCTCAAATGTAAGTGTTGTATTAGCCTTTGTAATTTCAAATTGTACAGGATCAGACTCTAAACCTGTATAATTTGTAGCTCCTGCCACAGTTGCCTTTACATAGTATGTTCCCACATTCCCTGGTACTTCAGTTGTATATTCACCATTTTCTTCACTGCTGTATGTATATACAACATCTCCATATTTTGCGGTTGCACTTGGATCCTTTGCTGTTTCTCCATATGTCCAGCCTTCGATAGATAATTCTTTTGTCCAGCCATTTACATATTTAGCAGTTCCATCTTCCCCAATTACAATGGTAAATTCATATATTTTACCATCAAAATCTTCATGTGTCATTTTATGTTCTCCTACTGGCAAATACACACAAATATTATTGGTTCCCGGATTAGTAGGGAATTTGTAATCATTGCCATCTACTTTTAGAGATTTTACATTGCCATTTTCCAATGCTATATTTGCTTTATAAACTGTAGCGCCAGCAGAATTTTTAATTTCCGTATCATTAACTTTACCTTGAACAAAACCGCCATCAATCACAGTTTCTCCAATAAGCTCATTGCTGATATTTCCACCATTTACAATTACATTGCTATTTGGAGCATTACTTCCAATTTTACTTCCTTTAATCGTACCTCCATTGATAGTAATTTCACTAGACTGCGTACTAGAATAGCTGCCAATTCCAATACCATTGTCACTGGAAGCATCAATAATTCCACCATTGATATAGATATTTTTAGTATATGCATCGCTATATCCCGGTGAACCCATTCCCGGGCCATTACGGCCATGAAGATTCAATTCTCCTTTGGAATCTTCACTGTCAATTACCAAACGTCCATCTTCTGTCACATTCATAAATTGAATAGCCGCTGCATTATCCGTATGTACACCTAACTGATTTTTACCTCTTATCATAAGTGTCAAATCAGCGCTACCCGCAACTTCAATACATGGAACAAAATTCAAATTGATAGTTACATTGTCCAGCGTAAGTTTTCCTTTAAAGTTTTCTGATATTACAATTCGATCATGTGGATTACTTATATCGGTTCTATTTCTGACAACATACTCCCCATTCTCAATAAAAGTTAATATCCCTTCTTCATAAATATAATCAGAACCTTCTGTTCCTCCTTCGACTATAAAATAATGCTCTGCTGCCGGAAGTGTGATACTTACATCATTTGTTGGTGTACCTGAGATTGCAAAACCTTTGTTTCCCCAGTAGTCTTTATCGACACGAAGACCATTATTCAAATTTTGAATATTATTCTCTTTGCCATTTGTTCCATCATTGTCATTTATATCAAATGACTTTAATTCTTCCACAGTGGCAAACTGTTCTTTTGTCGGCAACTGATTTTCCGCCGCATGAACTTCTTTGGCGAGTTGCGGCACTGCTATCACAACCATCACAGCCGAAAGTAATGCTGCCATCCCTTTCTTCAAAAAACGTTTCATGTTCTCTTCTCCTTTTCTTTTTTATATGAAATCTTGCTTCAATAACAGGGTTAAATTTTCATTACATTTTATTATAACAAATCTTCCCTCTGTTCCCCTCCTGCATTTCACACCCAAACACATACACTTTACGAATTACATTCTCTTTTTCTCTCATTTCTGATATAATAATATATATTTTTACAAAGGGGTTTTCATCATGAAACTTAACATTGCACTCTGCGATGACGATAAAGACGACATTCAAAGACTTCATAATCTTCTCCAGACATATGCGCTTGATCAGAACTTTCTGATTCAGCTTACAGAGTTTTCCAATGGAGAAGATTTTTTATCAACTCACGCTCAACAGCCTTTTGATATTGTATTTATGGACATTTATCTAACAGGAATGAAGGGAACAGACGTGATTGCCTCCTGCAATTCCGAAGCTCTGCAAACAGTTTTTACAACTACAAGCCGGGAGTTTGCCATCGAAGCTTTCAACCTGAATGCCTCGCATTATCTCTTAAAACCAATCACTTACGAAGCCATTAATGATGCGATGAAGCGCTGTCTTGCTGTAAAAGACGTACAGCATTTCCGGTGTCTGGAGATCAAGACAAACCAGGGGCTCGTATCTCTTCCGGTTCATCAGATTCTCTACATTGAAGTATTCAATAAGATTTGTCTGGTCCACACGGAAAAAAATACCTTTCATACCTATTCTTCTTTGGATTCCCTGTTTGAGCTTTTAGACAGCCACACATTTATGCGGGCCCAGAGAAGTTATATCGTAAATATGAATTACATTGAATCGTTCTACTTTGACCATATTGTGTTATCCAATGGCGAAGAGATCATGCTTTCAAGAAATACAAGATCGGAATTGAAAAAACAGTATCAGCAATTTCTATTTCGATTGGCAAGGAGGGAATCCCATTGATATTTTTACGACTTTGTTTCGGTTATCTTGTGCAGATCGTTCCATTTGCACTTTTAAGCTTTTTACCGTTTGTGAATCATTTTCGTTTTTCCAAAAGAAAAACCTCAATTTTAACTGCCTGTATCGTTTTAGGATGTTCCCTTGTGTTTTCTATATCCGGAACATTTCTCGCCAACATCCTGCCGGGAAACCACTCTTTATTTCAGGCTGTCAATCTGATTTTTATGTTTTGCCTCCTGCCATGCCTTTTTTGGTATATTTATGCGATTAAAACCATCTGGCAGAAAAAACTGTTTATTTTTTCCTTCACCCTCACCTATGCCTTGATCATTACTTCCATTGGAAACATGATCAGCACATGGATTTATTACGATGCCCCAACAGACGGACTTCCTTACAAAGGATATACAACGATCATCCTGCTTTTCGTTTCCGCACTTTTTCTTCCTGTCTGGAACTTTCTTTTAAAAAAATATTTTGTTCCGCTTGAAGAAGCCTTGGGAAAGAAAGAAAGCGGTCATCTGGCTGTATTATCCCTTCTGTTGTTCGCCGTACTTGCCAGTTGGCTTTCCTTCTTTCACTATGATAGTCTATTTCGTGAGCCGATGCTATTTTTCTTATATTTTGCATTACTTACCTCTGCCTATGTTATTTATCTTCTGTATTTTAAAATGTTTTCCTCTCTTCAGGAAAAACATGTTACAGAAAAACGATATTTAGAAATGGAATACGGCATGCAGCTTCTTGACAAGCAATATACGCAGCTACAGGAGAATATTGAAAACAGCCGTCGTTTAAAACATGATTTAAAACACCACATACTTGCGATTTATGAATATCTGAATCAACATGATACAAAAAAAGCAACCGACTATATTGAGAAATATCTTCACTCACTGAAAGAATTTGAACTCCTAAAGTTTTGTGATCACCAACTCATCAATATGATCGTCAGTCATTATTATACCCTTGCGAAAAAACAGGATATTGATTTTCAAGTGCATATTACGCTTCCTAAAGAACTTCCCATCGCCAATTCAGATCTGGCTGTCCTTTTGGGAAATCTTTTGGAAAATGCTGTAGCTGCCGCTTCCAAAACCAAACCAGGAGAACGGACCATTCAGTTAAACATCATCCTGCATCGGAAAATGCTGGCTATTACTGTAGATAATAGCTTTAACGGAGAAATCAAATATACTTCCACCGGGGAGTATATTTCAACCAAAGAGAATCATAACGGAATAGGATTAAAGAGTATTGCAGATATTTCTGAAAAATACAACGGCGGGGGAGAATTCAATCATGATGACCAGGAATTTCATTCCTGTGTCATGCTCGGACTTGATTCCACCCAGAGTATTCTTAATTCTGATAAATGATGGATTTTAAGAACAAATAGAATTGTGTATCATCGAAATGGCATAAACGGAGATTATGATGATTTTGATAATATTAAAACTCAATCATTAATTTGAAATCTTTTCCAAATACTCCAATGGCACCATAATTGTAAGCCAGACTCCATTTACGGAACGATAAAAACGAAATCCCATCCGATACATTTCTCCACTTTTCACTCTATAAAGTACCGGATTCCCATGACGGCTTCCTACTTTTTTCGCTGTTTCCTTATCTGATGACAAATGTACATACATTCTGTTTCCTGCTCTCAATCCCATTTTTTCAATAGAATGTACATATTTTTCTGCAGTTCCATGCCACAGAATTTCAGGAGGCTCTGCCACTTCCAAATCCAGATCAACCAGAATTGAATGTCCCTGATTTGCTCGGATTTTTGTCTTATCTTTATTAAAAGAATACCTCTGTTTATTATCTGTTTTTACAATTTCTTCCAACATTTCTTTATTGAATACTCTTGTTTTGGCAATTCCTGCAACCAATTTATCTACATCTGCCCATCCGTGTTCATCGAGCTTAATTCCTATAACCTCGGGTCTGTGCCGCAAAATCATACACAGATATTTTCCAAGTTCCTGATTCTCCGGTCTTTTATTTCCCATTTTTTTCCTCTCCGTTTCTTTTCCATTTATTATACAGTATTTTCCCACTGCATAAAATCCATGTGAGAACTATCACAAAAATTGCCTGTACCAGATACCACTGGTTACATATTGTCTTAAATATCAGACTTCCTATAGACAGAAGTAATACAACCACAGAGACCACACGATATGATATAGTTACACCTTGTTCATTTCGTTTATATAACATAATCATCAGCAAAGCTATCATTAAAAGACTCGACAAAAAACAGGCTATTTTATATCCCCATAAGTTCATTCCATCATATTCTAAAACAAGATCGTAGTATGTTATACTGGTGTCCAGAAAAAATTCCCATCCAGATACATTTATCAGGAATGCCACTGCTGCTACCGCTCCCAATACATATTTTTCCACTTTTATTAAATTTCTGATTCCCATAACCAGCATCAGCACACCAAGCATACCAATCAAAGTTGTCCAGTGAAATCCAATATTAAACTTATATGCTCGAGCTCCTTCAACGTATGTAACCGGAGACTTCATCATACGATCACTGATCAGGAACAACGCCTGTAAAGCGCCTCCCACTATACACATGATTCCTCCTGTTATGTATTGTAATTTCCGGCTCATTATACTATTCCTCTTATCTGGCAATGTTTATCACCTGATTTGTTTCTATATTTCTTATTTCAGACCACAAAACAGTCTGATTTCTCCAAAAATCCTCATCTCTGTGTAAATGCCCAAAAAACCACTGTTGATATTGCGTACTCTCCCGGATCCATTCCAAAAAATTATTTAGCCTTTTTTCTTCCTCATGAAACGGATGAAATATACTCATAGTCTCCTCAGGCGCTGTATGGGTAATAATATAATCCACCGCATAATCATTTTCTTTCAAGTTGCAAATTGCCTCGTTCATCTCTGCGTCTGTTGGCATCTCCCGTTCCCACCAACTGTATCCCCGCATTCTTCTATTCTTATCAATCGAATAACCGCCACCAAATGTAAAAATCTTTTTTCCTTCTATCTCAAAAATCTGACCACGCATCAGATGTATAACCTTTGGATTGCTATTACCATCCCTTCGAATCACATGCACCTTTCCCCCGTTCCACATTTCCACCGGATAGGATTCCAGCCGGTCAAAATTCTCATGATTTCCATCCACGAACACCAAACAGAACGGAAGCGCAGCCAGAAAATTCAGATATTCCTCTTCTGATTCCCCTCCGCTAAAAATATATCCGAAATCACCGCATACAATCAGAGTATCCCCCGAAGAGATTTTTTTAATATCATTTAATCTGAATCTATCCCGATCACCATGCGTATCTCCTGTCACAAATATCATAAACCTCATTCCCATCCTTCACTAAACATAACTCTCTTTCCAATCATCCAATCGAAGACATGCCATCCGTCCGCCTTCTTTTCTGCGGTCATTTCCTGTATCTATGTCAATATAGTTTTTTCCCTTATATATAGTAGCAGAAGCATAATCCGGCAGTAATATCGTAGGGTGATGTCCCACGATGACTTTTTTATCAAATTTAAGGGAGGCTGGTATGTAATGGATATCATCCGAAAACAAATATGACTCCTGATTTTCTTTTATTGCGCTTTTAACAGAAGCCTCTATATCAACTAAACCTTCTTCATTTTTTGCACAATGATCTGCATGGAATCCGGAGTGTGTCAAAAAATATTCTGTGCCCTTGACTTTCAAAGACAAATAAAGCGGAAGTTGTTTTAGATAATTATATAGCCTTTTTTTTGCTTCCTCGGTAAGCTCATTTACTTCCTGTATGGTATATTTTCCTCCACACTCTTTCCAAATCTGAGCACTGATGGTTCCCTCCAAATAGCGTTCACATAAGTATTCGTGGTTGCCCTTCAGTAAAATGATATTATCTTGATTCCGAATAAAATTATACAAACACAGATTTTCTTTATTTTTATCCAAAATATCACCTAAAATATAGAGCTGATCAGAAGCAGAAAATTTTATTTTCTTCAGCATCTTATAGAAATTTTGAAAATCCCCATGCAGGTCACTCATAAGATATATCATATATTTTTCCTCTTTTCTTGAGTATCATCTTCATTTTTTCTCATCTTACCATAAAAACATCCCCTAAAATCAAACAGAAGAATACCTGAGCCAGCGCAAAAAAACAAGTTGATTACCGCAAAAACTGATATAAGATATGTCGTTAGTTACTTTGGGCAGAGTCATTTTTTTTGTAGTTCTGCCCTTTCTTGTATTATAATGCAGTTTCAGGACATGTCAAGAAGGTTGACTTTATCAGGCTTTCTTGTCCCCATCTGCTTTTATATCTTTGTAGATTACCTGACGGCAATATTGGGGCGCAAAACGATAGGATACTTACATTCCCATTCATTCCGGAAAAACCGTGTTGATGTTCACTAATTTGAGTTTCGATTTTTTCTCTAACCTTGTTGTTGTATATTTCGGGCGTGTTATATACCCTCTCTTTTTTCTCCAATTAGGCAGACCTTGTTACTTCGTAAATATCGGCCTACTTTTTTCATAGCAAAATCGGCCAAGAAAACTTATTGCAAAAAATCCACCTACCTTTTTCAAGTCATGTTAGGCTGTTACAATCAATACCTTCCTTTCAACCTACTTTCTCTCTGTATAAAGTAGGGTAAAAAACAAGAATTTTCATTTTTCACCTATTTTATTCTGTTTTTTGTAGGCTGAATCATGAGTTTTTAATATCTCTACCTAATTTGTTCAATTTTTTGTAGGTGGATTTTCAAAAATTGAGAAATCTGGCTGATTTTGATGACTACATCCTTCTGTAAGTTCTCTTTTAGGATTCTAGGTTTTCTTTGTATACGGAGATATTTTAACAGAGGAGTTCATAATTATTTCTAAAGCTCCACCCTCCCCTGCATAACAGGAGAGGATTTTTACTGTGACACAAAAAGGGCACTCTCTGAAAGATTTTCTTTCAAAAAGTGCCCTCAACAATCAATATTGTTGGACTATAAATTAATACAACTTCGCTCCTGCCGGAATCTTATCATCCAAAATCAGAACATTCAGTCCTTCTCTTCCTTCTACAAGGTGTGTAGCAGAGATAATCATACCGCAGGAATCAATTCCCATCATCTTACGTGGCGGAAGGTTTGTGATTGCAAGTAATGTCTTTCCAACCAGTTCTTCCGGCTCATAATAATCGTGAATTCCGCTTAAAATCACACGTTCTACGCCACTTCCATCGTCTAATACGAACTTCAAAAGCTTCTTAGATTTTGGAACTGCTTCACATTCTTTTACCTTTACAGCACGGAAATCTGACTTGCTGAATGTATCGAAATCAACCATGTCTTCGAATAATGGTTCCACTTCTACATTAGAGAAATCAATCTTTTCTGCCATGTCAGATGTAGCGGTAAATGTTGCAACAGATTTTGCCGGAGCAGACTGTACAGCATTGTTAGCTTCATTCTTTGCAGCTCCCATGCTCTTCATTGTCGGGAACGAAATCGTCCACTCACGACTTAATTCCATTTTGTAAATTTTATCGTCTATAAATGGGCTTTTATTCAACCTCTTTACACCATTCCCACTTGTTTCGTGAAAGTAAAAATGCGGTTTGGTGTAAAAAATGGTGTAAATGGTGTATAGCCATATTTAGTTTTGGGTTTTATAGCATTGCTATCAATCCTGTATTTCATTTTACCATTTTCTCGTCATAAAGTAAAGAAAGCACACACCGTGTCTCTACGGCATATGCTCTCTTTCTGATTCTCTGCTTATTTACTGATTAAATTGTAATTCCAATCCCTCAAACTCTGACTTTCTTAATTCCTTTGTTACATCTGTATAGATGTTCAATGTCGTAGATACATCTTTGTGTCCGAGTGCGTCCTGAATGACTTTCACATTCACTCCGGCTTCACACATTCTTGTGGTAAATGTATGTCTGAGAGAATGACAGCTAAAGTGTGGAAGTAAAACCTCCGGATTATCATTTTCTAAAACTGCTTATCATTACAGTTTCGTATAATGCGACGAATTGCTTTATTGAGCGTTGCTTGGTGCTGAGGCTGACCAAAACGATTTACAAAAATAAAATCCGTATATCCGTCAACCGTGGTTTCACAATGCAGTCCGAGAAGTTCCTGCCTTTCTTTTTCCATTAAAAATGCTTCTTTCACAAATTCAAGCATTGGAACTTGTCGCATACCTGCCGGTGTCTTGGTTGTGTTCACATTGAAATAGCAACCTTTCTTGCTTCCTTCGGTTCTGTGGTCATAATAAACAAGCGTATGATTCACATCTATAATGCCTTCCTCTAAATCTATGTCACACCACCTGAGTCCGGTCAATTCGCCCACACGCAATCCAGTTCCGACCATAACCGCAAATATTGGATACCAATACTGTGCTTCCGGTGTGTTCTTCAGATAGTTAAGAAAAAGTTCCTGCTCCGGTTTGGTTAATGCTCTGCGTTTTTCAGTCTTAAAACAATGTGATTTTTTCAATTCACGCAAAACATTGTCCGTTGGATTGCTTCTGATATAATCATCATCTACTGCCATTTCAAAGACCTGATGTAGAACGGTATGTATGCTATCAATCGTTGCGGGTTTCAGATGTCTTTCATCAACGAGACTGTTGTAATATCTCTTTATATCGGTCTTTTTTATGGACATTATGAATTGAGAACCAATCTGGTTACGCACGAACGTCTCATACATATACTTGTAATTCTCAAAAGTATTATTCTTTATTCCACGTTTCAACTCTCTCCAAAGTTCATACATATCATTAAGTGATGTATAGCGTGCTTCTGCCTTGATACCGTCTTTCTTGTCCTTGTCGATTTCATCTTCCTTATATCTCAAATCGTCCAAGTTTCTTGCATAAATACAATGTCTTTTACGGTTTTCATCTGTCCATCGGAATTGATAAGTACCGTCCGGGCGTTGCGATTCCCCTTTGCGGAGAACCTTTCTTGATTTATCTTTTCTTTTTGTATTTGCCATTGTGTTACCTCCTACAATTCTGTGCTTGAGTCAATAAACTTCTCTAACTTCTCCCGTATAATTAAAAGCCTGTCGCTTCTTGCAATTCTGAAACTGCAATCCTTATCCATCAATAGTGCTTTTAATTTTCTCTCTCCAATACCTGAATAAGCAGCCGCTTCCTCGACCGTAAGACATTTCTTTTCCCAAATCGGTATATCCTCCGGTGGTTGCAATAGCTGTTGCTGATATTCATAAAGTTCAGAACCATCTATTTTGTACATCTACATTCCTCCCCTCAAATAGAACACATCTGGTCTATATATTCTTCAAATTGTTTGCGTTTAATCAGAGTCCTTTTCCCAATTTTCAATGTAAATTGTTTTGCTTCCGGTTGCTTTGTAAGTTCTCGTATTGTTTCTCTACCAATACCCGTATATACATACGTCTCATCAATAGAAAGTGCTATCTTATGCCACAACGGAACTTTTTCGCTTTTACTGGTAAACCACTCATCACTCAATCTGTTCATCATCTGCACCTCCCTTAAATTCCGATGTCTGAATAAATTTCTCGAATACTTTTCTCTTGATAAATCTGCGATTACCCATCCACAACACAAATGGGCAGGCATATAGATTTGTTATTTCAATCAGTTTTTTCTCACTGATTCCTGTATAAAAAGACGCTTCTCTAATGGTTAATATAGGCTTATGCTCTAATGGCATTTCTATTTTGCTTTGCATTTCGTCCTCCTTGTATTGATGGCTTCAGTATATTCATTTTTCTGCGATAAGCCCATTATGCAATCAGACTCATCGCAGATTTGACTTTTTACTATATTGAATACTGCCTTTCGAGGTATTCCTCAAAGGATTTTCTCTTGATTACCCTGCGACTTCCTATCCATATCACAAAAGGGCAGTCCTCCGATTCTGACATCTCATATATCTTATTGGCACTTATCCCTGTGTAAATTGAAGTTTCCGTTACCGATAAAACAGGTTTTAACCAAAGCGGGATGTCATAACTTACAATTTCATATCTTTTCTTAGACATTCTGACACCCCTTTTCTCTTGCGTTGCACTGTCTTTCGGTAATCACATAATCCCAACCGATTTGATTGCATTTATCACAATGGTCTTTGACTTTTGCAAAGGGGTCAAGCCGACGCACGATATAATCGGGATTGTGAATATAATCTTTCAGGCACTTTGGGCAAAGGCAACGGATATTTTCTTTCTTTTCTTCCTTATAAATCCAAAGTCCGAAAGTCTTTTTAAGCGTTATATTTATTCGCCTTAAAAGCTGCTCATCTTCAATCGTTCCGATGTAATCTCTGATTTCATCTTTATTTACTGTCTGAAGTTGCTCCAGTAGAACCATTGACGGCTTCTTGAGTCCAAACTCCTGACCGAGCAGGATATGTGACGGCAGGTATCTTTTCTTGATAACGCCTGTTACAGCAGCCACAATAATTGTTGGTGCATTTCTGTTATAATCATCTGCCTGAATTACAAGCACCGGTCGTGTTCCGCTTTGTACCGAACCTGTTCGTGTTCCGAAGTCGTAGTAGAATAAATCCCCACGGCAAATTGTTTTTTCTTTCATATGTAAAACCTCACATTTCTAAATATTTTGAAGTGTCATTCGTATCCGGAATGAAATAACCCCTTCACTCATTGCACAAAAGGGTTCATTTTGGACACCCAAAATCAGAGGTTCTCATAAAATTTCTTAAAATTTTTCTTTGCCGCTTCAATAGATTTGCTGACAGAACTGTGATAAGTACCTTCTTCTACGGCTATTTCACGGCAGCTCTTTCCCTCAATGACAAACTTATACAATCTTCGTTCCTGAGCTGGTTTCATCATTGAAAGCACTATTCTAACTTTCTCAATTTCACGCAAACGCTGTAATTCTTTCCTCTCTGCAATTTCTTCTGCTTCTCTGAGTTCAAATGGGTCAACAAAATCCAAGAATGCTTCTTTATGGAATTGCTCAAATAAATCATCTTCATAACAAAAGGCATCTAAATGTCTTGCATCTCGCATTTCACATCTATGAGTTTCTCTGTTATCGTCACTAATCACTTTTCCCTGTACCATAGACAGCAGGACAAATGGAGTGTATCTGCTGATAATATCCGGATATTTATCCCACAGTTCTTTTTCGGTAAGTTCGGTAACAACTGCCCATTTTTCTGTGCCGGTATATCCGTCATATTCATATTTGAGGTTCATAAGTTTACAGTCTCTTGCAAAAAGTTCTTCCTGATTATTTAATTTGTTGTTCTTTGTCATTTCCGTAATCTCCTTAAAATCTGAATTTTTGAATTTGGTTTGAAATCAAAAATTCGGAGATTACGGGTATTTAGCTATCTGGCACTGCCAAACGGTATAAAACATAAAAGTCCTTTCCCAAGTAAGGGAAAAGACCTAA
>DETV01000033.1:0-216 GCA_002361775.1 Eubacterium sp. UBA3279
GGACCGAAAGGAAGAAACGTAGTTTTGGAGAAATCTTTTGGGGCTCCACTTATCACTAATGATGGTGTTACTATTGCAAAAGAGATTGAACTGGAAGATGGATTTGAAAATATGGGAGCTCAACTGATTCGTGAAGTTGCTTCCAAAACAAACGATGTTGCCGGAGATGGTACAACCACAGCAACTGTACTGGCACAGGCTATGGTAAATGAAGGA
>DETV01000033.1:413-8358 GCA_002361775.1 Eubacterium sp. UBA3279
TGAGCTTGAGGACGCATTTGAGAACATGGGCGCACAGCTTGTAAAGGAAGTTGCCACAAAGACAAATGATGTTGCCGGAGATGGCACAACAACAGCAACTGTCCTTGCACAGGCTATGGTAAATGAAGGAATGAAAAACCTGGCAGCAGGCGCTAATCCTATCGTTTTGAGAAAAGGTATGAAAAAAGCAACAGATAAAGCTGTTGAAGTGATCGCTTCCATGAGTAAACAGGTAGAAGGAAAAGATCAGATTGCAAGAGTAGCTGCTGTATCTTCCGGAGATGAGGAAGTAGGTCAGTTGGTAGCAGATGCTATGGAAAAAGTTTCCAAAGACGGTGTTATCACAATTGAAGAATCCAAAACTATGAAAACAGAGCTGGATCTGGTAGAAGGTATGCAGTTTGACCGTGGATATATTTCCGCATATATGGCAACCGATATGGATAAAATGGAAGCAGTTTTAGACAATCCATATATCCTGATTACAGATAAGAAGATTTCCAATATTCAGGAGATTCTTCCTCTGTTGGAACAGATCGTTCAGTCCGGTTCCAAACTGCTGATTATTGCAGAGGATATTGAAGGCGAAGCTCTGACAACTCTGATCGTTAATAAACTGAGAGGAACATTCTCTGTAGCGGCTGTAAAAGCGCCAGGATACGGTGACAGAAGAAAAGAAATGCTGCAGGATATCGCAATTCTTACAGGTGGTCAGGTGATTTCTGATGAACTGGGTCTGGATCTGAAAGAAGCAACTCTGGAACAGTTGGGACGTGCAAAATCTGTAAAAGTACAGAAAGAAAGCACAGTGATCGTAGATGGCGAAGGCGATAAAGATGCAATCAAAGCAAGAGTAAATCAGATCAAAGGACAGATTGAGGAAACTACATCTGATTTCGACAGAGAAAAACTGCAGGAGCGACTGGCAAAACTGGCAGGCGGCGTAGCAGTTGTACGTGTAGGCGCAGCTACTGAAACTGAAATGAAAGAAGCAAAACTTCGTATGGAAGACGCTCTGGCAGCAACAAAAGCAGCAGTTGAAGAAGGTATTATCGCAGGTGGCGGATCTGCATATATCCATGCAACAAAAGAACTTCAGAGTCTGGTAGATTCTCTGGAGGGAGATGAAAAAACTGGTGCAAAGATTATTATGAAAGCGTTGGAAGCACCATTGTATCATATTGCAGCTAATGCAGGACTGGAAGGATCTGTAATCATCAATAAAGTAAGAGAATCTCAGGTAGGTGTGGGATTTGACGCTTATAAAGAAGAATATGTGGATATGGTAAAAGCAGGTATCCTGGATCCGGCAAAAGTAACAAGAAGCGCACTGCAGAATGCAACCAGCGTAGCTTCCACACTGTTGACTACAGAATCTGTAGTTTCTGTTATCAAAGAAGATACACCTGCTATGCCGGCAGGAAATCCGGGAATGGGAATGATGTAATAGTAGCTGTGAGATAAAAAACTTATATAGCCGTTGCATGGAAAAGCTTCCATGTACGATAAGAAATTTACTTTACGGTTTACAAATATTTAAGAAAAGCAGGAGCCAATTGGATAGACGTTGGCTCCTGTTTGTGTTAAGATAAGGATGCTAGGTTTTACGAGTTTAAATATCAACAGAGAAGGGACTTGGAATGGCAGAAAAAAGATACGAAAGTGATTTGACACGAAAAGAAAAAAGGCATCTGGAATGGGAAAAAATCAAAGGGATGGGATGGAAAGCCCGTATAGGTCATATTTGGGAATATTATAAACCTCATATGGCAGCAGGATTGGGAATTATTCTTTTGATTTGTATTATCGGGCAGATTATATATGGAGCCCAGTTTGAAACAGTATGTTCTGTGGCAATATTGAACAGTCCCATGGGTGATTCGGAAGGAATGGCTGAGGATTTCAAAAAGTATATTGGTGATGAGGACAAGTTCCATGAAATAACAGTGGATTCCAGTATGATTTTTGCGGGGGATGGACAGAGTGATTATACATCTACGATGAAGCTGACTACGCTGATAGGGGCGCAGGAACTGGATGTAATGATCGCGCCAAAAGAACAGTTTGAGCATTATTCTGAGATCGAAGCATTTTACCCTATGGAAGAGATTCTCACAGAAGAACAGATGGAAAAGTACGGTGACACAGTGACAGAATTTGGGATTCGTATCGATGAGACGAAAAAACTGGAACAATTTCAGATGATTGTTGGAGAAGAAGCGTATTTGTCTGTTTTTGTTAATGCGAATAATTTAGAAAATGCAAAATCATTTATTGAATATATTTGCGAAGGAGGAGAAGTATGAGTGATTTGTATTTAGAGGAACTGGTGAAAAGAAGAAAAACAGGAAAGGATATGGCTTTGAGGGCTATACTGATGGCGCTTACAGCAGTTTTGGTAGTATTGGCTATTTTAACCTTTAATATCCTGATCTCAGTTCCGGCGATAGCAGTCTGTATTGCAGATATTTTTATTTTCCCACGATTTAATGTGGAATGGGAATATCAGTATGTGAACGGGGAACTGGATGTGGATCGGATTCTGAATAAAGCGAAAAGAAAAAGAATTGCCAGTTATGACATCGCCAATGCAGAATTGGTTGCTCCTGCTGTTTCTCATCGGTTGGATTATTATAACAATAATTCAAAACTGCAGGTGAAGGATTTTACTTCCTGTAATCCGGAAAGAGAAAAACTGGTTTATGCTATGATAGTCTCCAGTGAAGGAGAAACTACAAAAGTTCTTTTTGAGCCGTCTGAGCAGATGTTGAAAGATATGAGAGCAAAAGCGCCCAGAAAAGTTTTTTTTGATTAAGTTTGCTGATTGACAGGCATATTTATTTTTGTTACACTAATGGTCAACAAAAGACTTAGAGCAACGAAAGGAGAAAAAAATGGGTACAATTATTGGTGATGGAATTACTTTTGACGATGTGCTGTTGGTTCCTCAGTATTCAGAAGTAACCCCCAACATGGTTGATTTAACTACACATTTGACAAAAAAAGTGAAACTGAACATTCCTATGATGAGTGCAGGAATGGACACAGTAACAGAGCATCGTATGGCGATTGCTATGGCAAGACAGGGTGGTATCGGTATCATTCATAAAAATATGTCTGTAGAAGCACAGGCAGATGAAGTTGACAAAGTAAAACGTTCTGAAAACGGTGTTATTACAGACCCATTTTTCTTATCTCCCGAGCATACTCTGGAAGATGCCAACAATCTTATGGCAAAATTCAGAATCTCCGGTGTGCCGATTACGGAAGGACGAAAACTGGTTGGTATCATTACGAACCGTGATCTGAAGTTCGAAGAGGATTTTTCCAAGAAAATTAAGGATTCGATGACTTCTGAGGGACTGATCACTGCGAAAGAAGGTATCACACTGGAAGAAGCCAAAAAGATTTTGGCAAAAGCAAGAAAAGAAAAATTACCAATTGTAGATGATGATTTTAACCTGAAAGGTTTAATTACTATCAAAGATATTGAAAAACAGATCAAGTATCCTCTTTCTGCAAAAGATGATCATGGTCGTCTTCTTTGCGGCGCTGCAGTAGGTATTACTGCAAATGTTATGGAGCGTGTGGACGCGCTTGTGAAGGCCAATGTGGATGTTATTGTTATTGATTCCGCTCATGGTCATTCTGCAAATATCTTCAGAACTCTTCGTCAGATCAAGGAAAAATATCCGGATCTGCAGGTGATTGCCGGTAATGTGGCAACAGCACAGGCTACTCGTGATCTGATTGAAGCAGGAGCAGATGCAGTGAAAGTGGGTATTGGACCTGGTTCTATTTGTACAACCCGTGTAGTTGCAGGTATTGGCGTACCTCAGATCACAGCCGTTATGGATTGTTATAATGCAGCGAAAGAATACGGCGTTCCGATTATCGCAGATGGAGGAATCAAGTACTCCGGAGATATGACAAAAGCTATTGCAGCAGGAGCAAATGTATGTATGATGGGAAGTATTTTTGCCGGATGTGATGAAAGTCCGGGAAGCTTCGAATTATACCAGGGAAGAAAATATAAGGTTTATCGCGGTATGGGATCAATTGCAGCTATGGAAAACGGAAGTAAAGACCGCTATTTCCAGACAAATGCGAAAAAACTGGTACCAGAAGGTGTGGAAGGCCGTGTTGCATATAAAGGTCATGTGGAAGATACAGTATTCCAGTTGATCGGAGGTCTTCGTTCCGGTATGGGATATTGTGGAGCAAAAGACATCGAAACTTTGAAAGAAACAGGAAAGTTTGTTAAGATTTCCGCAGCATCTTTGAAAGAATCACATCCTCACGATATTCATATTACAAAAGAAGCACCAAACTATAGTGTAGATGAGTAAAAGTAAACGGTCCCTCAGGGGGCCGTTTTGCTATAAATAAAACAAAAGAGAAAAGGGGTGGCTTATGGGGAAATATGGGAAAAAAAGGGGGAGAAATATCAGTCCGTCCAGAAGGAAAAGACAAAAACAGTTGGCGAGACGATCTTTGATACTGTTGGTAATAGGGATTTTCGGTATTGTCGGTATGATAGCTTTGTGCAGAAAAATATTTTTTCTCGAAGGTGAAAAAAGAAGGGATCCAATAACAGCAGAAACTATGTCAGAGAAAGACTGGACAGGAGCGCCGTCTCTGGATGTGGAGCTTCTGGATGTAAATGAATATTCCAGACCGGGAACACCGTTGGAGGAGGTCAAAGGGATTGTCATTCATTACGTGGGAAATCCGGGAACCAGCGCCAAGGCAAACAGAGATTATTTTCAGGGGCTGAAGGACGCCCATATCACAAAGGCGAGCAGCCATTTTGTAGTGGGACTGGAAGGGGAAATTGTTCAGTGTATACCCAGTTCGGAGATTGCCTATGCATCTAATGAGAGAAATAAAAACACTTTGGCAATAGAGTGTTGTCATCCGGATGAGACGGGAAAATTTAATGATGCCACATATCAGTCCATGGTAAATCTGACAGGATGGTTGTGTTACAGGTTTAATCTGGAAAGCGGCGATGTGATCCGCCATTATGATGTGACAGGAAAAATTTGTCCAAAATATTTTGTGGAACATGAGGATGCCTGGGAACAATTTAAATTGGATGTACAGAATCGAATTGATGAGATTAAGAAAATGGGATAATAATTTGAAAGGAATATAAAGTGACATGAGTGAAATGACGAGAAAAGAACAGAAAAAGGAAAATTGTTGGGCGATAGAAGATCTGTATGCAACAGATGGGGATTGGGAAAAGGATTATTCTCAGCTTGCCGGACAAATGAAGAATTTTGAAAGTTATAAAGGAAAACTGGGAAACAGTGGAGAAACGTTGCTGGCAGCTTTTCAGGAGATGGATTTATTAAAATGCAATATGGAAAAACTATATGTGTATGCCAATCAGCGTTACCATGAGGATACGGGAAATCATAAGTATCAGGAACTTTCGGCAAGGGCCTCTCGCCTGGAAATGGAATTGGGTCACGAATTGTCCTTTTTCGAACCTGAGATTATGGAGATTTCAGTAGACAGGCTGGAAAGCTTTTATGAGTCCGTACCGGAATTGACAAAATATAAAAGAAAAATTCAGGAATGTCTTCGGATGAAACCGCATATTCTTTCTAAGGAGATGGAAGAAATTCTTGCTCAGACTCAGGAGATGGGAAATGCTCCGCAAAATATTTTTTCCATGTTCCAGAACGCAGATCTTACCTTTGGAAGGATTGTGGTGGATGGAAAAGAAATGGAACTGACCCAGGGGAATTTTGTTCGGATTCTGGAGAATAAGGACAGGAATGTGAGAAAGCAGGCGTTTACTCAGGTATATGCAAAGTATAAAGAATTTCAGAATACCCTGGCGGCAGCGTACAGCGGAAATCTGGCAAAAGATATGTTTTATGCGAAGGTACGAAAATATCCTTCCTGCCTGGATATGGAATTGTCCCGGGGAAATATACCACGGGAGGTATATACCCGTCTGATCGAAGCAGTACACAGAAAACTTCCTGCTATGTACGATTACGTGGAAATGCGGAAAAAGCTGCTGGGAGTAGATCAGATCCATATGTATGACGTTTACGTACCGATTGTGGATAAGGTGGAGAAAGAAATTCCTTTTGAAGAAGCGAAAGAAATTGTGAAGGAAGGTTTAGCGATTCTGGGAGAGGATTATGTAGAGCTTCTGGAACAGGGATTTTCTCAAAGATGGATCGATATTTATGAGAATAAAGGAAAGCGGGGAGGCGCATATTCCTGGGGAGCCTATGGCACTCATCCTTATGTATTACTGAATTATCAGGGAAATCTGAATCATGTATTTACACTGGCTCACGAGATGGGACATGCACTTCACAGTTATTATTCTGATCATGCACAGCCATATACGTATGCGGGATATTTTATCTTTGTGGCGGAAGTTGCATCTACCTGTAATGAAGCATTGTTGATTCATCATATGCTGAAAAACGCACAGGACGATAAAGAAAAAGCATACTTGCTGAATTATTTTCTGGATCAGTTTAAAGGAACTGTTTATCGTCAGACTATGTTTGCAGAGTTTGAGATGCTGGCTCACGAAAAGGCAGAGAAAGGAGAAGGAATTACCGCTCAGCTTCTGGAAGATATCTATTATGAGCTGAATAAAAAATATTTTGGTGATGGAATGGTCAGCGATCCGGAGATAGCTATGGAATGGGCAAGAATTCCTCATTTCTATACACCGTTTTATGTATATCAGTATGCTACAGGATTTTCAGCAGCTATTGCAATCAGTAATAAAATCATCAATGGAGAGCCGGGAATCGTGGAAGCCTATAAAAAATTCCTCAGCGGTGGTTCTTCCATGGACTGCATTGACTTACTGAAAATCTGTGGAGTGGATATGACCAGTACAGAGCCGGTGGAAAATGCTTTGCAGGTGTTTGAAGAAAGATTGGCTGAATTCAAAGAAATTATGGAAAGAAATATGTAATAAGGTGATATAGCTGTTAAGAAGAAAAATTTATAAGAAATGAAAAACCGGGAAAAAATTGCAAGTATCTGTTGCAAAATGGAAAAAATCTGTTACAATAGTATTACGAAAAAATTAAAGGTGATAACATGAATTTATATGAAGCAATTTTTGTACGAAAATCTGTTCGCAACTATACAAATGAAGCTCTTTCTGCCCAGATGCTGGAGGATATTCTGGTACAGTTTGATGAAATTAAAGGATTGTTCGGAGGCATAGAAACAGAACTTGCAATTTTTGATAACCGGGAAGGGCAGTATCGGATGCTGAGTATGTTGGGAATCAAAGCGCCATATTATCTGGTACTTTATTCTGAAGAGAAAGACAAAGCTCTGATGAACGCCGGTTATCTTTTAGAACAACTTTCGCTGTATCTGTGTACAAGAGGATTGGGAAGCTGTTTTGTGGGCAATCCTTTCTTGAAAAAAAAGTATGTACACAGAGAAAATAAAAGGGTAATGGCAGTGCTGGCTTTTGGAAAGGCAAAAGGTCCCTGTACCAGAAAGCCTGCAGAAGCAAAGAGACTGACTTTGGCGGAGATGTGTGTTTATAAAGAAACTCCCAGACAGTGGATGAAACAGCTTCTGGATGCGGCGCGTATGGCGCCTTCCAGTATGAATAGTCAGCCCTGGCGTTTTGTGGTATTTGATAACAGGATTCATATTTTTTCCAAGAAACATGCCAGTGACCGGCTGGGACGTTGGGATGAACTGAATTTTGGAATTATGTTTTCCCATATGATGGTGATGGCGGAGGAATTATGGCTGGATGTGGATTTGATTCGTCTGGATGAATTAAGTCAGAAGAATTTTCCCAATAATCAGTATGTGTTAAGTGCAATTCTTCGTCCATAAATAAATTTTTGTTGACAAAAGAATTTGTTTATAGTATAGTATCTTTGTTCGAAAGAACAGAGAGATGCACGAGTGGCTCAGTGGTGGA
>DETV01000033.1:8652-22654 GCA_002361775.1 Eubacterium sp. UBA3279
CGAATCCCGTCTCGTGCTTTTTTTGTTGCCTGAAAAGAGGAATTATTTCAGTTTTAAATTAAAATAAGAATCTCCCATTGAAAATCAATGTTTTGATAGTATCATACTACGGAACATTGGATATTCATTGGGAGATTTTTGTTTCTAAATCAATATTTTATTTCTGAAGTTCATATCCGTCTGAGGTCCGACAGATTTTTGTCTCATAGAAAGCTTTCATTGCCTGATAAAGATACAGGGTATCGGCTGCTCCTCCTGTCTCATAGGGAGAATGCATTCCCAGTAAAGGAACTCCAATGTCAACAGTAGGGATAGAAACCTGAGACATGGAAAGATTTCCCAATGTGGATCCACCCTGTTCATCGGAATGGTTAAAGAATGTCTGGCAGGGAATATTATTTTTTTCGCACAACAATTTAAATAAACCACCGGTGATTCCGTCGGAAGTATATTTTTGATTGGCGGCATATTTTACCAGTACGCCTCCGTTCAGATAGGGATGATGGGTTGGATCTGATTTTCCCTGATAATTCGGATGAAGAGCGTGGCCGTTGTCTGCAGAAAGAAGGAAACTTCCTGCCAGAGAGCGGAGAAAATCTTCATGGGAATGTCCGAGGGAAAGACTGATCCGTTCCAGACAGTCTTTCAGGAAGGTAGAGCATGCTCCCTGGAGGCTTTGACTGCCCACCTCTTCTGAGTCAAAAATGACTGCGGCAGATAAAATTTCCCGATGACAATCACCGCACAGAGCTTTTAAGGAAGAAAATGCACATTGAAGATCGTCTAATTTGCCGCAGGAAATAAATTCATTTTCAGCTCCCCAGAACGTTCCTTCCATTCGGTTATAAAGACACAGATCAAAGGAAATAATGTCCTCAGCAGGGATTTCTGTTTCTTTAGAGATCAACTGGGGAACAGAAAAAGAAGAATCTCCGCTGCCGATAATAGGAAGAAGGTCGGTTTGTACGTGATAGGAATATCCGTTGTTCACTTCCCGGTTCATGTGGATTGCCAGATTAGTGATCATTGCCAGATTCCGGTTAAGATTTACCAACTGACTTTTCATGCCGTTTTCGGTTTTTAAAATCACTCTTCCGGCAACAGACAGAGGACGATCAAACCAGGGAGAGAGAATTGCACCGCCATACCGCTCCACATTTAATTTTGTATAGTGTCCTTCCACGCCCATTTCAGCTTTTTCCTTCAGTTTAAAGCAGGGAGAATCACTGTGACTGGCGATAATCTGGAAAGTCAGCGGTTCTTTGGGGAGAATATCTGGCATACAAAAAGCAAAAAGAGATGTTTGTCCGCGGCTTACAAAATATTTTCCTCCCGGGAGAAGATTCCAGGAATCCTGTTCAAAAAGAGGAGTAAACCCCTGTTGAGAGAGCATATGGGATGCAGTCTCTACTGCGTGATAATTGGTAGGGCTTTCTTTGATAAAGGAAAAAAGTTCCTGATTTAATAATGTAGGATTCATAAAATTGTCCTTTCTTTTGTTTTTAGGATTTTTTGAAATAAAATAACTTTCTGTGTTATGTAACAGTTCAGCTCGCGCCATTCGTAAAACCGCACTGCGTGCTTAGCGTGGCTGGCGCCACTGTTTTACTCATAAACGGGCGCTCAGCTCATACAGATGTCCGCTTGCAAAAACATGCAAGCATGTTTTGTGCTTCCCGTACACTGTATGGCTGAACTGTTATTATATTATAGCAAAGAAGATGAAAAAAAGACAGAGAGTGATAGACAATTTCCAGAAAAATAGATATAATATAGATACTGTTGTTACTGTTATGTGACGAGAGGCAACAGCGAGATCAGGCAGGAGGTAGGAAAAATGTTTGGTTCCATGTTCGATTGGATTTTAGCTGCAATCCTGGGAGTTGTATCCGTAGTACTTCTTTTGGGAAAGGGCGACGCCATTTTGAAAACGATGAACGGAAAACGGGGAAGAGATAAGAATAAGAGCGATGCGGACAAAAAGAAATACAGCAGAGCTATGGGTATTTTCACCGGGGTTCTGGCTTTGGATGAAGTGGTTGTAGCTTTGTATCCGGATAATCAGTGGGTAATATGGGGGAGTATTCTGGTTGCTATCGGAGCAATTATAGGAATCGGCCAGTTTGCCAAGAAGTTTAACGGCAGATGACACATATTTGCCGGGGTGGCTGTCGTAAAAAGTATACGGCAGCTTTTTTGCATAAAGGAGGTAAAAAATGGGGCTTAAAAAAATTTCAAAAAAGATGATTTCCCAGATCGATGGACTGGAGTTGGATGTACTGGAGGTGATTCCGGAAGGAATACCCAAAGGGATATTCCAGATTCATCATGGAATGTCCGAGTATAAGGAGAGGTATCTTCCTTTCATGGAATATCTGGCAGAAGCCGGCTATGTGGCGGCTATCCATGATTGTCGGGGACATGGCAAGAGTGTGAAAGACAGTGGAGATCTGGGATATATGTATGGCGGTGGAGCCGATGCTCTGGTGGAAGATGCACATCAACTGACCATGGAATTAAAAAGAGAATGGCCGGAGATTCCATTTGTGTTATTCGGTCACAGTATGGGGTCTATGGTGGTGCGGACCTATGTAAAAAGATATGACTGGGAGCTGGATATGCTGGTGGTATGTGGCTCTCCAAGTAAAAATCCGTTTTTGGCTGTGGGGGAAGGGATTGTACGGATACAAAAAAAATTCCAGGGAGACCGACACAAAAGTAAACTTCTTGATGCAGTTTCTTTTGGAAGTTTTGCAAGCAAATTCAGAGGGGAAAAAAGTAAATTTGCATGGTGTTGTTCCGATCCGAAGGTGGTGCAGCATTATGAAAGATCACCTCTTTGCGGTTTCACCTTTACAGCGGATGGATTTGAAGCATTATTTCAACTGATGCGGGAATGCTATGGAAAAGAAGGATGGATGTGTAAAAATTCCCTGCTTCCGGTATTGTTTGTAGGAGGGGCGGAAGATCCCTGTATCGGAGGAGCAAGAAAATATGCACAGGCGGTTCAGCATATGCGCCGGGTAGGATATAAAAATACAAGAGGAAAATTGTATCCGGGTATGCGCCATGAGATTCTCAATGAACCGGGTAAGCTACAGGTATTTCAGGATATTGTGAAATATACAGAAAAACAATTGAGGAAAAACAGTTAGTGAAAATGTAAAATCATCTTGATTGGATTTTACACAGATTTAACATAAAACAGATGATGATTTAACATGGATTTTATATATTGAGTACTGTGTAAATAGATTTTATATCAAAATCATAAGAATTTAATGGTAAAAGCAGTGTAAATATTACCTGTAAAGTCACAGAAAGAGAAAGGAAATCAGAATAATTATGGATTTTTTCAGTGTATTATCTATGATTGGAGGCCTGGCCCTGTTCCTCTATGGAATGCATGTAATGGGAGATGGCCTTGCAAAAGTATCGGGTGGAAAACTGGAGAGAATTTTGGAAAATCTTACGTCCAGTCCGTTAAAAGCAGTAGTTTTGGGCGCCGGTGTAACGGCGGTCATTCAATCGTCATCCGCAACCACGGTTATGGTGGTGGGATTTGTTAACTCGGGAATCATGAAATTGTCCCAGGCAGTGGGAATTATTATGGGAGCCAATATCGGTACTACGATTACTTCCTGGATTCTCAGTCTTTCTGGTATAGAAGGAGATAATTTCTTTATACAGTTATGTAAACCGACATCATTTTCTCCTGTTCTTGCGGCAGTGGGCATTGTGCTTTTGATGTTCATTAAAAATGAAAAGAAAAAAGATATTGGAACGATTTTGATAGGTTTTGCAGTATTGATGTTTGGTATGGATGCTATGAGCAGCGCAGTAAAACCGTTGGCAGATGTACCGGAATTCACCGGTATTCTTACCGCATTCTCTCATCCTGTTCTGGGTATGTTGGCGGGAGCGCTTTTAACCGCAGTAATTCAGAGTTCCTCCGCATCAGTAGGTATTTTGCAGGCTCTCTGTGTGACAGGAGCAGTATCGTACGGAGTGGCAATTCCTATTATTATGGGACAAAACATCGGTACCTGTGTGACAGCTTTACTGTCTGCTATCGGCGCCAGTAAAAATGCAAAACGTGCGGCTATGGTCCACCTGTATTTTAACGTGATCGGAACAGCGGTATTTATGATTATTTTCTATTCCGTGAATCATTTCGTGGCATTTTCTTTCATGGAAGAAGCAGCCAATGGCGCAGGAATAGCTGTGGTTCACAGTTTGTTTAACGTATTTGCAACAACATTACTCCTTCCTTTCTCAAGGGGATTGGAAAGACTGGCCTGTCTTACGATCCGGGACGAACAGCAGGAAGTTGCACAAGAGCAGCAGGACGAACTGCTGGTTCTGGATTCCCGTTTCCTGGATCAGCCGGCATTTGCTATGGAGCAGAGTGTTCATGCGGCTGTTCAGATGGCGGAAGAATCTAAAAAAACATTATTTACAGCTATGGATCTGATTGGAAATTATTCAGATGAAAAAGCTAAAAAGGTGTTGGAACTTGAAAGTCTTGTGGATCGTTATGAAGATGAACTGGGAAGTTATCTGGTAAAACTTGCCAGAAAAAATCTGAATAGTCACGATAGCCATACACTGTCTATTGTACTTCACAGCATTGGCGATTTTGAGAGAATTTCTGACCATGCGGTAAATATTATGGAAGCTGCGCGGGAAATGGATAAGAAAAAACTTACTTTTTCTAAAAAAGCGGAGGCGGAATTGAAGGTATTGTGTCAGGCAGTACGGGATATTGTGGATAACTCTTACAAAGTATTTACGGAACAGGACAGAAAACTGGCTCAGAGTATTGAACCTTTGGAAGAGGTAATTGATGGATTGAATCAGGAATTGAAAAAACGTCATATCCGCCGTTTGAGAAATGGAAAATGTACCATTGAGCTGGGATTTATTTTGTCAGATATTACAACCAGTCTGGAGAGAGTGGCAGACCATTGTTCCAACATTTCCGTCTGTGTTACACAGGTAAGAGATGATTCCTATGATACACACAGTTACCTTGACAGTGTGAAAAATGAAGATGGCGGAACTTTCCGGGGAATGGTACTTCAGGCAGAAGAAAAATATATGCTGCCATAAAGAAAAGAGGAGCGACGTATTATGATTTACTGTGTAGAGGATGAAAGAAACATTCGTGAGCTTTTAGTCTATACCCTTCATTCTACAGGGTTTACAGCAAAAGGTCTGGAAAATGGCGCTCAATTATATGAAGCCCTGGAACAGGAAATTCCGGACTTGATTCTTCTGGATATTATGATGCCGGGAGAAGACGGCTATACGATTCTGGAAAAAATCAAACGAATGCCGGAAATAAAAGGCGTTCCGGTTATTATGGTAACTGCTAAAGGGGCTGAATTTGATAAAGTGAAGGGACTGGATATGGGAGCAGATGATTATATCACGAAGCCTTTCGGGATGATGGAATTTATATCCAGAGTAAAGGCTGTTCTGCGAAGAGGAGGTCCGAAGGCAGAAGAGGAACTGGTACATGGTCCTATACAGTTAAAAATCAAACGTCATGAAGTATTTGAAAATGGCAGGAAAGTGGAACTGACATTGAAAGAATTTGAATTACTCCGATATCTGATGGAAAATCGGGGAATTGTATTAAACCGGGATCAGCTTCTTACAAGAATCTGGGGATACGATTTTGACGGAGAGACGAGAACGGTGGATGTTCATGTGAGAACACTCCGGCAAAAGCTGGGAGATTCCGGATCCTGTATTGAGACAGTGCGAGGTGTGGGATACCGTATAGGGGATGAGGAATGAGACAGAAGATATTAAATCAGGTAGGAATTTTGCTGATTAGTTCTGTTCTGGTGACTTTCCTTGTTGTCAGTCTTGCCATGTATGATAAATTCAGCGGCTATATGCAGGAAGATGTACGAGAAGAAATTCAGTATATTAAAATAGCGCTGGAAGAGACCAGTGGGGAAGAAATTCTGGATAAAATACGAGAGTTTACAGGAAGCAGCAGAATTACTCTGATGAATGAGGACGGAGAGGTGGTTTTTGATTCGGCGGAGGATTCCCAGACTCTGGAAAATCACCATAATCGTCCGGAATTCCAGGAGGCTCTGAAAAAAGGTTATGGGGAAGAGATTCGTTATTCGGAAACTCTGGCAAAGCAGACCTTCTACTGCGCTGTGATGTTGGAAGACGGAAGAGTTCTTCGTCTGGCAAGATCGACAGATTCGGTTCTGATTTTTTTGGAATCCAGTATTACACTGGTAGGTATTCTGGTTTTTGTCATTATCATCATTGCCTTTTTTGTTGTCCAGGAACAAACCAACCGATTGATTGAACCAATCAATAAACTGGATCTGGAGCATCCTTTGCGGGAGGTAAAGTATGAGGAACTTCGGCCTTTGCTTGTGCGGGTACATGAACAAAACAAACAGATTGCCCGTCAGGTACGGGAATTGAAGGAACGTCATGAAGAGTATATTGCCATTACGGAAAATATGAAAGACGGATTGGTAATTGCCAGCCAGACAGAGGTGCTTTCTATCAACCGGGCTGCTCAGAGGCTTTTTCAGGTAAGAGCAAGTGACTGTATCCGTAAATCAATCAGCCGGGTCAGCAGAAGCCAGGAGTTAAAAAAGGCATTGGATCAGGCTTTGGCAGGAGAATATAATGAAGCTATCCTTCAAATCAGAGGAAGAAGTTATCAGCTTCTTGCCAATCCGGTGAGAGTATCAGGAAAACCCTTTGGTGCGGTTATTCTGGTATGGGATATTACAGAAAAAAATGTGGCAGAACAGATGAGAAGAGAATTTTCCGCAAATGTTTCTCATGAACTGAAAACGCCGTTGATGTCCATTTCCGGATATGCGGAGTTGATTGAAAATGGAATGGTACAGCCGGGAGATATTCCGGAATTTGCCAGAAGGATTCATCAGGAAGCCAATCGATTGACTGCGCTGGTGCAGGATATTATTCAGCTTTCCAAATTGGAAGAGGGACAGGGAGAATTTCCGGTGGAAAAAGTGGATATCTGTGAATTGACAGCCGATATAGGAAAAACCCTGGAACATTCTGCAGAGAAAAAAGATATTACTATTTCCGTGGAAGGAGAAGGAATTATCCTTCAGGGAGTCCGCCAGATTCTGTTTGAAATGTTTTATAATCTGATGGATAACGGAATCAAATATAATGTGGAACATGGATGGCTCAAAGTGAAGATATGGGAGAATTGTGACCACATTTTTTGGCAGGTAGAAGATGGAGGGATTGGTATTGCCCAGGAAGATCAGGAAAGAATATATGAAAGATTTTATCGGGTGGATAAAAGCCATTCCCGGCAGACTGGAGGAACCGGTCTGGGACTGTCTATCGTGAAACATGGAGCAATGATGCACCAGGCGGTGATCACTACGGAAAGTGAACCGGAAAAAGGAACAAGAATTACACTGGAGTTTCCAGCAGATATAATGTAATAAAAAATTTCACCATACAGAAAATGGTGAAATTTTTTTATTACAATTTACGGATTAAAACCGGAATGGGAGGATGATTGGGACGGTTAAAGTAGGAGGAAAGAATAACCAGATATTTTCGGGAATCCAGTGTTTTTAAGTAAGACAAGAGTTCGTCCCGTTCCTGAAAACCACTGTCCTGACCACTGTAAATGCATAAAGTCATCAATCCGTCTTTTTTCAGTAATTGCAGTCCTTGTTGGATAGCTGGAATACTTGTTTCACTTCTGGTGGCAATGGAGTGATCTCCGGACGGCAGATATCCAAAATTGAACACAATACAGGAAACGGTATCAGGCTGCGCGTATTGCTCCATATGACTGTGGCTGTCCAGAATTAGAGAAACATTTTCTGCAGCATGATGTTTTTCCAGCCGTTGGCGGGTGGAGAGAAGGGCAGCCTCCTGTATATCAAAGGCTAGGACTTTTCCGGAAGCCCCGGTAAGCTGACTGAGATATAATGTGTCATGACCGTTTCCCATTGTAGCGTCAATACAAAGGTCACCGGGCTGAATTTGCAATTTCTGGAAATGGCGGCACCAATCTGTAATCTGATAAGAATTCATAAGTAATGTCCTTTCTTAGTATCTTTTAAGTTTATTATAAGAATATGAAAGAAAATTGTAAAGAAAAGGAAGAGGAAAATAAGAATGGGATACTTGCAGTTTTGGATAAAAGCAGTTATCATAAAAGAGATATAACAATTTGGCAGTTTGTTATGGAAATATTGAGATATCAGGATTGAGAGAATATAGAGAGGATATGAAATGGAAGAAAAGAAAAATATGCAACGGAAGAGACCGGACAACAGGGGTGGGACGGCAAGAAAAAAGAAAAATAAAAAGATGAGCTATCGGAAAAAGATTGTTATGTTCCAGATTGGAGCAATTACCCTGGCGATTTTTCTGATGTTGATGATTGGGGCTGTGATTCTTACCCGATTATTTGCAGATGGAAATCAAAAATCAGAGAAGGTCAGCGCTCAGATGGAAGAACAGAACACAGAGGGAAAAAAAGATGAGAATCTTCCGGAAAATGGAACAACGGAAGCCGGGGGAGAGAAGCAGGACGAAGGTGAAGTTACTCCGGAAGTTTCTCAGGAGCCGGAAGGTATTCAGCCGGTAGAATCAGTTACATTGACAGTAAGCGCGGCAGGAGACTGTACTATAGGAACGGATGAGCAGTTTGATAAAAGCAGCAATTTTGATGCTTTCTATATCGTGAAAAAAGATCCGGCGTATTTCTTTAAAAATGTAAGTGAGATTCTCTCTGCAGATGATCTGTCGATTATAAATATGGAAGGGACATTGACAGAATCTACAGATCGACAGGAAAAGACTTTTGCTTTTAAAGGAGACCCCAAATATACCCAGATTCTTACAGCGGGAAGTGTGGAAGCTGCCAATCTTGCCAATAACCACAGTAAAGATTATGGAGAACAAAGCTATACGGATACGATCCAGTATTTGGAAGAAGCAGGAATCACTACTTTTGGCTATGACAGAACGGCTGTTATGGAGATCAAAGGAGTAAAAGTGGGACTGGTAGGAATTTATGTGCTTGCGGACGGTATGGGCAGACAGCAGCAGGTGATCGATAATATCCAGGCTGTTAAAAACCAGGGAGCGCAGGTGGTAATCGTAAGTTTCCACTGGGGCACAGAAAAGTCCAATTATCCGGATGATACTCAAAAAACGTTGGCGCATACAGCGGTAGATTCAGGAGCAGATCTTGTTCTGGGGCATCATCCCCACGTATTGCAGGGAATAGAAAAATATAAAGGGAAAAACATTGTATACAGTCTGGGGAATTTCTGCTTTGGCGGTAATCGGAATCCATCCGATAAAGATACTATGATTTTTCAGCAGACATTTACTTTTGAAAACGGAACCCTGGTACAGGATGATGTGACAAATATCATTCCCTGCTCGTTATCGTCGGTACAGCAATACAACGATTATCAGCCGACTCCGTTGGAAGGAGCGGAAGCTGACAGGGTATTACAAAAGATTCAGGAATTTAGCAGCGGATTAAACCCGGCACAGTAAAGGATGAACGTATGAATAAAAAAGAATTTTTGGATACTCTGGGACGAAGACTTGCACAGCAGTTGTCTCAGGAAAAAATAGCAGAACATATCCGATATTATGATGAATATCTCACAGAAAAGGTTCAGCAGGGAATGACAGAGCAGGAGGCGGTTGCCCAACTGGGTGATCCGCTTCTGATCGCCAGAACGATTATGGACACATCGGGAGATGATATGGGAGAAAAGACGGTCTATGAAGAAGGATATACAGGGAAGTACCAGAAAAACTCTCAGGAAGAAAATCTGAGAGAACATCATAGAGGAATAGATGGAAGACTTCAGACCAGACTGGGCTGCCTTGTGGCTGTCATTGTGATTATTCTGATATTGACTTTGATCTTGAAACTGGTGGGATCGGTACTTTCTTTTATTTTACCGGTATTAATTCCTGTGCTGGTGATAGGATTGATTTTGGAATATTTCAGAAAAAAATAAGCAGGGGATAAGAGATAGGCAAAGAGAAAGACCGGTAGGGGAGCTACCGGCCTTTCGAGGGGAGTATAAATAATTAATAAGGGGTTATTAATTGTAAAAAAAATTTTTGAAGGGTAAATTCTTTTTACAGAAATGATTATAATACAGATTGGTAAAAATTGCAACAAAGAAATGAATAATACCGTAAGAATTTGACATACTACTCTTGTAAACCCATAAAATACCCTGTTTTTACGGGGAAAATATCAGTTGGGATTACCGGAAAATACATTACTTTTTACAGTAATGAAAACTTCAATTTACAGGAGGAAGCGCTATGTCAAAAAATTACAGCAATGAAACAAACGAAACAAACAGAATGAATAACAGTACAAATGAATCAAATTGCCACGATTCCAATAAAAATGCTTCAAAAAATACTTCCAAAAACAGAAGCAGCAACAGCGCAAAAAACAAAGCTTCTGGAGAATACAGCGACAGAAAATAGAAATACCATGAGAAGGGACTGCCTGGGCAGTCCCTTTTTACATACCAGGAAAATGATTACGGCATATAATAAAGAAAAAGGAGACTTTTCTATGGAACAGATTCGTTTGATTTCAGTCCGGGAACTGGATCGTTACGTGAACCGATATCCGGACGTTTTGATCATAGATGTGAGGTCAAAAGAAGAATATAGGATTTCTCATATACGTTATGCACAGAATATTCCCTATGAAGAAGGAATCAGGTGGAATTTTCCCGGAAACAGAGAGATATTGGTGTATTGTGAGCGAGGCTCTACAAGTATGATAGCCGCCAGAGAAATCCAAAAACAGGGATATAGAGTGGTTTCTCTGGCAGGAGGGATTTCGGAATATAGAGGAAGAAATCTTGTGTTTTCCAGATAATCATAGTAGAATAAAAAAGAAAAATATATCAGGAGACATTACGGATAAATAAAGATTTGAAAAATCCGGTGAATGGTCTGAGAAAAGGAGAACAGCAGATGAAATATATGATTGCATCCGATATTCATGGTTCTGCCTATTATTGCAGAAAGATGTTGGAAGCTATGGATAAAGAGAAAGCAGAACGGCTGATTTTGTTGGGCGATCTTTTGTATCATGGTCCAAGAAATGATTTGCCCAGGGAATATGCGCCGAAAGAAGTGATCGCCATGCTCAACAGCCGAAAAGACTGTATTTATAATGTACGGGGAAACTGTGATGCAGAAGTGGATCAAATGGTGCTGGAATTTCCCATTATGGCTGACTATGCGTTGCTTGAAATTCAGGGAAGAACCATTTACTGCAGTCACGGACATATTTATCATGAAAATCATTTGCCGCCGCTGAAAAAAGGAGATGTGTTCCTTCATGGCCATACCCATGTGCTTCAGATAAAAGAAAAGGACGGCATCATAATCGGAAATCCAGGCTCGGTATCTCTTCCCAAAGAGGGAAATCCCCCTACCTATGCAATACTGGAAAATGAAAAATTTGTTATTAAGACATTTGAGGAAGAAATAATAAAGGAATATTGCTTATGAGAAGATTTGAATTGATTGCTCCCTGTCATTTTGGACTGGAGGCGGTATTGAAACGGGAAATTATTGATCTTGGATATGAGATCATTCAGGTGGATGACGGGAAAGTCACTTTCCTGGGAGATGAAGAAGCTGTAGCCTATGCAAATATGTTTCTACGTACGGCAGAAAGAATTTTGTTGAAGGTGGGGCAGTTTACCGCCACAACATTTGATGAATTATTTGAAGGGACAAAAGCGCTGCCCTGGGAGGAATATATTCCGGCAGATGGAAGATTCTGGGTGAAAAAAGCATCATCTATTAAAAGTAAACTGTTTAGTCCTTCTGATATACAGTCTATTATGAAAAAGGCTATGGTGGAACGGCTGAAAAGTAAATATAAGAAGGAATGGTTTGAAGAAAATGGAGCGGATTACCCGGTCAGAGTTTCTCTGATGAAGGATGTGGTGACAGTGACTCTGGATACCACAGGGACCTCCCTTCATAAAAGAGGATATCGGAAATTGCAGTCTAAAGCTCCTATTTCTGAGACTCTGGCGGCAGCTTTGATCATGCTGACACCCTGGAAAAAAGACAGGATACTGGTGGATCCTTTCTGCGGAAGCGGAACATTTCTTACAGAGGCGGCTTTGATGGCCTGTAACATAGCGCCGGGAATCAACAGATCATTTCTGGCGGAGGACTGGAAGCATTTGATTCCAAGGAAAAACTGGTATCAGGCGCTGGAAGAAGCTCAGGATCTGGTAGATATGGATCTTCAGATGGATCTTCAGGGATATGATATTGACCCTGAAGTGGTGAAAAATGCCAGAGAAAACGCAGCGGCAGCAGGGGTGGGCCAATTGATTCATTTTCAGCAAAGAGAAGTGGCAAAGCTGCGTCATCCGAAAAAATATGGTTTTATTATAACGAATCCGCCCTATGGAGAGCGGTTGGAAGATAAAAAAATGCTTCCGGAACTGTATCGGCAGATTGGTCAGGTATACGAGCAGTTGGATGACTGGTCCATGTATCTGATCACCAGTTATGAAGAAGCAGAACGATATATAGGACGGAAAGCGGATAAAAACCGGAAAATCTATAATGGTATGATACGAACATATTATTATCAGTATCTGGGAGCAAAACCGCCAAGAAGGAAAAATGAGTCCGGTACTGTTTGAAAAGTCTGGACATCAGGGACAGCAACAGAAAAAGAAGGGAGCGAACTTCTATGAAGAGAATAATTTTTGCCACTGGAAATGAAGGGAAAATGAAAGAAATCAGAGAAATACTGGCAGAACTTCCGGTGGAAGTACTTTCCATGAAAGAAGCGGGGATTCAGGCAGATATTGTAGAAGATGGAAAGACTTTTGAAGAAAATGCAGTGATTAAGGCGAAAGCAATAGCTGAACTTTCGGGTGAGATTGTTATGGCGGATGATTCTGGTCTGGAGATTGATTATCTGAACGGGGAACCGGGAATTTACTCAGCGCGGTATATGGGAGAAGATACCTCCTATCGGATTAAAAATAATCATCTGATTCAAAGGTTGGAGGGAGTTCCGGAGGAAAAGAGAACAGCCCGTTTCGTGTGTGCGATTGCCGCCGCATTTCCGGATAAAACAGTATGGACCACAGAAGGAGTTGTGGAAGGGATTATTGGTTATGAGGAAAAAGGTGAGAATGGATTTGGCTATGATCCGATTTTTTATCTTCCGGAATATCAGTGTACGACGGCACAGTTGACAGAAGAGAAGAAAAATGAAATCAGCCACAGGGGGAAAGCTCTTCGGAAAATGGCGGAAAAACTGAAAGAGAGAGTGGATATAGAATGAAAATATTAGTGGTCAGTGATACTCATGGTCACAGCAGTGAATTGGTTCAGGTGCTTCGGAAAGTAAAACCTATAGACGGCCTGATTCATTGTGGAGATGTGGAAGGACAGGAAAATTATATTCGAGGGATTGCTGAATGTCCCTGTTATATGGTAAAAGGAAATAATGATTTCTTTTGTGATCTTCCCCGGGAAGAGGTCTTTCAATTGGGAAATTATAAGGTTATGGTGACCCACGGGCATATGTATGGCGTATCTATGGATACTTCCATGCTTGAAGAAGAAGCGAGGAGTAGAGGAGTACAGATTGTGATGTTCGGTCATACTCACAGACCATTCCTGGAGCAAAAAGAGGATATTACTATTTTGAACCCGGGAAGTCTTTCCTATCCCCGCCAGGCGGGTAGAAAACCAAGTTTTCTGGTTATGGAAATAGACCGTCAGGGAGAGGCTCATTATTTTCAGAATTATATCGAAAATTAGCCGAAAAAAAGAATTTTAAAAAAAATAGAAAAAATTCAAAAAAGGTGTTGACATTTGCGGATAGCTATAATATAATACGTCTTGTGTTGAGCGAGAGATGCTTAACACAAGAGAAAACGGGGTGTGGCTCAGCTTGGCT
>DETV01000094.1 GCA_002361775.1 Eubacterium sp. UBA3279
GCCAAATCTAAGGCACTACATTTCCTTTTTTTGTTATACTGAAGAAGAAATAAAACAAGATCCGGCAGTGAACAGTTATTTTCCGCCGGAAGCACAGATAACAGAAAGGAAATGAAATAATGGAAATTCTTAAAGTTCATAATCTGAAAAAAGTATATACCACCCGATTTGGAGGCAATCAGGTTCAGGCGCTGACAAATGTGAATTTTACGGTGGAACAGGGCGAATATGTGGCAATTATGGGGGAAAGCGGCAGTGGAAAAACTACATTACTCAATATTTTAGCCGCTTTGGATAAACCTACGGGAGGAACGGTACTGTTAGATGGAAAAGATATCACAAAAATCAGAGAAAAAGAAATTGCCGCATTTCGCCGGGATAACCTGGGATTCGTATTTCAGGATTTTAATCTGCTGGATACGTTTTCTGTGGAGGATAATATATATCTTCCGCTTGTGCTGGCGGGCGTGGATCATAAAGAGATGAAAAGCAGGCTGCTTCCTCTGGCTCAGAAACTGGGAATCAAAGATATTTTGAAAAAGTTCCCTTATGAGGTATCAGGAGGGCAGAAACAAAGAACAGCAGTTGCCAGAGCATTGATTACAAATCCCAGAATTATTTTGGCGGATGAACCTACAGGGGCTTTGGACTCCCGGGCAGCGGAAAGTCTGTTAAAATTATTTCAGGAAATTAATGAAGAAGGACAGACCATACTTATGGTGACTCACAGTGTGCGGGCGGCCAGCCGGGCAAACCGGGTGCTTTTTATTAAGGATGGAGAAGTTTACCATCAGATATACCGGGGAAATGACAGTGACGAAAAAATGTATCAGAAAATATCAGATACGCTGACTATGATTGCGACAGGTGGTGAACGGAATGAGTAGAGGATTTTACAGTAAACTTGCAGTGAATGGACTAAAGAAAAACAGCCGTATTTTTCTTCCCTATATTCTTGCATGTATAGGAACCATAGGGATTTTTCAGGTGTTTACAGGAATTGCCCTGAATCCTTATCTGGATTCTGTGACGGGAGGATATTATATTTCTGTTGTGTTAAGTCCGGGAATTGGAATTGTGGGAATATTTTCTGCTATCTTTCTTTTTTATACCAATAGTTTTCTGATCCGGCAGAGAAAGCAGGAACTGGCGCTATATAATATGTTGGGAATGGGAAAATTTCATTTGGCAAGAATGCTTTTCTGGGAAAGTCTTATCATAACAATTGTGTGCCTGACTTTGGGAGAAGCCGTGGGTATATTGTTTTCCAGACTGTTGTTTTTATTTCTTCTTAAAATCGTAAATATACCATCAGAACTGGATTTTTCAGTTACTTTTCAATCAGTAAAAATGACATTGCTTCTGTTTTCCGGTATATTTCTTTTGAATTTTTTGAATACATTATGGAATATTCGAAAAACCAGTCCGGTGGAACTTTTACAGGGTTCCCGTCAGGGAGAAAAAGAACCAAAAATCAAATGGCTTATGGCTTTGGCAGGGGTAATCCTGACCGGAATCGGATATTACATTGCCATCACTGCAAACGATCCCTTTCAGGCGATCAGCGGATTGTTTATAGCAGTTCTTCTTGTAATAATCGGAACGTATGCTCTCTTTACTGCGGGAAGTATTCTTGTATTAAAGGCGATGAAAAAGAATTCAGGATTTTATTATAAAAAGAAACATTTTATTTCCGTATCCGGTCTGATTTACCGTATGAAACAAAATGCAGCAGGACTGGCAAGTATTTGCGTTCTAAGTACTGCAGTGCTTTTGGTTATTTCAACTACTGTATCTTTGTATTTTGGAAATGAAGATGCTATTCAGGTCAGGTATCCCAATGATATTTCTGCTGTGTTTTATGGTGTTCCCAGAGAACAGATGGAGCAGATTGTATCAGAAATGGAAAATGTTGTCGCAGAGGCAGGATTACAGATAAAAAATGAAAGAGATTACAGTATTATTGCTGAAGGAGGAATTATTCGTAACGGAGAATTTTTCACAGATGAGCCCCAGGAAATTTTTTCTGCCGACGAAATGTGTCAGGTATATTTTCTGGACAGCGGACAATACGATAAATTAACGGGAAAAAATATCACACTGAAGGAAACAGATGACGTGGGACTGTACGTTTTTCGGGGAAATAAGATGGAAAGTATAAAAGCGTTTGGTGAGACACTTCATGTCCGTCAGATGATTGAAGATTTTCCTGCTCCCGGACGAAATTCGGTAATGGCTATGAATACGTATTACATTATCATGAAAGACAGGGAGGCGCTGGATCAGTTACTGGAAAAACGTGATGCAACGGCAAAACATTCGGTTACAGGGTATAGAAATGTGATGGAAACTGATATTACAGGCACGCCCCAGGAGAAAATTGCTGTAAGTAAAAAACTGGAGGAGATATATCGTTCCCAATATACAGGGGAGGAGTTTTATTTTGGATATCTGGAAAGTCAGGATGGAAACAGAGAAGAAATATTTGTGATGAATGGTACATTTTTCTTTTTGGGTATTCTTCTTGGACTGGTATTTTTGCTGGGTACAGTACTGATTATTTATTATAAACAGATATCAGAAGGATATGCAGATAAGAAAAGATTTGAAATTATGGAAAAAGTGGGAATGAGTCAGAAGGAAGTACGCCAGGCTATCCGCAGTCAGGTACTGAAGGTGTTTTTCCTGCCTCTTGTAATGGCGGTTATTCATATCTGTGCGGCTTTCCCGTTAATGACCCGGCTGCTGGAAATGATGAATTTGAATAATCATCAGTTATTCTTTGGATGCACCTGTGTGACTATTCTGATATTTGCGGTTCTGTATGGAATTGTTTATTCACTGACTGCCAGAACATATTATAAAATTGTGAGATAAGTAATATTTCCTTAATCCTTTCTTAAATTCCGTTATTTTGCTCTGTGATACATTGACAACTTCTTAAAAGGTGGTAGAATCAATAACGACTTTATGAAAGATACCAGTGATTTTTGAAGTAAAAGAGGAAATAATATGAGTGAAAAAAGGATGACAAAAAGAGAATTAAAGAGAAGGCGTCAAAGGAACAGACGAATTTTACTGTTTATTTTTGGACTGTTACTGGTGGGTGTGATTTTTTCCGGGGTTTTGTTTTTTCTGAACCGAAGCCAGAATAAAAAAGATCAAAAAGACGGAAAACAGACAGAGGTGGAAGGGGAGCCTTCCTCAGAAGCAACTCCCACACCGGAAGATACTCCCACACCTACACCGGAACCTCTTCCCAGTGTGGATTTGAGTACAATAGACAGTAAATCTGCTATTTTAATCCGTTTGACGGATGGACAGGTGATCGCAGAAAAAGAAGCAGATACCAGAATATATCCTGCTTCCATGACAAAAATCATGACTGCTATAGTTGGATTGGAAAATATCAGTGATCTGAATCAGTTGATCACCATTGACCGGGAAACCTATGACCGATTATATCTGGAAGGCGCTTCAATGGCAGGGTTTGTCCCTGGTGATCAGGTAAAAGCCATAGATATTTTGTATGGAGTGATGCTTCCTTCCGGAGCAGAATGCTGCGTGGGACTGGCAGAATATTTGTTTGGTTCAGAAGCTGCTTTTGTAGAAAAAATGAATGAAAAGGCAGCCGGGCTAGGTATGGCAGATACACATTTTGTCACATCTACCGGACTGCATGATCCGGAGCATTATACAACTGTGAGAGATCTCACAAAATTAGTGACCTACGCTCTTAAAAACGAAACATTCCGAACTATTTATACAGCTCATGAATATACCACCAGTCCTACGGCGGGAAATCCTGAGGGACTTCATTTCTTAAGCACTATGTTTAAAAAAATGGAAACTTCTGCTGTAAATGGCGGAGAAATCGAGGGAGGAAAAACAGGATATACCAGTGATGCAGGGCAGTGCCTTGCCAGTCTTGCCCAGGTGAACGGAACGGAATATATTCTTGTTACTGCTGGAGCCCAGGGTTCTCCTTCCACAGAACCTTACCATGTGTGGGATGCGATCCAGGTATACAATCAGATTGGCGGAGGAAATTCTGAGTCACCAGTCACAGAAGAACCGGCGGCATAAAACATTAATTTTTTCGGGAAAAATTACAATCTTTAGATAAATGTAAGAAAAAGCCGAAGAAATTCTTAATACCTGTGTGGTATGATAGGTACATCAAAACAAAGAACATATTATACTAACAAGTTCGATATAGATAGAAACACTTTCTAAAAACAGGGAGTGTTTCTTTTTTTGTAAATATTTCAGGAAAAGTTCTTTGATGAGACGAATATTAAAGCTGATTAAATTAGAAAATCAATATTGAACACACGGTATTCCCTTGATTTCAGAATTATGATAAAGTAGAAGTATCATTGTACAGTTCGAAGGAGTGAAATCATATCGTGGATATTATAAGAAATGAAATACCTATATTGGAATTTGATGCTGAAAAGACGGCGGTGATCAATCCGGACCACGAAGGATTTGATATGACCCTGCCGTCCAAATGCGTCTATGCCTTTTTGGGGGAATATATCGATGAGTATGCGAATCAAAGTGAAACAAAACAGGTTGGAACTTTCAACAGCGCTACGAAAGACTATCCTATTTACATTACGAGGTATAAGGGGAAAGAAATATGTCTTTGCCAGGCGCCTGTAGGCGCTGCCGCTGCAACTCAGCTCATGGATTTTCTGATTGCGTATGGTGTGAAGGAAATCATATCCGCCGGTTCTTGCGGCGCATTGGAGAATTTTCCAGAAGGGACATTTCTTGTTCCTTACAGGGCATTAAGAGATGAAGGAACCTCCTACCACTATGCTCCGCCTTCAAGATTTATGGATATAGATATTTTGGCAAGAAATGCTATCGAACAAACAATAACAGAACATGGTATGGAGTATTCGGAAATTCTTACCTGGTCTACAGATGGATTTTTCCGTGAAACAAAGGAAATGGTTGCGTATCGAAAAAGTGAAGGGTGCGCAGTTGTAGAAATGGAATGTTCCGCTTTGGCAGCTTGTGCAAAATTTCGTAATGTTACCTGGGGAATGATACTATATACGGCGGACAGCCTCGCTAATGTTGAAAAATATGACGAGAGAAATTGGGGTGGAAATGCCTCCGAATATGCGCTGAGACTATGTTTGGATGCGGTTTTGAAAGTAGAGAATAAATAGAGGTGACGTGATTTAAAATTGGCATACGGTATTGTATCTAAATATGAATTGATTTGTATGAAGGTAGGAGATTCCCTTGGAAGTGCATTGTCTACATTTGCAGGGCAAAATATGGGGGCGGGGAAAATAGATCGAGTGGTCCAGTCGGTAAAATATACCGCATTTTTGAACATGGCAGGATATGGAATTGTTTCACCGATTATATTTATATTGGCTGAAAAATGTATGTACATTTTTACCAACAGCAAGGATGCAATCGTTGTTGGAGATATTCGGGCTACAATCTGGATGGGTGTATGCGAGGTGATTTCAAGGACAGTTTTCGCACTTTTATTACCGAAGTTGTGGGGAATGAATGGACTTAAATTCGTATCGCCATTTGCTTGGATCGTGTCCATGCTTTTGGAAATAATATGTTACTATTCGGGAAAATGGAAGAAAAAGAAAATGTTGTAAAGTAATGGCAAGCAGATTTTATGGATGAGTATGGAATTTTGGAATAATGCGATTGCATATCTGGAGTTAATTGAGAATAGAAAGGTTGACTGTATTGAATATGTACAACGCTCTTTTTTGAAAGAAATAGGTTCCGTTAATTCATTAAGTGTTGTTTCGATATTATTGATATTATTCCGATAAAGGGGTACATTATATCTTAGATTGGAAGGATAGGCTATGTTTATGACAGTAAAACAGGCTTCTGAAAAATGGGGCATTTCTGATAGGAGAATCCGAGTTCCTTGTTCTGAAGGGAAAATTCCGGGTGCGTATCAGGAAGGGCGTGGTTGGAAAATTCCTGCGGATGCAAAGAAACCTATCGATGGTCGTTACAAATCAAAGGAGAGTCTTTTGGCTCAAATTGACAGTAAAAAGGTTGAGTTGGACGGTAGAACACCTTTAACAGCGGGCGAAGTAGCAAGGCTTAACGAGGAGTTTATCGTGGAATATACATACAACTCTAACGCTATTGAAGGAAATACACTTACCCTGCGAGAAACAGACTTGGTACTTCGAAGTCTTATGATTGATCAGAAACCATTAAGGACCACATGGAGGCAGTCGGTCATAAAGAGGCGTTTGAATTTGTGAGTGAACTTGTAAAAGATAATGTTCCGATTAGTGAGAGTATCATCAAATTGATTCACTATCTCGTTCTTGCTGATAAGAAAGAAGACCGTGGTGTATACCGTAGAGTTCCGGTTCGTATTATTATCTTGACAAGAGGTTGAATGCAACATATGATAATTACCAACCAAAACCGGAACAGTACAGGTCGATATGTATTTCAATACAGATAACATATAACTGAGATATATAGAATAGAAAGAAAACAGGAGGACAAAATCATGTTTGATATGATGCATCATATTGCAATTATAGGGAGTGATTATGAAAAGTCAAAACATTTTTACGTGGATCTGCTGGGGTTTCAGATAATCAGAGAAAATTATCGGGAAGAACGTGATGATTATAAGATTGATTTGGCATTTGGACAACAGGAAATAGAACTTTTTATCATAAAAAATGCTCCTGCTCGTGTAAATTATCCGGAAGCACTGGGATTAAGGCATCTGGCATTTAAGGTTGAGAGCGTAGACGATACAGTGAAAGTGTTAAATGAAAAAGGAATTGAGACGGAACCGGTACGGCTGGATGATTATACTGGGAAAAAGATGACTTTTTTTCATGATCCTGACGGATTGCCATTGGAGATTCACGAATAAGGATGGGACAGAAATAAATAGTTTTAGGATTGCCATGGAAAAAGAGCTGTGCTATAATCATATACTATAGTGATTTAATACATAAAAGTGCGGTAGGGAAGCAATTGGTTCCTGAACAAACAGATAGGAGAGAGAACAGGATGGAAGTATTATACAGAAGTACCAGAGGAGATAACACAGCAGTAACAGCATCTCGTGCTATTTTGAAAGGATTGTCTGAAGACGGAGGCCTTTACGTACCGGATCAGATTCCGTCACTGGATATTCCTGTCCAGGATCTGGCAAAAATGTCTTATCAGGAGGTGGCTTATCAGGTGATGAGTCGTTTTCTGACTGATTTCACGGAAGAAGAGTTAAGAAGTTGTATTCAGCGTGCGTATGATAAAAAGTTTGATACCGAGGTGATCGCGCCGATTACAAAAGCAGACGGGGCTTATTTCCTGGAATTGTTTCATGGAGCAACGATTGCTTTTAAAGATATGGCATTGTCTATTTTGCCTTATCTTCTTACCACATCTGCAAAAAAGAATCAGATTAAAAATGATATTGTAATTTTGACAGCAACTTCCGGAGATACAGGAAAAGCGGCTATGGCTGGTTTTGCTGATGTGCCGGGAACCAAGATTATTGTATTTTATCCGAAGGATGGCGTCAGCCCTATTCAGGAAAAGCAGATGGTTACCCAGAAAGGAAAAAATACATATGTGGTTTCTATTTATGGAAATTTTGATGATGCGCAGACTGGGGTAAAGAAGATTTTTAATGATGTCCAGATGAAACAGGAGCTGGAAGAAGCAGGATATCAGTTTTCTTCTGCGAATTCTATAAATATCGGGCGTCTTGTTCCTCAGATTGTGTATTATGTGTATGCATATGCTCAGTTATATAAGAATGGTCAGATCAGTGAAGATGAGAAGATTAATGTAGTTGTTCCTACAGGTAATTTTGGAAATATTCTTGCGGCTTTTTATGCTAAAAATATGGGATTACCGATCAGAAAATTGATTTGTGCTTCCAATGATAATAAAGTATTGTATGATTTCTTTTCTACGGGAGAATATGACAGAAACCGGGAGTTTATTTTAACCACATCTCCATCTATGGATATTTTGATTTCCAGTAATCTGGAACGACTGATTTATCGTATTGCAGGAAATGATTCTGCTAAAACCAAGGAACTGATGGATGCTTTGACTGTTACAGGAAAGTATTCTATTACAGAGGAGATGAGAAATCAGTTAAGTGATTTCTATGGAAATTATGCCAGTGAAGAAGAGACAGCATCAATTATTCGAAGAATTTATCAGGAGTGTGGTTATGTAATAGATACCCATACTGCAGTTGCTGCATCTGTTTACGAAAAATATAAAAAGGATACACAGGATACCACAAAGACAGTGATTGCATCTACAGCCAGTCCTTACAAATTTACCCGCAGTGTGATGGAAGCTATTGATCGGGAAAAATATGCAGGTATGGAAGATTTCACATTAGTGGATGAACTTTCAGATATTTCCAATGTTCCGGTTCCTCCTGCTATTGAAGAAATCCGTGATGCAAAAATACTCCATAATACTACGGTGGAAGTAGATGAGATGCCGGGAATCGTAAAGAAA
>DETV01000052.1:0-31945 GCA_002361775.1 Eubacterium sp. UBA3279
TTTGTTTGCCAGTTTCAAATTCAGGAGGCGGTCCTCTGATCTGGTTCATGCCTGCTCCACCAACTACTGCCAGGTAAAACCTGCAGATATTGGCTGAAAAATTCAGGCACGAAAAAAAGCCCCAGTAGTCCTTTTTTAACTACTGAGGCTCCCGTCTCTCAAATATAATTCAGTTTTCTATGCCCTCTTTCATCAGCATAACCATTGTATCAGGGTAAAGTTCAGAAAGTGTCCGTAATAAGACACCAAAAGTTCATTATAATCATTGGAAAGTACAAAATATACATATAAAAATTCACAGACAATTTATGCATAAAAAATACCGGCACACAGACTATTTTCTGTCCATATACCGGTTTCTTATGTCCCTGTTACTCTTTATCCTGCTGTTTTTCTTCCACAAGCAGGTATTGTTCTGCAAGTTCAAAATTTTTGTAGCTGTCTCTATCTGCTGTGCAGTTATCTCTTTGGAAGCAATATAAAAGGTATCATAATCACTTGCATGGCGTATTTCCTCTGCCTTTACAATTTTCCTTCCCAGTTCACGAGGAAAAATCTCCGGCTGTACATAATTTTTGTTAAAGTAGCTCAGCGTATCCTTATGTCGTTTAAAAGCAACACCCTCTTTTGCAAGTACCACACAGACAGTATGAAAGATACTATAATATGCACGATTATTGGCTGCTCGATACTGCCCTGCCTCAAATGTAAGATGAGCCGTGTCCAGGTCTTCTCTTGCAACATTCAAACGATGACGGACCACATCCATTTTTGTTCCAACATCCAACAAATCAGGCTGCTTCATATAAAACCACCCCTTCTTTCTGTACATTGGTATAAAACGGATATGCTGCTGCCCATTGCTTAAAATGCTGAAGGTTTTTCACAACCGGCATCATCCAGATATCATAGTTTACATTATACTCATATCCCAGTTCTGACAATGCATCGGAGTAAGCATCCATTTCTTCCGAAGTCAAATCCACCAACAACATGATATCAACATCGGAATCGGATGTATAATCACCTCTTGCATAGGAACCATATAAAATAACACTCTTAAGATGTGTGCCGTAAATCTTTTGTACTTCTGATAGATACTGAGTAAGCAGTGTTTGAATTGTTTGTAGCATACAATCATTCCTCCTTTCTCCTTATAGTTTTAGTATAATCCAAATCAGAAAAATACGCAACTGGTGTAAGCCGGTCTGCCAGGGCAACCGCATAAAAAATATCCATCGGGGAACGAATTTCCTTGATGGATATTTTTAAATGATTTCTGCAATTTTTTGAAAAATCAATTCCTGCACATACTCTAAATGATAGGTATACATCATACTCATCTTTTTATAAGTCATTTTCTTCTTTTTATCAAATCGTGCATCCAACTTCATCAGATTATAACAAATTTTTCTAATCAGAGCTAAATTTTGCATTGCCTTTTCTTCTTTTATCTTGCAGACATCTTCTCGAAAATGAACATCTAGCACCCGGTGCAGGCTATTCTCTATCTCCCAATGCCCCCTCACAATGCGCGACATTTCTTCAGATGTCATCTCTTCATCTAAAATATAGTATCTTATTTCCAGACTTCTTTTTCCATTGATTTCCCGGATGCTTTCTAGTTTCTTCTTTCTACTCGTCCATGATTTTTTTCTATTGGCTGGTATGTACTAAGTTTTTCCGGTTCTATAAGCGCAAACACACGGAGCAACATATCAGCAGAAGGCACTCCATACTTTAAATCCAGCATTTTTTCGAAATAAGGTTCTTGAAGTTTCATAAAGAACGCCATATTTTCTGCATCGGTATAGCCACATAAAACAGCATAAATACTCATAACGATAATATTTCCAAAGTCATGTCTTAATCCTCGGTTATCTCTGGTATCTGCCAGTTCTGAAAAATATAATTTCATTTCCATCATAAAAATCACCACTTTTCTTTTATTATAATGGAAAAATGGTGATTTGTGTACTAATTATTTTTTATGCGGTTGCCCTGTATCAATGACAATCTGATATTGACCACCTTTTTCAACAACCTGAATAACAGCAGGCATCTCAGATATACGCTTTATCACCTCTTCAGACGGACTTTCTTTCAAAGTCAAACGCAGTCTCGTTGCACAGTGTGTTGCACTTATGATATTTTTCTCACCAATAGTGTCTTAGATATCTCTTGCCAGTTTCGCATAATCACGAACTTTTGTAGTTGTCATTTTCTTCCTCCTGTTTTCTTAAATTCAAATTTCCGTTTCTTTCCTCACGTGTATTTCTTTCACAATTCTATTGTATGTTTTCTTATTCAGACGATAAAAATACAAAACTACAGCCGTTACAATCCAAAGTATTCCTGGAACAGTCGTAAATGAATGCTTAATAACAGCTAATACCGCTGGATTCTGCTGCTGATTTGCGACATATCCAAACATTCCCAGAACGCCTGCCAGAACAGAAGTTCCAATAGCCATGCCTATTTTATTACCTAATGATATAAACGCATACTGAAACCCGTCATTTCTGAGTCCAGTCTTCCATTCCCCATATTCCACGCAATCCGGAATAATCGCATAGATCGCAGTATTGAATCCAGAGAAAAAAAATTGTGACAGGCAGGAAAATATATAAAATGGAACGGGTGATTCTCCAACTGTAAAAAAATACATACAGAACATGCTGATTCCGGTTAACAATGCAAAAATAGATGCTGATCGTCCTTTATTGTTGGTAAGCCGGAATACCAAAGGAAAGCAGGCTGCACCAATAATAGATGGAATAATGATAAACATGGAATATGTGCTGAATAACGCTTTATTTCCTTCTACATATGTAAAATAATACAATGCATCTGCATTTCTTCCATAAAGAGTCAATCCAAATAAAAATTGTCCTGCAACTGCAATCATATATGGACGGTTTTTTACGACTGCTTCTAACTGCACCTTCAGAGAAATTTTTTCTTTTTCAGGCACTTCCACTACTTCTTTTGTTTTTGCAAAACAGAAAATATGACACGCTGCAAAAATACATCCATACAAGGCAGCAATCAATAAATATCCTCTCTTATCATTTCCATTGCCAAGTGTCTCAATAAGCGGAACTGTCACAATATTGATAATACCGATTGCAATCATTGCACTAACGGAACGGAATGTATTTATTTTAGCTCTCTCCTCTATATTTTGTGTCATCGCACCACATAATGTTCCGTATGGAATATTTACACAGGTATAACCTAATACAAGAATACAATATGTAATTGTCATATAGACAATCTTAGATGTAGATGACCAATCCGGATGAGCCCAAAATGTCATGAGCAATACAAGAGCCGTCAATGGTGCTGCAATTAGCAGCCATGGCCTGTATCTTCCCCATCTGGTATGCATCTTATCACTTAATCCGCCAACGATGGGGTCATTGATAGCATCCCAAAATCTTGAGAAAAGCATCAGTCCTGCAACTGCTCCCATACTAATCCCAAAAACATCTGTATAGAAAATCATTAGAAAATTTCCTACAAACATCCAGCTAAAATTACACCCAACATCTCCCATTCCATATGCAATCTTACTTATCAATGGCACTTTTATATTTGTATCTTTCTGGTTCATTGTGATCCCCCTTGTCATTATTTGCAGCATTCAGTGCACCAGAATCTCTATTGTGCAATCCGAATAACGGATTTTACAACGTCTGCCTTATTATTTACGCTGTAGTCCATCGCTTTCTGTGCCTCATCCAGTTCAAATACATCTGTTACGATCCCTTTCAGATTTACTTTTCCTGTAGCAACCGCATCAATCGCCATTGGATAAATATGGCGATATCGAAATACCGTCTTAAATGTCAACTCTTTATCCAATACAAGGCTCATAGGAAGTGTCATTTCACCGCTTTTGCTATATCCCACAAGAACGATATTGGAACCTTTCTTAGCCATATGAATTGCCTGTCTTGTTGTAATTTCCGTTCCTGCTGTTTCAATTACCAGATCCATGCCAGCTCCATTTGTCAACTCTTTTACTCTTTCCAGTACGTCCTCCTTCGAACCGTTGATGACCCCTGTAGCTCCTAATTCCAACGCCTTATTAAGTCGTTTTTCCATAATATCTACTACATACACTTCCGATACACCTCTTGCTTTCAGCGCCATCATGGAAACAAGACCAATACAACCAGCCCCCATAACAACTGCCCTCTGTCCAAGATGTGCATCCCCCTGAATAGCCGCATGGAATCCCACAGCTAAAGGCTCAATCAAAGCACCTTCCAGTGTACTTACATTATCAGGTAATTTAAAACAAAGGTCAGCTTCATGAGCAACATATTCCTGAAACACTCCATCTACCGGAGGTGTCGCAAAAAATACTACATCCGGACATAAATTATATCGTCCTGTTTTACAAAATTCACAATGACCACAAGTCTTTCCCGGCTCCAAAGCCACTCTGTCTCCAACCTTTAAATTCTTTACATTTTCACCAACTTCAACAACTGTTCCTCCTGGTTCATGTCCCAGCACAAATGGAGGCTCTACAACATAATCTCCAATTGCTCCTGTTTCATAGTAATGCAGATCGCTTCCACAAATTCCTACATATTCCAGCTTTACTAATACCTCGTTCTCTTTCACTTTAGGAATATCACGTTCTTCAAAACCCATCTTTCCAATTCCCAACATAACTGCAACTTTCATTTTTCCTTCCATTTTTTATCCTCCTTATTGTTCATTCTTTATTTGATACTTTATTAAATAGTTTTATTATGTTTTTTATTTTATACTTTTTCTCCGCTTTTGTCAATATTCTCACCATAATAAAACATTTTTTCGTCAGTCCCCCTAAAAAAACTCTTTTATTTTAATGAAAATGCACAAAAAAGGAGACTTCATTTCTGAAATCTCCTAAATAAACATTCTCTATGACTTTATATCTCTTTTACAAAATTTTCAATTACTTCCAATGCTGCTCCCAGTGCTGCTGCCCCAATTTTATATCTACTGCTATTTACAAATCGTTCGTCATCTGTAAATGTATTTCGCTCCGATACTTTCCTCCATATATCGGGCATATAGGGTTCTGCATAACTTCCTACATAACCTCCAAGAATAATCTTACAGTCCAGAACCATATGGATATTATTTAATGCTACAGCCAGAAAATTTGTATAAATATCCCATATTTCTTCCACTCTTTGATCTTTTTTTTCTAACAGTTCAAAGAATTTTTCCAGCTTTCCATCTGCCGAGTCTGACAAATTTAATGCACTGCAATACGCATCCAGACAACCTCTTTTCCCGCAGTAGCATATCTTTCCATCCGGAACTAATGTCATATGTCCTACTTCTCCTGTACGGAAATGATCTCCCTGCACAAGTCTGTCACTGTCAAAAACAGCTCCTCCAACTGTATTGCTCAAAGAAAGATAAAAGAAGCGTTCCTTTTCCTCCAAATAGGTTCCTTCCGCATAAGCTCCTGCATTTGCATCGTTCAAAAAAATGCATGGATAATCAAAATAACAACTCACAGAATCAAAAGACACCATTCTTACATCAAGAATATGAGAATAGGTAATCAGTTCCCTGTCCAAGTCCACGATTCCTGGAAAAGAAATACCAACGCCCAAAATCTTATTACGGTCAACATCGCTTTCGTCCAGAAATTTTTCCATCTCCTCATTTACTCTTCGATAGTACCTTTCTTCATGTGTATATGGAAGAAAAATTCGCACATATTTTAAAATTTTACCCGTAAGATTTGTAAGTACAAAACTTACATGGTTTTTTGTAATATCCACCCCAATAGCCTGCTTTACATTAACCGCCGCAGTTAACGCTTTTGCGCGCCTTCCTCCGGTGGAATGCAACTCTCCGCTTTCCACAATAACCCCCTTCTCAATCAGCTCCTTTGTAATCTGCGTTACTGTAGGCAGACTCATTTTCATACTATAGGAAATATCCGGATTGGAAACTGTTCCATGTTTACAAATATACCGAAAAACACGGTTTCTATTATTTTTCTTTACTTCCATGTTTGTTGCCTGCTTTATTCCCATATCACACCGCCCGATACTTTATTAAAGTGTTTTCTTTAGTATAGCATCTCCTTTTCTAAAAAGCAACTTTTCCATTTTTCTTTTTACAATAATTCTCATATAAACCGCCTTTTATGTATGTAGGGCAAGCACCACAGTAAAAGCCACATTTGCCAAGTATTTTTTCATCCATAGCGCACCTTATAAAAACTTCGATTTCAATTTCAAGTTGGTAGCATCGCCGTAACCGAGCTTGCCATAGAAATGCTCGTGCATTTCGTCATTGACGGAAACGAGCTGAACCATAGCAGCCCCCATTTCCTTTACTCGCCCTTCAAGCTCTGCCATCATTTTTGTGCCGATACCGCCTTTTTGGTATTCGGATGCAACAATGATCTCCACAAGGTTGTACGCCGAAAGATCGTAAAAGGTTTCAAATCTTCCCATTGCGAATCCAACGGTATTTTCGCCATCCTCGGCAATCATACAGTAAGAATCGGGAGAGCCAAGCACCTGCCAAACTCTGCTATATACAAGTTCGGGAGTCCATTCGTCACCCGTTCCGTTCCAATATTCGATGAAAAGAGGTGTAACCTTTGCAATATCCTCTTTTTGCATTTGTCTGTATGTAATATTCATATTATTATCCCTATTTCCGGTTTTAGAAGTAGGCGGCGACTCAGCGAACCGAATCGCCGCCCTTTTGTTAGTTATTTAATGTGTACGAAAGTTGTACCCAAGGCAATATCATAGGCATATACCTCCCATTTCCCATTCACTGAATTTGATTTACTACATCCAGTCATAATGATAGCAAATAACAATATGGCAAATAATGTTCTAATTTTAGAAGGCATAATATCACCTCTCTTGCGTTTAATAAAAGAGGCGGTCGAAATTGACCGCCCGTACTATACATGTGTAAATTGACACTGCAACTCATCATTTTGCGTAAACTTCGCTGAAGATACTCAGTTTTGGTTCTACGCATTTCCCTACGCAATTTTGACGCAAAACACTACGTCAGGATACGATAATCTGCGATAGTTTATGATAGGTTACTCAACATACATATTTGACTTTGAATCCTTGAAAATCCTTGTATTTATAGGGTTTTCGGGGTTCTCTCAACAAAGATTCGCTGAGGTACTTACTTTCCCATCTGAGCTGCAACTTCTGCTGCAAAGTCTTCGTTTTTCTTTTCCAGACCTTCGCCTGTCTCGTAACGAACAAATCCTTTTACAGTGATTTTTGCACCGTTAGCTTTTGCAACTTCTTCTACGTATTTGCCTACAGACTGTTTTCCGTCTTCAGCTTTTACGTATACCTGATCCATCAGACAGATTTCTTTCAGCTCTTTCTTAATACGTCCTTCGATCATTCCTTTGATAACCTTTTCAGGTTTCTGGGATTCTTTCGGATCGTTCATGATCTGAGCCATCAGAATCTCTTTTTCATGTGCAATATACTCAGCGCTTACTTCGCTGTCGTTTGTATACTGCGGTCTCAGAGCTGCAATCTGCATAGCTACGTTTTTAGCCATTTCTTTTACAGCATCGTTAACTACGTCTGTTACAACGTCAACCAGAACACCGATTTTTCCACCCATATGTGTATAAGAAGCTACGAAACCTTCTGCTTCTTCTACCTGCTGGAAACGACGAATCTTCATGTTCTCACCGATAACAGAGATCTGTCCAGCCAGTTCTTCGTTAACAGTTTTAGCTGTATCAAATTTCCAAGGCTCAGCCAGGAATGCATCGATATCAGTTGCTGTTGTATCCAGAGCCTGCTCAGCAACCTGTGCAACGTATCCCTGGAATTTTTCATTCTTAGCAACGAAGTCTGTCTCAGCATTTACTTCAACAGCTACTGCTTTTTTGCCGTCTTCAGAAACTTTCAGCATAACGATACCTTCTGCTGCGATTCTGCCAGCTTTTTTCTGTGCTGTAGCAAGACCTTTTTCTCTCAGGAATTCCATAGCCTTGTCCATATCACCATCTGTAGCTGTAAGAGCTTTCTTACAGTCCATCATACCAGCGCCGCTGGTTTCTCTCAATTCTTTTACCATTGCTGCTGTAATAGCCATTGTGATTTCCTCCTAATCAAGGTAATGAAAGTTGTCACTGTCTTCCAGTAACTTTTTCTTACTCTTCAACTGTTTCTTCAACTGCTTCCTCAACGAATTCTTCTTCGCCAGTTGTTCCCTGATTTGCTTCGATAACAGCATCTGCCATTTTAGAAACGATCAGTTTTACTGCGCGGATTGCATCGTCGTTACCCGGGATAACATAATCCAGTTCTTCCGGATCACAGTTAGTATCGCAGATACCGATCAGCGGAATACCCAGTGTATGTGCTTCCTGAACACAGATTCTTTCTTTTTTCGGGTCTACAATAAAGATTGCATCCGGAATTCTCTTCATTTCTTTGATTCCGCCCAGGTTTTTCTGCAGTTTTTCCAGCTCTTTCTTCAGAGCGATAACTTCTTTCTTAGGCAGTACATCAAATGTTCCGTCTGCTTCCATAGCTTCGATTTCTTTCAGTCTTTCAATTCTGCTCTGGATTGTTTTGAAGTTGGTCAGCATACCACCCAACCATCTCTCGTTTACGTAGTACATTCCACAACGCTCTGCTTCTGCTTTAATAGCATCCTGAGCCTGTTTCTTTGTTCCTACGAACAGGATTGTGCCGCCTTCTGCAGCGATGTCTGATACAGCTTTGTATGCATCATCTACCATTCCAACGGATTTCTGCAGGTCGATAATGTAGATTCCGTTTCTTTCTGTGTAGATGTACTCAGCCATTTTAGGGTTCCATCTTCTTGTCTGGTGTCCAAAATGTACACCTGCTTCCAGTAACTGTTTCATTGAAATAACACTCATGATTTCAATCTCCTTTTTGGTTTTAATCTTCCCCGTACTTCTCATTCTTTTCGAGACCTGCATATCAGGCACCTTCTCGGAATCGGTACGGGTGTTTTATGCAACATTCAGATTATATCATAAAGGATTTTCTGTTACAAGCATTTTTTACTGTTTTTTACGGCTGTTTTTTTTCTTCTTTTTCATTTCCACAGTTTTCTTTTTCCCAAATACCAAAAGAGTATTCCCATTGGTATGAGCCATTTCCATCCATCCGTAACTTTTTCAGTTTTTCCGCTGTTGTATTTCTCTGTATTTTTATTTTCCCCATCACTTTTCTTTTTATCTGTCTGTATTTTCTTTTTTTCGGTCAATTGTCTGTTTCTTTGTATATTGAACTCTTTATTGTCTCCTGTATTTTCTATACGGCTCTCTTCTTTTGTAGTTTTCTCTTCTTTCTCATTTTCTTTTCCCCGAAAATAAATTTCACCCCTCTCTTCAGATTTCCCCGGGATTTTTTCCTGTCTGTTTTCCACATGGAACTCCACAGGCAATTTTTTTCCATTTCCCTGCTTATCAAAATAATTCAAATTACTTCTTCTGTTGCCTGCCTCGTCCCCTGTCAATATGTGAATCGTGTATCTTCCTTCCCGCAGGAACAAGGCGGGATTTAACCGATACTGATATTTCCATTTTTCATCCTCTCTTCTGGCTGCTACAGTGTAATCTGTATTTTCCCGCAGTAAATAAGGTTTTCCTTCCCAAATGTACATGATAGTGCGGTAGTTTACAGCGCTTCTGTTTTCTTCCTGAATGATAAGTTCATTTCCGGGTGTGTATATCTTGTTTTCATTTAGCCCTTTCACAGAAAATACTGATCCCTGCCTGTTAATTTGAAATATAATGTTTTCTTCTGCTGTATTTCCTGCCAGATCCCATGCTTTTACCTCTAAATGATATATGTCATCCCCCTCCTTCCCTTTTTCTGTTTCCCAGGTGTACTGGTTTTCTCCTGTTTGCTCCAAAAAGATCTCCCCTCCTGTTTCTCTTCTGAGAACACAGATGGTTTTTTCCCGGTTCAGCCAGGGTTCATGAATTTGAATGTTCAAAACAACGGTTCCCGAATATGTTTTTTCCTTCTCCACTCCGGAAATGGTAATTACAGGATTCTCTTTATCTTCTTTCCATGGTTCCAAAGTCTCCGTTTCTTCCTCTTTCTCCGCCGGAATATCCGGTTCTTCTGTATCAGGTGTTGTCTCCTGGTTCCCTTCTGTCTTATTTTCCTCTTTTCTCCTTTCTAAAAATAATTCCTGTTTCCCCCCATGGCCGGCTCTGTCTTCATACCATATTTCCAGATATATTTCTGTTTCTTCTCCTAACGGTACAGTCAGACTTTTCTCCCATATATATCTGTCCTCATGGTCCTGCCATTCTTCCCAAATGATTTTTCCATTCTTTTTCATCCATATTTTTCTGAGTCCTGACCATTTATCTTCCGCTTTTACCTGTACCACCGCCTGATTTTGTCCCATCTCCAGAACTTCTCCCAAAATCCCGGCGTGTTCCTGATGTCGGTGTGCGGATTCTGTACAAAATATTTCTGGCTGTTCCCAGATTTTCACATTTCCCGCATAATCTGTAATTTTCCACTCCAGTTTTCCAAAAAAATCTTCCGGAATCTTCATCTGGATTTTTTCTTCTTCACAAAATTCCCTCTCGAATACTATCTCATCTGCTCCCTGTTTTTTCCCCTGGCAGATAACACTTAAGGCTCCTGTGAAATCTTCTATGCCTAGTTCCTCTTCCAGCGCCTCACCGCCATAGTAACATCCGTTTTCAGGTTCTGCTCTTCTTTGGTCAGTCTGGTAATACACCAGTGTTTCCTTCACTGTGGGAGGCGTCATATCCAGAACAATCTCCTGCCCCACCTGACAGTCCGGCTCTTCCTTCCCTTCCTCCCATATTTCTCCCGTTATCCTGCATTGTATTTCTTTTGTAAATGTAATTTCCCACATTTCACCTTCCTTTTTTTCCAAAATGCAGATTTCATTTTCCCGTAATTTCTCCTCTTCTGCCTCCTCCCATTCTTCCTTTTCATTTTTCAGAAATACAGATACTTCCATTGTTTTTTCTGTTTCCTCTTCCTTTTCTCCGGATTCTGTTTTCCAGACATAAATACTACATTCTTTTGCATAGTACCAGGTTCCCTCCCGTTCCAGACAGGATGTGTCTCCTGTTTGGATTCTTATCTCCGGCATTTTTACCTCTGTTTCAGCCTTTACCTCTGTTTCTCCCCTGCCTGCCGCTAAAATTGTTGACGCCCACATAAGAAGTTTATATTTTTTTCTGCCTTTTCTTTTTTTATGTTTTTTCTCTTTCTCCCTTCCGGTTTTCTTTTTTTCTATCCATAGATTTCGAGACAGGTATACTGTATACATAAATCCCAGTCCCAGACCAATCCAGGCTATTCCTTCCAAACACTCTCCAATTCTTTCCAGTTGTTTTACTGTTTCCTGAAGGTTCATACCTGCTCCTTTTCTCTCTTCAGGTCTATATTTTTCCTTTTACCATGTAATTTCCATCAGTTCCAGCAATTCTTCCCCTTCTCGAATCACTTCTTCCAGTTCTTCATCTTCCTTGCGAATCTTCTCCAGTATTTTCCGTATTTCCTGTTTTGGTATTCCGCTCTCCTGAAAATCACTCAGATTCTGAAAGATCTGTCCCGCGGTTTCCCCATATACCAGTTGCTTTAAAGCTTTGGTTTCCGGTATCTCCATCATTTTCTTCAAATCTTCCCAGTAAGTCTCCATGATTTTCTTTTCCGGATACGTCAGCTCGCCATTTTCCCTGTTCGGTCTTTCATAATATCCTGCAATATCTGTCAAACACTGCGCCACTTCCTTTTCTTCACAGGTAAGACCACCTTGTCGTTTCGCCTGCTCCAGCCAGGAAAGCGCATATTTTTTATTTCCATATCCCTCCCATTCAAAATAGCAGGTGATTCCCAGTTCAAATGCGAACCTCCCATAAGCTTCCGGGGACTGGGAAAAGCAGGATTCATAGGAAATCCCATCCTTATTTTCTCTTCCCAGTATCTCCAGTAACCCTTCGTATTCTTCCCTTGAAAATGTATCTTCTCGGTATTCCCGCAACAGAGAAAAATATCCTTCTTCCTTCCAGGGATTTAGTTCGATTGCCTTTGTAAATAATGTGATTCTGTCTTTTTTTGCTGTATTTCTTTCCCCCGCCGTCATATATCGTTCATATCCCTCTCGGAATAAAACAGATGCCTGCCGGGAAAATATTTCTGACAGTCCCAGAAAAGACAAGGACAGACTCCAGAGAATTCCTGCAAAAAAAAGATTCTTTTTATGTCTTCCTGCGTTCTTCTCTTTCTTTTTTTCGCATTTTTCCAACGCTTTCCGCACATCTTGTATCTTTTGATATCTCTCTTTCGGATTTTCTCTGGTACATTTATCAATAACAGCTTCTATTTCCATAACTTGTGGCTGAACTTCTTTACCTGGCAAATAATTTTCACCGGACATTTCTCTCAAAATAATTCCCAGGCTGTATAAATCAGATCGAAGATCCACGTTTTCATTACCGGCTTTTTGCTCTGGAGACGCATATTTTTCTGTCCCCCAGCAAGGTATCTCATTTTCTTCTTTCCATCTTCTGGCGGCTCCAAAATCAATTAAGACTAGCCGTCCATTTTTCTCCAGCATCAGATTTTCCGGTTTTAAATCTCCATAAATCACCGGATTTTTCTGTCCGTGGATATATTCCAGCACATCGCAGATCTGAATACCAAGATGGATTATCTGGAGACAGGAAAATCGCCCTCCTGTCTCCAGCAATTCCCGCAAGGTATAACCCTCCACATATTCCATCACAAAATAAATGAATTCCTGATCTTCCAGAATATCGAAAATCTCTGCAATATTTTTATGATGAAACCGCTTCAACATCAGACCTTCTCTTTCCCAGAATCTGTCTTTGTGATTTTCTGTTTTCCGGATTATTTTCACTGCCCTTTTTCTTTGAATCCGTTCATCCATAGCCAGAAATACACTGCTGGTTCCTCCAATCCCCAACATTTCCATAAGAAAATATCTCTGTTCCAGACATACTCCTGCCTTGGGTTCCAACTGTTTTCACCTCCTGTTATGAAGTTTTTCAATGTTTGAAATTACCGGGAGAACTTCCTGAATAGATAATAATGTGAACTGATAGATGTATTTATAATAAAACAGAAGACGAATTTTGTCAAGCAAATTCCGCCTTCTGTTTTGCAAACTGTTATATTTCATTTATATGTTTTTTTCCCGACTACACCGAACAAAAAACTCTTTATTTTCTCTTATTTGCAAATATCCAGTATGCAGGAATGACACACAGCAAAAGTTCAATGAAGATACCCATTCCTACTCCCAGAGGAAGTATCTCCTGAAGTCTGCTCCACCAGACTCCGCCATACAGACTCCACAAGTTTGCTGCCATATGAGCAAGTATACTGGTCCACAATGTTCCTGTCCGATGGTAAATAATCGCCAGCAGACATCCTAATAAGGATGCATACAGGAATTGTACCATATTTCCATGATATAATCCGAAAGCCAGAGAAGATAAAATAATAGCCGTTACCGGTTTCAATTCATCTCTCATTCTTCTGAATATCAATCCACGGAATATAATTTCCTCTGCTATAGGAGCCAGAACTCCTACGGTCAGAAATAATTCCCACATAGGCTGCCCTTCCATAGCCACATCTGTCATTTCCTGATAGGAAGGAAAAATATCATTTAAATGGAAGATCGTAATCAAATCATTCAAAAGCTGACTTCCTGCAACTGCCAGCACGATAACAGAAAACCAGACCACCGGAGGACTCCATACAAAGTCTGCTCCCTTTCCTAAAGTTCCTTCCTTTCTTTGAAGCTGATCTTTTCTGTAGAACCAGAAACAGATGGCTCCTCCAACCACAGAAGTGAGCATCAACTGCAGCAAAGTGGAATTCAACACTTTCTCCTGAATCACAAGAGGATTCTCTATCATAGAACTTCTATTCATATTCCATGTAAAATAGGTAAAAAAGCTAATGATAACAACGACGGAAACTCCATAGTGAATCAGCACCGGATAAAGAAGTCTCCAGATAAACCACACCGGATTCATTTTCTTCCCTGAAACCGGCTGACTGGGAGTTTCTTCCTGAGAAGACTTTTTCATAACAAGGATCTCTTTTCCAGCTTTTTTTCTTCTCATCTTTAAAGGTTTTCTCACAGATTCCACATATTCTGTAGTTTCTTCGTCATTAGGACTTGCCAGAATTCCCAGATCTTCTACATCGTCTGCAATATAGACTGCTCCTGCTTTTTCCAGTTCTTCCCGGCTGCCGTATCCGTAGGATACGCCTACACACTGGATTCCACAGCTTTTGGCGCCCAGAACATCATGTTCTTTATCTCCCACCATGATAACCTTATCCCGCTCATTTTCCATATGCAGCCGATGCAAAGCTTCTTCTATTACTTCTGCTTTATCTGTCCGCTTTCCATCCAGTTCGCTGCCCACGATCACCTGAAAATACTGGGAAATCTCAAAATAATCTAATATCTGTTTTACAAATACTTCCGGTTTGGATGACGCCACACCCAAAATCTTGTCATTGATTTTTAACACTTCCAGAAGTTCCGGCACATGAGGATATAACTTATTTTCAAAAATACCTGCCGTGGTATATCTTTCTCTGTAATATGCCACCGCCTGTTCTCCCTGTTCCTCATCAAATCCTCCATAAGCCATGAACTGCTCTTTCAGAGGCGGTCCGACAAAACAACGCAGCTTATTCAGATCATCTTCTGTAATACCCATTTTTCCCAGTGCATATTGTACACTCTTTGTAATGCCCTCTCCGGATTCTGTCAATGTACCGTCCAGGTCAAATAATATAACTTGTGACATAAATTACTGCTCTCTTTCCGATTTTTTCTCATTCTGATACAAAATATCGCTCAATTCCATTGGCCATTCCCTGTACCATCAATTCCTGATACTCTTCTGTCTGCATCCGGGTATCTTCTTCCGGATTGGTCATATATCCCATCTCCACAATCGTCGCCGGAATGGTACACCAGTTCAGACCACTCATCTCATCTGTCTGATACACTCCCTGATTTCTGGCGCCTGTGGATTCACAGAATGCTTCAATTATTTCTTTTGAAAGTTTCTGGCACTGTTCCACCAGACTTCCCTCCATATATGGGTTAGCCTGAGAAGGCGCCATAGTCAGCGCTCCGGATACTGAACTGTTTTCCGAGCCGTTGGCATGGATTCGCAGGAGAATATCGCTGCCGGATTCTGCTGCCATCTGAGCCCTTTCTGCATTGCTGATATCTACATCGTGACTCTCCCGAATCATATAGACTTCATACCCTCTCTGTACCAGTTCTTCCTTCAGCTTCAGAGCCACCGTAAGATTCAATTCGTATTCTGCCACTCCGGTAGTCCTTCCGGATGTTCCCGATGCAACCTTTGCTTTGGTCCGGGAAGCTCCCGGACCGATAGGTTCCTGTTCACTGTCTCCCCTTGCCTGATGTCCTGGATCAATGGCGATTTTTTTTCCGATTCCCGGAAGTTCCGGCTCTTGTGGTACAAGTACCGGAAGCACTTCTTCCTCTGCCTGCTGACTGACATCTTCCTGGCTGACCGCTTCTTCTGTCTCCGGCTCTGCTGCAGGCTTTGGCGTATCAGAAGGCTCCGGTGTGGTTTCTTCTTTTTCTATTTCTGTATTCTCCACTGTTCCGGAATTATGGTTTTCTCCCCCACAGCCACAAATCAATATACAACACCATAAAACTGTAAGAAATACAAAGATCAAATGTATATGTGTAACTGCTGGTTTTCTCACCTTAATTCCTCCTTACCGGACGTCTGAAAACTTCTCCGGCACATTATTTTTACATTCTTTCCGGAGCAGTAAAACCAAGCATATCAATACATGCTTCCAGAACATCTTTTACCAGTACCAGTAATGCAATAAAGGACTGTTTCTGTTCCTGATCTTCTTCTGAAAGAATTTTTGTTTCATGATAAAAACGATTAAATGCATTTGCCAGTTCATAAATATAAGAACAAATCTTATGAGGCGCTTTTTCTTCAAATGCATTTACCACCACGCTGTTAAACTTGGCTGTCTCCAGCATCAAAGTTTTCTGGCTGTCGCTGACAGGCGCTTTCACCACCGTATCGCCCACATTCTTACCTTCTTCTGTATATCTGTTAAGAATCGACTTGATACGAACTGTAGTATACAGAATATAGGGACCAGTGTTTCCTTCGAAAGAGGTAAATCTTTCAATATCAAAAATATAATCCTTGGATGCCTGATTAGATAAATCTCCATACTTAATTGCAGATAATCCTACGATTTTAGCAGTAGCCCGGGCATCTTCTTCTTTGATACTCCGATTATCCACAATCTTTTTGTACATTTCTTCATTGATTTCCCGAATCAGATTTTCCAGACGCATAACTCCGCCATCTCTTGTCTTAAATGGCTTTCCGTCTTTACCGTTCATAGTTCCAAATCCCAGGAAGGATAATTTTGTATCATCTTTTACCATACCTGCTTTCCGGGCACAACGGAATACCTGAACAAAATGCATCTCCTGACGTTTATCCACCACATATAAAATCTCATCCGGCTGATATTTTTCCATACGTTCCACAATAGTAGCCAAGTCTGTGGTAGTATACAATGCTGCTCCGTCAGACTTAAGGATCATACAAGGAGGTACTTCTTTTGTATCTGTGTCTTCTTTTACATCTACCACAACTGCACCCTGATCTTCATATGCCAGTCCTCTGTCCTTCAGATCTTTTACCATCGGTGCAATATAATCCTGCACATCAGATTCTCCATTCCACAGGTCAAAATCCACACTTAAATTAGCGTAATTTCTCTTCAGATCCGTTACAGAAACTTTCAGAATATGTCTCCACAATGCGCGATATCCTCTGTTGCCCATCTGAAGCTGATGCGTAGCTTCCAAAGCTTCTGCTTTGTATGCTTCGTCTTCTTTTGATTTTGCATTTGCCGCCGGATAAATCTCTTCCAGTTCTCCAATGGTAAATGGCGCTTCCTGAGGATACTCTCCCTGGTAATTCTCATCAAAATATACCAGATCAGGCTGTCTTTTGTGTAATTCTGTAATAATCAGCCCCATCTGAAGTCCCCAGTCTCCCAGGTGTACATCGCCGATGATCTCATGACCCAGAAATCTACCCATTCTTTTAATACTCTCTCCAATGATAGCTGATCTGAGATGACCTACATGAAGAGGCTTGGCCACATTCGGTCCGCCATAATCCAGAACCATTTTCTTTGGTTCTTTTGCTTTTTCCACACCCAGATGATCGGAAAGGCGCATAGCGGTCAGATACTGTGCCACAAAATCTCCAGATACTTTCAGGTTAATAAAACCCGGATTGACTGCTTCTGCCTGTTCCAGAGCCTGAGAACCCAAAAGCTGTTCCACCACGTCTTTTGCTATCATAATCGGCGCCTTTTTATATGCTTTCGCTGCTGCCATAGCGCCATTACACTGATATTCACACAAATCCGGTCTGTTGGAAAGTGTTACTCTTCCATAAGACGAATCATATCCTGCATTCTGAAATGCATTTTTTACTTCTTCAGTAATTAACTCAATGATTGTATTCATAATATCCTCCAGTTACTTTTCACTTATCATCTTGTTATTATAACATCTTATCTAATGAATGGCAATCAAAAACCCAGCCGAACTGACAGCTGGGTCTTTGATTTATGAATGAGCCGTAAGGACACGACTCTCTCCTTTACTTTTTGCATAACAATACTTTAAAATATCGCTTCTTCTTATAATGCCGATAAAATTATCTGCATCATCCACCACCGGAACAAAATTCTGCTTCATGGCAACCTCTACCAGATCTTCCATATCGCAGTCTATACTGACCGGCATATACTTCCATCTCAGAGGTACCCGACTGATGGCGCAATCTTCTGCGTTTTTTAAATTCAAAGAATACTTTTCTTTAATAAACCGCAGTAAATCCCCTTCTGTCACTGTTCCCACATACCGACCATTTTTATTCAGCATGGGGATTGCCGTATACTTGTGATACTCAATCTTCTCCAATACCTGACGAAGCGTATCATCATTGTATACATGAGCCACTTCACTCTTTGGTGTCAAAAAAAATAATATATTCATTATAAAAACCCCCGTTAAATTCACTGTTGTCATTATATACCATTTTTCTTCTCTTTTGGTGAAATTGTTGTGAAAAAAATATGATTTTTTTCTTAACTATTCGTGGCGAAGAGCATCAATCGGGTTCAGATTTGCCGCTTTAATGGAGGGCAGCAAACCAAAAATAATTCCTATTGCCATAGAAAATACAACTGCCAGAACGCTTGCAGGAATGCTGATGGAAACCGGTGTCTGCGACATCCTTGCAATCACCTGCGACAATATGATTCCGGCGATTACCCCCAGAATTCCTCCAATACTGGTTAACACTGCCGCTTCTGTCAAAAACTGCCAGAGAATTTTTTTCTTCCTTGCTCCGATAGCTTTTTTCAGACCGATTTCATTTGTTCGCTCTGTAACTGACACCAACATAATGTTCATAACACCGATTCCTCCTACAAGAAGAGAAATGCTGGCGATCCACAGCAACTGTTTATTTGTGTTTTCACTTACTTTTTGAAGATTTTTTACTGTTTTTAACAGGTCTGCCGCCTTATAGGAAATACTGTTATCCCCTTCTCCCTCCTGTGTGGCTGTAGAAGACACCACCAGTTCATTCATAATATCTTCCACTTTTTTACCGATACTGCTCATGGTATCTGTATTTTCTGCCATAACGCTCACATCCACCGGCTCGTCAAAGTTGAAGATGATCGGCCATGCCGTCTGGGGAATCAAAACCATTCCGCTGGAATTTTGATTATACATATAATAATCTTCCATACTGTTGATCACCGGCTCAAAGGCATCTGACTTACGGATACATCCTATAATAGTAAATGGTTCTCCTCTTACTTCCATAGTTTTTCCCACTGGATTTTCTCCGGGAAACAGTGTCTGCACCGCCACATCATCCAGAATGGCTACTTTCCGGATCGCTGTGTAATCTTCCTCCACAAATCCCCGTCCATTCTGAATCACATAGCCCTTGGTTTTCAGATAATCCTGATCCACCCCGTACATACTTCCCATATCCAGAGAAATATCCTTATAGGTTATACCGTCTACATAACTTCTTCTGTTATAAAAGGTAGCGCTTTTCACTCCGTCCAGAGTACGGATTTTTTCTTTTTGTTCTTCACCCACTACCATAACATTTGCTGGAATTCCCTGATCCATATAATATTCACCTTCTCCCTGAGAAAGTTTTACATCTACATTGTTATTTCCCGCACCGATCAGATTCTGTTTGATCTGTTCGTTGGTTCCCCGAATGGTTGAAACAATGGAGATAATGGAAGCTATTCCAATGATAATACCTAACATTGTAAGAAAAGATCTCATCTTATGTGACCAGATTCCTCCAAATGCCAGCCTGATATTTTCAAACATTCTTTCTCCTCCTACCTATACAGATCCTGCATTGATCCTTCTTCGGTTTTTGCTCCCTCTTTTACGTGTTTTCCGTAAGGGAATGCAATCTTATCATCCATGGAAAGACCTCCTGACAGCTCATAAACAGAACCATACCATACCCGCGCGATCTGCACCGTCTGTTTTTTCAGCCGGCCTTTTCCATCGTCTTTCATAACGTAATACTGCCCATCCTCAGTCCGGACAAATGCCTTTTCTATAGTCACTCCGCTGCTCATGGAAACGTCTCCGCCATCAGCTATGGTCAGCTCCGCATAACTATAGTTTTTCAATCCCTCTGCATTTTGAATGTACGCAGTGAACGGATACATGGAAGCGCTGCCATTTCCATAATAGTCTCCCTCCATTGGATAAGGAGAAATTTCTTTCACTTCAGCGGTAAAGCTCACGCCTGTCTCATAAGAAAATCCATTCAGCATCTGACCCACCTGAAGTTTATCCAACTGCATCTCGCTGATGGTTCCCCGAACATACAATCCTTCGCTGCTGACTACCTGAATCAATGGTTTGCCATCTGTATTTTCCTTATCCGGATCTCCAACTGTCTTTACCACACCATTTAATGTACTGGTGATCGTCTGATTTTTCAATTCTTTATTGATTTTTTTCAGTTCCAGGTCTGCTTCTTTTAAATCTAACTGATAACCGCGGATCTCTTTTTCTTTTTCTTTGATCTGTTTCTGAATTTCTTCTTTTGTCATAAATCCATCCCCTACAGATCCCATTGCATTATCCACAGTATTTTCATTCGCCAGCGGAATAATTTTATGATAGACAGCAGAAGAAGCTGCCATAGGATTGGTTGCCGGCTGTTCCGGGGTTGTTTCCGGGGGTATTTCTGGAGTTGTTTCTGGAGTTACTGATGGAGTCACCTCCGGGGTTGGTTCTTCCGTTGGATTTGGTGTAACTAACGGCTCCGGAGTTGGTGTTTCCATTGGTTCCGGCGTCGGTTCTCCTGTCGGTTCTGGCGTCGGTGTAACTTCTTTTACATTAATTCCAACTTCATACACCGTATCATCCTCAAACTCTCCCAGGTTTTCCGCCTGCTGCTCCCATGCTTTCAGAAGAATTCCGCTGTATACGCCCTCTTCTCTCACCTCAATACGGAAATATCCACCCAGCTCTTTCATTTTCCTAAAAAAGCTGCCTTTCACCGTTCCATCCTGAGTCACAAGGAACACATAAGGTTTTTCCTTCGTTCCATCTCCTTTGCACCAGTGCTGATTCTCCACATCCTCAGCGGTCAGTTCTGAAAATGCCTGAGGATATAAAATATTTTCTTCCTCTTCATACTCTCTTAGATTCACCTGATATTTCATCTCCGGCTCAGCATGAAAATTTTCATCTGTAATCTGCTGCCCCCATATTTTCATCAGAGCGCCGTTACTGATATCTCCTTCTCTCACTTCAATCACAAAGAAACATTTTTCCTCTGCCATACGGTTCAGAAAGCTTCCCAGCACCACACCTTTCTGACTGCACAGAAAATGATAAGGATCTTCCTGCGTACCGGAACCCATATATGGCTCAGAATCCTGATTCAATTCTTCCAATGCCGGGGAAGGTTCTACTGTAGGTTCTTCCGGCATCGGTTCTTCTATACCCGGATCTTCAAATCCTGGATCTTCAAACCCGGGATCTCCCATTCCGCCCTGATCAGTAGCCGGTTTCGTATTTTTTAACTTTGTTATTTCTCTTTGAGCTTTCTTTATATTCAGCTCAATTCCTTCCCGATCCAGCTTTTTCATTTCCAGATCCAGATTTACCAAAGTCATATCATAGGAAATCAGTTTATCTCCTTCTTTGACTGTCTGACCTTCTTCCACAAATATCTCGTCTACCACCTGACTTGATGACAGATAAATATCCTGTGATACGTCGGAAGTTATATTTCCGGACATACTGGTGTTATCCATTCCACCGCCAAATCCCATCATTTCCTGAACGGAAACCACAGTTACTTTCTTTTCGTTACTCTTTTTTACGCCGTAAACCGCAGCGCCGGTAAGAAGGATTACCCCGGCCACAGTTCCGACCACGATTAATTTCTTTTTCATGGGTTATCCCTCCTTTTTCAAAATTCCGTCCCGGATAATCACTTTTCTCTGTGCATATCCGGCAATTTCACTGTCATGGGTGATCATCAATACGCTTACTCCTTCCTCGTTCAGACTCTGGAATAATTCCATAACCTGTTCTCCGGATGCGCTGTCCAAAGCTCCTGTAGGTTCGTCTGCCAGAAGTATCTTCGGATTATTTACAATTGCCCTTGCAATAGCCACCCTCTGTTTCTGTCCTCCTGACAACTGATTAGGCTGGAAATTTACCCTTTCTTCCAGTCCCACACGGGTTAAAGCTGCCAAAGCTCTCTCTCTTCTCTCTTTTTTCGGCACTCCCGCATAGGTCAGAGGAAGTTCTACATTTTCCAGCGCTGTCTGTCTTGGGAGAAGCTGAAAATTCTGAAAGACAAATCCAATTTTTTTCAGCCGCAGATCTGACATTTCATTTTCCGTACACTTACTGATATCCTGACCGTCCAGAATCAGGTTACCGGAGGTTGCCTGGTCCAGACACCCTACAATATTCATCAGTGTGGTCTTTCCTGAACCGGAGGGTCCCATAATCGCCACATATTCTCCTGTTTCCATCTGAAAATCCACGTGCTTCAGAACCGGAATCACCATTTTTCCCTGAATATAATCTTTACAGATATCTTTTAATTCCAGAATCACTCCGCATCCTCCGTTCCGCCAATTATTTCTTCAGCTCCATCCTGCCCTTCCGGAAGAGGTTCCTCTGACATCATTCCCTCGTCTTCCGTCAAAACTTCATTTTCCATCATATTTTCTTCTGGTAAAGCTTCTCCTTCCGGCAGCATCTCACCTTCTAAACTTCCATCACTCATCGGTTCCGGATTACTCTGACCCATCTGACCGTTTTCACCCTTCGCAGTAGTCATGCCTTCTTTCAGTCCTTCTTCCGGATAAGTGATCAAATCCTCTTCTGTCAGACCATCTGCAATTTCATACTGAAACATTTCTTCATCATGCTGTCCCAGTGTGACTTTTCTCTGCTCCAGTTTGCCTTTTCCATTATCCACCCACACGTAAGGATCAGAATCCACATCACAGATAAAGGATTCATCCAGCCAGATACCTGCTTTCTTTTCTTCCTGTCCATAATCCACTTCAATGTACACATGCTGTCCCAGCATCAGACCTTCTGAAGAATCCAGATTCACATAAAAAGGATAGGAGTTGGACTGGGTGGTAGCGTCTCCCGACATATAATAGTTGTTACTGTCATTTCCCGGGTTCTGCATATCAATTTCGCCCATAGTTCCCTTCCATGTCACATCTTCATCCACACGGGAGTGTACAAGTACCGGCTGTCCCTGGATCACGGAACCCATATTTTGTTCATTGATTTTTCCTTTGATCCGGTAATCTCCCATGGCAATAATCGTCATAAATGCCTGGCTGTCACCCTGGTATTCCATCCCTGAACTGCCGTCATTGATGGATTTTACCACTCCGGCCATCTCGCTTTCCACCTGAGCGTTCTCCAGAGTATCCTGTAATTTCTGAATCTCTACCTGTTTACTCTTTTTCTCATACTCGCTTTGCTTTAATTCCATCTGAGCGCTCTGGATCTGCATGGTATAATCCAGTTTTGATTCCTGATCTGCGCTTTTCTTTTCCTTTTCCAGCGCTGCGATCTCATTATATTTATTCCCTATGGTATTACTGATGCGCTCCAGATCTAATTTGGCTTTGCTGAGTTCTTCTTCTGTCTTTTCTGTATCGTACTCAAACAAGGGAGTGCCCACTTCCACTTCCTGGCCTTCTTCCACAAAAACTTCTTTCACTGTTTTATCCTGACTCACCTGGATATCCAGCTTTTCCTGTGTCTCTACCACACCGGCAAAACGATTGATTGCTCCATTTCCGCTGCCCGGATTCATGATGCTTTCCACAGAATTTACATAAACCACATTGTCTGAATCGCTGGCTTTATTTCTTCCCCAGATCGCCCATATGCCGATTCCGATAACAATTGCTCCGGCTACTGCCGAACTACCTATTATTATTGTTTTTTTCTTCATTATGATCCTCCTGAACATATACTTTCACAGGCTGTATTCATAAGGAACCAGCTACTGCGCCGTAATATGTTCTCATTATATCACTCTTCCTCTTCCAATTCCTTACTTTTCCCTTACTCTTTATATAACAATTTTTTTTGGCATCTGAACTGTTGATGTCAGTTGACATTTTTCTTCTTTCTGCTAAACTGAATCCATATCCAACTTTTTATTTTATCCGAATTACATTTCGAGGAGGAAAGATTATGAAATATATCATTTTCTATCTGATTTTCATTAATCTGATGGGAGCAGGGGCTTTTGCATTGGATAAGTACAAAGCCATTCACAACCAATGGCGTATCCGGGAGTCCGTTTTATTTCTGTTTGCCATCCTGGGCGGCGCACCGGGATGTCTGATGGGAATGTATCTGTTTCATCACAAAACAAAACACAAAAAATTTACCATTGGAATTCCGCTGCTTCTGATCGCAGAACTTTTCTGTTTTCTTCTGGGTTTTTTTTATTTTCAAAAACATCTCCCCTATGATCAGGATCCGGTAAAACTGGTTCACCATGAACTCTCTCTCTTGAAAAATACTGATTCCGACAAACTGGAAAACTATCTCTCCTATCAGGATCTTTTTCCAACGGAATCAGGAGATAAACCTATCCCTGAAGAAATAGAACGCATTTTTTCCGGTTTTTATCAGAATTTTTCTTACAAAATAAAAAAAGCAGATATTGACGGCAATCAGGCAAAGGTTACTGTACGATTATCCACCGTTGATGGAAAAGCTCTGGCAAAAGAATATTCCCGCCGAGCCATGGTCAAGCAGATACAAAATACTGCCACCCCTTCCGGTGTTTCCTTTTCTCTGGAAGACTGTTATCTTCTGCTGGGATCTGTTTTAAAAGATTTTTCTTCTCAGACTGTTACCTCCGAATACACTATTTCCCTGACAAAAGTTCAAAATATCTGGAAAATTGATTATCCCGGAGATCTGGAATCTGCCCTCACAGGAAATTTTCCCGCTCATGTGTCAGATGTAAATCTTTTTACTCCCTCAGAAATTATTTCTATCCACCTGGACGCCATAAAACAGTTTGACTCTGAACAATTGAGCCGTTACCTGTCATTGGATCATATTTTCTCAGGAGACGCCCAATACCGTCGGAAAATTTCCCGGGCTTTGGCCACACAACTGCTCACCTATCTGGATTATTCTATTCTTTCAGAAGAATTTTCTTCTGACGGGGCAAGCGCCGTAGTAGAACTGGAACTGACAAGCTGTAACTGTCGCTCCATGATGAACAGCTATCAGACTCAGGTGGCTACATATACCAAGACCGCTCAGGCTCTTCAGGATGGCATTTCCGGAAGACTGAATACAGCCAACAAAATACTGATTTCCTGTATTACCGATAATACGGAGTCTGTCTCTACCCCCCTTACCATTACTATGAAAAATGATGGCGCCAACTGGAATATAGAAATGAACGATGAGGTGGGAGATGCGCTGTTAGGCAACCTGACAGAAGCCATTGAGGAAGTTTCCACTCATCTTCAGGCATAAAATACTCCCGGAGAATCCTGGTATTTTCTATACCCTTCGTATTCTCCGGGAGATTTTATTTTTTTCTTATTTTATTCTTCTGATGTTTCTGCTTTTCTGATTGCAATTCCCAGTTCTTCCAACTGTTTTTCATCCACCACATTAGGAGCTTCAGACATCAGACAGGAAGCGTCTTTTACCTTCGGGAACGCGATCACGTCACGGATGCTCTCCTGTTTTGCCATCAGCATTACCAGACGATCCAATCCATATGCCAGTCCTGCATGTGGAGGTACTCCATACTTAAATGCAGTCAGCAGGAATCCAAACTGTTCGTAAGCCTGTTCCTTTGTAAAGCCCAAAGCCTCAAACATCTTCTCCTGAATATCATTCTGATGGATTCTCACACTTCCTCCGCCAATTTCTGTTCCGTTCAGTACGATATCATATGCTTTTGCGCGAACTCTTCCCGGATCTGTGTCAATATAAGGCAGATCCTCTTCCATTGGCATGGTAAACGGATGATGCATGGCTTTAAAACGATTTTCTTCCTCAGACCACTCCAACAGAGGGAATTCGGTAATCCATACGAAACGATATTCTGAATTATCCAGAAGTTCCATCTGACGGGCAAGTTCCAGACGAAGAGCGCCCAGTACATCCCATACCACTTTATTTTTATCAGCAGCAAACAGAAGTAAATCTCCTGCTTCTCCTTCCATCGCCTGGATAAGAGCATTCATTTCCTCTTCTTTCATGAATTTTGCAAAAGAGGATTTTACAGTTCCATCCGGCTGGATTGCCACATAAGCCAGTCCCTTTGCGCCGTAATCTTTTGCGAAATCCACCAGCTTATCAATTTTCTTTCTCGGCATAGCGCCCTGTCCTTTTGCATTGATACCGCGGACAGAACCGCCATTTTCCAGCGCATTTTTAAATACTGCAAACTCACAGTCTTTTACTACCTCAGATACATTGTGCAGTTCCATTCCAAATCGAAGATCTGGTTTGTCGGAGCCGAAGCGGTCCATCGCTTCCTGCCATGGCATTCTCTGAATCGGAAGCTGAACATCCACATCCAGTATCTCTTTAAAAAGATAAGCCAGCAGACGTTCATTTACATCGATGACATCATCCACATCTACAAAAGATAATTCCATGTCGATCTGAGTAAATTCCGGCTGACGGTCTGCTCTCAGGTCTTCATCACGGAAACAGCGGGCGATCTGAATATAACGGTCATATCCGGAACACATTAAAAGCTGTTTAAACAACTGCGGAGACTGAGGAAGCGCATAAAAATTACCAGGATGTACACGGCTTGGCACCAGATAATCTCTTGCTCCTTCCGGAGTACTTTTTGTAAGCATAGGTGTTTCTATTTCCAGAAATCCTTCCTTCGCCATAAATTGACGAGTCAGAGTGGATACCTGGGATTTCATCATCAGATTTCTCTGAATATCCGGTCTTCTAAGATCCAGGAAACGATATTTCAAACGAAGCTCTTCTTTTGTTTTACTGTTTTCCTCAATCGGGAACGGCGGTGTCTCTGCTTCAGAAAGAATTCTCAGGTCATTCGCTCTGATTTCAATCTCTCCTGTTTTCAGATTTTCATTGACAGCTCCGGAACGGGCTTCTACCACACCTGTCACGGCTATTACAAATTCACTTCTCAGCTTTGCCGCCTTTTCAAATCCCTCTTCGCTGATATTTCCATTTTCAAAAATCAACTGCATAATACCGGAACGATCTCTCAGATCCACAAAAATAATACCACCCTTATTTCTGCTTTTCTGAACCCAACCCATAAGGGTAACTGTTTCTCCTATATTTGCTGTGGAAACTTCCGTACAGCGGTGAGTCCTCTTCAGACCCTGCATTGATTCTGCCATTTTTCTTTCCTCCAATAATTAAGTATTAAAATCTATCTGCAAAAAATTCTATGATTTCTTCATATCCTTCTTCTTTTAACTGTTCCTTCTGGAATTTTTTATTTTTCTTCATTATGGCGATTGTCACCTGAGAACCGTTCTGACGTTCCTCTTCTGCCTGCTTCAGAACCTTCATCATTCCTTCTGCCGGCATATTCTTTTCAATCAGAAGAGCTTTCTTTGTTCCTGTTCCCGGAACCTTAAATCCTCTTTCCATCAAAAGCATGATGATTCTCTCGAATCCAATAGAAAATCCGCAGGCGCAGGTATCATTACCGGTAAATTTACCGATCATCTCATCGTAACGTCCGCCGCCGCCTACGCTTCCTCCGAACTCATCCATGGAAATCTCAAAAATAGGACCTGTGTAGTAAGACATTCCACGTACCAGAGTCGGATCAAATGCCAGTTTAAAATCTGCGGTTTTTACTGCGTCCACACTGGTCATGATCAGTTCCAATCCATCTGCATAGGCCGGATCCAGAACTCCTTCCAGTTTTTCTTTTACATATCTCACACCGGCAACATCGTTGGTGATTTCCTGGAACATGGCAAGATATGTGTCAATGGATTCTTTCGCAAATCCTTCTTTTTCCAGTTCCTCACGAACTCCTTCCAGACCGATCTTATCCATTTTATCCAGAATGATAAAAACTGTATCATAAGATTCCGGTGCAAAACCACTGTAAGCTGCCATAGCTTTCAAAATTCTTCTGTCATTGATACGAATGGTAAAGTTTTTAAAATCCAATTTTCCCAGCAAAGTAGTAGTTGCCAGAATCAACTCTATTTCTGCCAGATTAGTGGGCTCGCCCAGTATATCAATATCACACTGCATAAACTGACGAAAACGTCCTCTCTGCGGACGGTCTGCTCTCCATACATTTCCCATCTGCAGCGCCTTGAATGGGGACGGCAGTTCATTGGCATGGTTGGAATAATATCTGGAAAGCGGCACTGTCAGATCGTAACGCAGTCCTCCATCCACCAGATCTGCTTCACATTCCGCTGTATCCAGTTTCAGTTTCTCTCCTCGTTTTAAGATTTTAAAAATCAGTTTTTCATTTTCTCCCCCCTGTTTACTGGAAAGGTTTTCAATATGTTCCACACAGGGAGTTTCTATGGAAGAAAATCCAAAAGTACTATATGTTTCTTTGATCAGACGGATCACATAATCCCTCACTGCCATCTCTGCAGGCAGTATATCTTTCATTCCTGTAACCGGTTTTTTCTTTAAAGCCATAATCAATCTCCTTTTTCTTATAGATATATAGGGGGTAACGAAATTTCTTTTTCTTCATGACGGTGAATGTATCTTTGGAAAGCCAAAAAAACCTTTACGTCAAAATCCTTAATATCTTCAATCATCAATTCCATCGCTGTTTTCTTATCAAAAGCGCTCCGATAAGGCCGGTCTGAGGTCAGCGCCGCATATACGTCACAGACCCGGATAATCTTTGCTCCCAGAGGAATCCCTTCCCCGGAAAGATTTTCCGGATAACCGCTTCCGTCCATATTTTCGTGATGATATCGCACAGTTTCCTGGATTCTCTGAGAATATCCCCTCTTTTTCAAAATTTCATAACTGGCCTGGGCGTGCAGACGAACGTAATGGATCTCTTCAATGATCAAACGCTCTTCCTTTTCATCCAGTTCACCAGACACCAGTTCTTTTCCTATATCGTGAAGCATTCCGGCCACGGCACAGTCATAGCAAAAATCCTCTGATAATCCCAGTTCCTTTGCCACTCCATACGCCAGGTTACTCACCCGCATACCGTGAACAAGCTGCTCGCTCAAACTGTACTGCAGCATGTGTTTTTGATTCACATATTTTTTCGCTGCGGCCACAATCATCCCTCCAAACTATTCCAGATAAGCAGCGATGCCAGCCCGCTTTCTCTCCAGCATCTCATCCAGTCTCTCTATATATTGATTTACGTCTTTCACGTTTTCCACACGCTCAATCCGTTCTCCATGCTGAAATACAAATTTGGTGGAAGCACCTGCTCCGGCTGCCAGAATTGTCTGTTTCTCTTCCATAATCAGTATATTGTAAATTCCTTCTTTGTCAACCTCTGCATATCCCACATTTTCAAAATTTCCCGCAATATTTTTCTGCCGATAGAGATAATAGGGATTCAGTCCCATATCTCTGGCACATTCCTGGGTCATTTCCATGATTTCCTGACTGTTTTCAAAAGACATCTCCCTGTACTGATCTTTGAAAAGATTTAATCTGGTAGCTCTTTTCAATGCCAGTGAATGTATGGTCAAGCTGTCCGGATGTAATTTCCTGATTTCCCTGAGAGTATGCTCCACTTCTTCTTTTCCTTCTCCCGGAAGTCCTATGATCAAATCCATGTTGATATTATCAAATCCCAGCTCTCTTGCCAGCCGGAAAATCTCAACCGTATCTTCCACTGTATGTTTTCTGCCTATAATATCCAGCGTTTTCTGATTCATAGTCTGGGGATTTACGGAAATTCTTGTCACCGGAAATTCCCGGATCACCTGTAATTTTTCCAAAGTTATACTGTCCGGTCTTCCCGCTTCCACTGTATATTCTTTCACCTGGGAAAAATCAAAAGTATCACGGATATGTCCCAGAAGTCTGCGAAGCTGTTCCGGCTCCAGAGTGGTAGGCGTACCGCCTCCGATGTAAACCGTATTCAGACTGCGGCCTTTCATAGCCTCTGCGATAAAAGAAAGCTCCCGGCACAGGGCATCCAGATATTCATCTACCCGTTTTTTCCATCGTTCCAGGGGATGGGAACCAAATGAACAATACAGGCAAATACTGGGGCAGAATGGTATTCCCACATAAAGGCTATACCCTTTCTCATAATCCAACTGTTCCAGCACAGCCTTCTCTCTGTTGGCAATAGCCACGGCAAGCGCTGTTTTTTCCTTGCTCACCCCGTAAGTATTCCGCAGATATTCAGCTATATCCACATTTTTCCATCCCTCTTCCAGAAGTTTTGTGGGAATCTTTGTGGGACGGATTCCTGTCAGATTTCCCCAGGGCAGAGTATGACCTGTGATTTCGCATAACGCTTCATACACCAGACGTTTCAGCACATTTTTTGTTTCTTTTCGGTCTTTCCCGTACTCCACCGCTGTCTGTCGGTAAAATACCCTGGTTCCCTCTTTTTGTATTTCCAGACAAATCTCCTGATCACTATATGTAACCAGGAGCAGTACTTGGTACTCTTGGGAATTTTCCTCATCTTCATAGTACATCTGTACCTGTCCCTGAGGATAAAACGCTTTTACCAGAGAGTACACATCATATTCAAAATCTTTTTTATTAAATCGAATTCCTATATTAAGCAAAGGGATTATACCTCTTTTCATATCCTATGGTAGTCTCTTCATTATGCCCCGGACATACTCTTGTCTCCTCCGGCAATTCCTCCAGAAGCCGATGCAGACTTTCCCGTATATCTCTTGTACTGGAGGTGGGAAAATCGGTTCTTCCCACACTTCCCGCAAATAAAGTATCACCGGAAAATAAAACCTTCTCTTCCTGCAAATAATAACAACAGCTTCCCGCCGTATGCCCCGGCGTATGGAATACCTGAAGCTTCATTCCTGCCAGATTCAGTTCTTCTCCCTCTTTCACCCACTGGTCCGCCGTAAGTACATGAGGAGAAGACCAGGCGCCGGACAAATTGGCTCCCGGATTCTCCAAAAGAGCTTTTTCGCTCTCATACGCATATACCGGAATGTGATACGTCTTTCTCAAGTCCCCTGCTGCCATCATATGATCAAAATGTCCGTGAGTCAGCAGCACAGCTCTGGGGATTCCTCCCATCTGGCTGATCTTTACCTGAATTCTTTCTGTCTCATCTGCAGGATCAATAATCAGAAGTTCTTTATTCTCTTCATTCATAAGAAACCAGGTATTGGTGGATACCATCCCCAATACCATCTGTTCAATCCTATATTTCATAAATATCACCCTGTTGTCCGTTCTATATCCAATACACTTTCCACCTGACGGATTTTTTCCACCAGAGAGTTCAGTTCTTCTGTACTGTGTACATCAAAGGTCATGGAAATGGTTGCCGTTCCCTGTTTGCTGGTCCGGCTGTTAATTGCCGTCAGGTCAATCTTCTTTTCTGTAAGAATCTTGGAAATATCCACCAGAAGACCTGTTCTGTTGTTCGCATAAACATTGATTTCTGCAGTATACAGACCATTGGCAAAGTTACTTCCCTGCCACTCGGCATCAATCAGACGAACCCGGTCAGATTCTGACAGATTCATCACATTTACACAGTCCGTTCTGTGAATGGTAACGCCTCTTCCTCTGGTGACAAATCCTACGATTTCATCCCCGGGAATAGGACTGCAGCATTTTGCAAAACGCACTGCCACATCATCGATACCCTTCACCACAATGCCGCCTTTTTCTTTCACGATAGGCAGCTTTTCTTTTGCCTCAGATACTGCTTCCAGTACTTTTTCATCGGTTATTTCTTTTTTATGTTCCTTCTCATAGGCTTCTACCAGCTTGTTAAGGATCTGACCTTCCTTCAATCCTCCATGTCCCAGCGCCGCCAGTACACTCTCCCAGTCACGGAAACCATATTTTCTCATAACAGCTTCCATATACTTGGGTTTCGAATATTCACCCAGAACCTTGCCTTTCAGTTTTGCATAGTTACTGAGCATTTCTTTTCCTTTTAGAATATTATCTTCTTTCAGTTCCTGTTTAAACCACTGATTGATCTTATTCTTCGCCTGGGTACTCTTCACCAGCTTCAGCCAGTCCCGGCTGGGGCCCTTGG
>DETV01000052.1:32135-65179 GCA_002361775.1 Eubacterium sp. UBA3279
CAGCTTCAGCCAGTCCCGGCTGGGGCCCTTGGAATTCTGAGAAGTAATGATTTCCACCCGGTCTCCGTTGCGGATCTCATACTCAATAGGAACAAGCTTTCCATTTACTCTTGCGCCTACCATCTTATTTCCCACGGCACTGTGAACACTGTAAGCAAAATCCACAGTAGTTGATCCTCGGGGAAGAGTTTTCACATCGCCTGCGGGACTGAAGCAGTATACATTTTCATTAAACAGATCCAGATCGCTTTTCAGCAGACTTAAAAACTCCCGGTTATCTGACATTTCTTTCTGCCATTCCAGAATCTGCCGCAGCCAGCTAAGCTTTTCTTCTTCCTGCTGTGCCACCGGTTTCTTTCCGTCGGAAGCTTCTTTATATTTCCAATGGGCAGCAATACCAAATTCTGCTGTCCTGTGCATCTCAAAAGTACGAATCTGAATCTCAAAAGGCTGTCCGTTGGGACCGATCAGCGTAGTATGCAAAGATTGATACATATTCGGCTTTGGCATGGCAATATAGTCCTTAAACCGTCCCGGAATGGGGGTGTATAACTCATGAATCACACCGAGAGCCGCATAACAGTCCTTTACACTTTCCACAATGATCCGCACTGCAAAAAGATCATAAATCTGATCCAGTGTTTTATCCTGATTTACCATCTTTTTATAGATGCTGAAAAAATGTTTGACCCGTCCGTTTACCTCTGCATCGATCTTGGCATCTTCCATATGCTGCTTTACTTCATCCACAATTCCCTGAACAAAAGCTTCTCTTTCACTTTTTCTCAGATTGATCTTTTCCACCAGATCGTAATACACATCCGGCTTCAGGTATTTTAACGACAGATCGTCCAACTCGATTTTTACTTTGGATATACCGAGCCTTTGTGCTATCGGTGCATAAATATCCATAGTTTCTCTGGCTTTTTCCACCTGTTTTTCCGGTTTCCAGTACATGGCTGTCCTCATATTATGAAGACGGTCCGCCAGCTTCACCAATATAACACGGATATCCTTTGCCATAGCCAGAAACATCTTTCTCAGATTTTCTGCCTGAAGTTCCACTTTATCTGCTGAATAATTCAACTGTCCCAGCTTTGTAACACCGCTTACAAGAACAGAAACCTCTTCCCCGAATTCTCTGGTCAGATCCTCTTCTGTCATCACAGTATCCTCCACTACATCATGGAGAAGACCTGCTGCGATTGTCTCCTTATCCAATTCCAGATCAGCCAGGATGATCGCCACACACAGCGGATGGATAATATACGGTTCTCCTGACTTTCTTTTTTGATCTTTATGTGCCTCAGCAGCGACCCGATAAGCTTTCTCAATCATGGAAATATCTGTAGACGGATGATATTTTCGAATACTTCGTATCAATTCTTCATACAAATCTTCCGGACTGGTAAAATCTTTCATGCATTTTACACTGGCTTCCACAGCCTGCACTTCCATCTGCCGCTCTTCTATATCATTCCTTTGTTTTCCTGCTTCCATAGAATCCCGCCTATCTTAATTATTTTCCTTCATATCGGATTACAGATTCAACATCATAGCCTTTCAAACGTTCTCTGCCGTTTAATCCGGCCAGTTCCATCAGGAAAATGATTTTTACCACTTTCCCTCCTAATCTTTCTATCATCTTTACTGCCGCCTCGACAGTTCCACCTGTGGCAATCAGATCATCAATCACAACCACTTTCTGCCCCGGTTTGATGGCATCCTTATGCATCTCAATCTCAGCGCTTCCATATTCCAGATCATATTCCTGAGAAATGGTTTCACAGGGCAATTTACCTTTTTTACGAACCGGCACAAAAGGTTTGTGCAGATTATATGCCACCGGCATACCAAAAATGAATCCTCTGGATTCTGTTCCGGCAATCAGATCCACCTCTGTATCTTTTAATAATTCCTGAATAGAATCAATGGCAAGCTGTAAGCCGTCCGCATCCTGCAAAATACTTGTCACATCCCGGAAAATAATACCTGGTTCCGGGAAATCCGGAATACTTCTCACATAATCTTCAAGCTTTTTCATGATGATCTCCTTCCACATTTCGACAATTAATGATTTTTATTATAGCATCATTCCATGGCATCCGCAAATTATTTTTCTCATCTTACCCCAATCGCCTGAAAAGGGCACATTTCCTGACAGCAAAAACACCGGATACACTTTCTGTAATGATATACAGGAGGATTATTTCTCCCCTTTTCAAAAGATAATGCTTTTCCTTCCACCGGACAGGATTCCACGCAGACGCCACATTTTCTACACTTATCCGTAAGTATATAGGGCTTTTTCTGAAATGGTTTCATCAAAAAATCCAGTTGATTCCACATGGTAGCCCTTACTTTTCTCCTGTCCACATTGTAATCCTTATTTCCATATTTTTCCACTGCTTCCTCCATGGAAATTTCTCCTTCTTCCGTGAGAATGCAGATTTTCTCTTTTTCCCAGAATCCCAGTCCCATCTTCTGCCCGTGAACATTTGTGGGAACCATCTCCGGATCCAGATGAACCAGGTGGCAGAAAACACTGTCTGCCGCCACCGGATCCGTACTCATCAATATCACATTCATAGTAATGGGATCCCCTGACGTCGGGCCATTTCCATCCATAGCCACAATTCCGTCCATAATACACAGACGGGGTTTTATTTCCATATTCAGACGAATCAGCATCCGGGCAAAGCTGTCGGCATTGGAATACTTTGTGTGACCCTGTGCCTTGTGGAGTCCGCTGACACATCCATAAAGATTTTTCACACCCCCGGTCACCCGTTCCAAAGCGTGGGTTTTCATCTTACACAAATTAATCAGAGCATCCGATTCTCTCACCGGATCTGCCAGCACAAATTCACCGGTCTGTGTTCCCTGGTTAAAATCCTCCATGGTAATGTGGTAACGATCCAATATGGCGTCCATACCGGTTTCCTCCATCACCTTGGCTGCTGAACCCACACCACAGGAATCTCCACATCCGATTTTCTCATATCCTTCTTCTCTCAAAAGACGGGCTGTGGCCTCCACAATGGAAGGATGGGTGATCACCGGACGTTCCACCGGCGCCTTCCGTACCAGATTGGGTTTCAACAATATTTTCTCATCTTTTTCAATCAGCTTTTCCCATCCTCCCAACAGTTCCATTCCTTTTTTTATTTTCCTGTAAACCTGGTCACTGTCGTAAGAATCACAAAAAAGCAACGCCACTTTGCTTCTTTCTCTCATATACACGCCCTTCTCCATGTTGTAAAAAAGGAAGCTGCCGCATAACGACAGCCCCCATATTTACATTTTTTTAAACATCTTCTCATAAACCGGAAAACAATCCAGTGTGGCAAAATAATCTTCAGGTGTTTCAGCCCGGCGAATTAATTCGAAACTTCCATCTTCTTTTAACAGAATCTCTGCAGATTTTAATTTTCCGTTGTAATTATATCCCATGGCATATCCGTGAGCTCCTGTGTCATGGATCACCAGCAAATCTCCCCGCTGAATTTCCGGAAGCATCCGGTCAATAGCGAATTTATCATTATTTTCACAAAGAGAACCTGTAATATCATATTTGTGATCACAGACAGCCTCTTCTTTCCCTGCCACTGTAATGTGATGATAAGCGCCGTACATTGCCGGTCTCATCAGATTTACGGCACAGGCGTCACAGCCGATATATTCTTTATACGTGTGTTTTTCATGGATTGCTTTTGTCACAAGACATCCGTAAGGACCTGTCATAAAACGGCCCAGTTCTGTGAAAATAGCCACATCTCCCATGCCCGCCGGTGTAAGAACTTCTTCATAAACCTGGCGAACGCCTTCTCCAATCACCCGAATATCATTGGGTTCCTGTTCCGGGCGATAGGGAATACCGATTCCGCCGGACAGGTTAATGAAACAGATATCTGCACCTGTCTCTTTTTCCAGTCTTACAGCCAGTTCAAATAAAATTTTTGCCAACATGGGATAGTATTCATTGGTTACTGTGTTGCTGGCAAGAAAAGCATGGATTCCAAAACGTTTTGCGCCCTTCTCTTTTAATATACGAAAAGCTTCAAACAACTGCTCTTCTGTCATTCCATATTTGGCATCTCCCGGATTATCCATAATATCGTTACTGATCTGGAACAGACCACCCGGATTAAACCGGCAACTGATGGTTTCCGGAATATGACCAATCGCCTGTTCCAGAAACTCGATATGGGTAATATCATCCAGATTGATCACCGCTCCCAGTTCATCCGCATACACGAATTCTTCTGCCGGAGTGGCATTGGAAGAAAACATAATATTTTCTCCTTTACAGTCAATGGCATGAGCCAGCATCAATTCTGTCAGGGAAGAACAGTCACAGCCACAGCCATATTCCATAAGTATCTGAATCAGACGGGGATTAGGGCAGGCTTTCACTGCAAAGTATTCCCGAAATCCAGGATTCCAGGAAAAGGCTTCTTTTAAAGCTTTCACATTTTCCCGCATTCCCTTTTCGTCATAAAGATGAAAGGGCGTGGGATATTGGGCTGTAATCTCTTCCAACTTTTCTTTTGTGACAAACGGCTGTTTTTTCATTTTTTCATAATCTCCTCTTTTGAACTATTTCGTTACTGCTCACTCCGTTTACAGCAACATTATTTCACCTGTATTACCTGCATAATATTGGTCATGGCGCCTTCGCCCTTCACAATATTGGTGGCAGGATCTCCTGCTGTCAAAACTACCAGATCTCCTTTTTTAACCAGCTTTTGCCGTTTTACCATATACATGGAATGGGAGATGATATTTTCTGTAGAATCTTCCTCATATCCGGCAATGGGGAATACCCCCCAGTAAATCTGCATTTTTCTCCTTGCCCAATCATTGGGGCTTACTGCATAAATGGGTACTTTCGGACGGAAATTTGAAATCAGACGGGCTGTCTGACCGGAAATCGTCGGCGTTACAATGCAGGCAGCTCCCAGATTCTCTGTGGTCTGCACCGCAGCAATTCCCACAGAACTGGAAACATTTTTACTTCCCCGCAAAGCCCGGTAATCCAGATGACTGGTATAATCTAAAAATGGTTCTGTGGACTGAGCGATCTGCACCATCATTTTAACAGCTTTTATCGGATATTTTCCCACAGCAGTTTCTCCGGAAAGCATAATCGCATCGGTACCGTCGTAAACCGCATTGGCCACGTCTGTAACCTCCGCTCTGGTAGGACGGGGATTCCGGATCATGGAATCCAGCATCTGTGTGGCTGTAATAACCGGTTTGTAGGCTTCATTACATTTTTTTATGATCATTTTCTGAATGTGAGGAACCTCATAAGCAGGAATCTCCACACCCAGATCTCCTCTGGCTACCATAACTCCATCGGCAGCCTTGATAATTCTGTCTATATTCTGTACACCTTCCGCATTCTCCACTTTGGCGATCACATCAATTCTGTCTCCGCCATTTTCATGCAGAAGCTCTTTTATTTCTTTAACAGCATCTCCGTTACGAACAAAGGAAGCCGCAATAAAATCGATTCCCTGCTGAATACCAAAAAGAATATCCTTTCTGTCCTGTTCTGTAATAGCCGGAAGATTTACTTTGACATTCGGTACATTAATACCTTTTTGCTGTCCCAGTTCTCCTCCATTTACAATCCGACAGATCACATCTGTATCTGTCAATTCTTCTACAGACAATTGAATCAGACCGTCATCGATCAGAATGGTATCTCCTTTGTTTACATCAGAAGGAAGACCTTCATAGGTCTGATAACACCGCTTTTCATTTCCCACGATTTTCTCTGTAGTCAGGGTAAATATCTCCCCTTCCTGCAAATTCACCTTCTGGCCGCCTTCCAAAAGCCCGGTCCGAATCTCCGGTCCTTTCGTATCCAGCAAAATTGCCACCGGAAGTTTTAACTCTTGGCGAACCTTTTTCAACAAATCCATTCTTTCTTTCTGCTCTTCGTGTGTTCCATGGGAAAAGTTGAATCTGGCAATATCCATTCCTGCCTTCATCAGCTTTCTCATCGTGTCTTCATTATTTGTGTTTGGTCCCATGGTACAGATAATCTTTGTTCGCTTCATATGTTTCCCCCTTATTTCACATGCGTATGGGTAAATAAATGATCCTGGCAATATTCATAATTACCATTGCATTTGGAACAGAATCGAAATTCCAGATGATCTCCGTCTTTTTCTGTTCTTCCGCAAATCGCACATTTGTGTTTAGTTACATTTACCTGACTTTGATGAACGGCCTTTTTATAAGCCTGTCTCCGGTGAATCTCTTTTGGACTATACCGGCTCATATTTCTTGTAAGGAAAAAGAATATGATAAAGTTCATTAAAGAACAGATAATCATAACCCGAACACCCCATCCGGCAGTGATCATATCCCAGAACATAAGAACCACATAGGCAATCCCCAGCCATTTCACCTTTAACGGGATAATCATCATAAACAACACCTGCATATCCGGATAGGTAGCTGCAAACGCAAGGAAAATAGACATACTGATATAGTATGTACTGAATAAACTTCCTGTATAAAGCAGCATTGTGCTTCCGCCTCCGTTGATAAAGTACAGAATAAACGCACCCACCACACTCATAATAATTCCCAGGAAAATATATACATTATACCTGAAAGCTCCCCAGGTCCGTTCCAGGGTACTTCCTATGGAATAATAGAAAAATAACGTGATGATGGTAAAAAGATCAAGTCTTCCCGGCGGAATCAACAGCCAGCTCACCAGTCTCCACACCTGTCCCCGGAAAATCAATGATGGTTCCAGTACAAGATAACTGATCATATTAGGTGCCAGAGCCGTGATCAGATAACCTGCAGCATAGGTGATTATAATATAAATAGATAGATTGGAGATTGCATATCTGCCATATTTTCTCTCCATTTTATTCAAGAAATTCATAAGTTCCTCCGATTAAATTAAAATAAATCCTTCTTTCTGAAAATCAAAGCCACCAGCAGACTCAATATCAGAGAGAATATGATCACATACAGAAATCCTAACGGGTTATCTGCAAAAGGCATCCCTTTAGAATTCAGATTCATACCATAGGCGCTGAATATCATGGTGGGGATAGACATAACAATGGTAACTGTAGCCAGAAACTTCATTACAATATTCAGGTTGTTGGAAATAACAGATGCAAAAGCATCCATGGTTCCACTCAAAATACCACTGTATATATTTGCCATCTCGATTGCCTGTTTATTCTCAATGATAACATCTTCCAGAAGTTCCGTATCTTCCGGATACTGTTTGATGCTTTCCACTTTCAGAAGTTTTTCCAAAACCACCTCATTTGACCGAAGAGAAGTGGTAAAGTATACCAGTGATTTCTCCAGTTCCAACAATTCGATCAATTCCTGATTTCTCTGTGATTTATGCAGGCTTTGTTCCACCTGATCGCTCTTCTTATCAATAATTCTCAGATAATGCAGGAACAAAGACGCATTTTTGTACAGGATCTGCAAAATAAACCGGGTTCTTTTATAGGTAAAGAAATTTCTCACCCGGCCATCCATAAAAGAACTCAGCACCGGGGTATCTTCCAGGCATACAGTAAAAATCATCTCATCTGTCACCACAATACCCATGGGAATGGTACCATACCAGTCTTTATCGTTTCGTTCTTCAATGATGGGAATATCTACCAGGATCAATGTATAATTATCTTCCACTTCGATACGGGAACGCTCTTCTTCATCCAGAGGCGCCCGCAAATGATCCACATCAATTCCATATTTTTCAGCCACTTCCACCAGTTCTGTAGCTGTAGGATCGATCAATGCCACCCAGCTTCCTTCCTGGGCTTCATTGATCTGATGTACGTTGTTGTCAAATGTTCTGAAAATTTTTATCATGTTATTGATCTCCTTTCACCGTCTGCAGCAAACTGCGGACAGTATAAAGTCTTCCCCGCCCCCGCTTACTGCCTTATTTTTTTATTTTTTCGTCCAGTGTCCTACCTCGAGGTTCAGGTCCGCCTTCCATTCAATAACACTTCCTTTCGCTTTCTATAAAGAATTATTCAAAAAAATTCAACTTTATTATAAAACCCACGCCCTTGTTTTGTCAATTTTTTTAAAAAGGCTTCCTGTATATTTTTCTCAGGTATTCCATCTGAGATCCCATATTCATCAACAACGCATCTGCCAGTACCAGCGCCGCCATAGATTCCACTACCACCACTGCTCTCGGCACAATTACCGGGTCATGACGTCCTTTTATGGATACAGTAACAGGATTCCCTTTTTTGTCTATTGTATCCTGAAAAGCGGCAATAGAAGGTGTGGGTTTGATTCCTACCCGAAAGAATATTTCACTTCCGTCACTGATTCCTCCCAGAATACCTCCTGCATGATTGGTTTTTTTACTCACATTTCCCCCTTCTCCCGGAACAAAGCTGTCATTGTTAGATAATCCCGTGGCTTCTGCCGCCTTCATGCCAAAACCTATCTCAAAGCCTTTTACGGCTCCAATAGAAAACATGGCTTTTGCCAGATTTCCATCCAGTTTTTCAAAAACCGGATCCCCCAATCCTGCCGGAACACCTGTGATTTTACATTCTATCTTTCCTCCGGAAGAATTCTTTTCTTTCATACATTGTTCCAGATAAGAAGATGCTTCCACAGCAGCCTGTGCATCCGGCATATACAGCGCATTTTTATATATTTCCTCTTCACAGAAACCGGATATATTTACAGGACCAATCGCACTGGTATAAGCACAGAGCCGGATTCCCAGTTGTTCAAGAAGTTTTGATGCGATAGCTCCTGCTGCAACTCTTCCTATAGTTTCTCTGCCGGAAGAACGTCCTCCTCCCCGGTAATCCCGAAATCCATACTTTTGATCAAAGGTATAATCTGCATGTCCCGGGCGATAATAAGATGCAATCTCTGAATAATCTGCCGAACGCTGGGATGTGTTGCGAACCATAAGGGAAACAGGCGTTCCTGTTGTTTTTCCTTCAAAAACGCCGGATAAAATCTCTACTTTATCATCTTCCTTACGTGGTGTGGAAAAACGGTTCTGCCCCGGTTTTCTCCTGTTAAGAAAAATCTGTATATCCTCTTCTGTAAGGGGAAGTCCTGCAGGACATCCATCCACCACTACGCCGATTCCGGCTCCGTGGGATTCCCCCCAGGTGGTAATCTTAAATATTGTTCCAAATGATGAACCAGCCATAACCATTCCTCCTGCTAAGTAAATATTCTGTATTCATAAAATCTCATAAACATTCAGTAAGATTATAGAACAGAGACTATAGGTTTGTAAAGGAATTCACAAACAGCTAACCGCCCCAGACACAAAAAAAGAGATAAAAAGAACTGTTTTCAACAATTTCTTCCTATCTCTTGATTTTCTGTTTTCTATACGCTGATATCTGTCAGTAAAATACAGTTTGGCGTATCCACCTTCATAGGTTTACCTTTCATCACCAGCACTTTCTTCTCATAATCAATGGTAAAAGTGGTGATGCTGTTGGATTCATGATTTACCACCGCAATATGTTTTCCGTCCGGGAACAGGGCAATATCCTTGGGATATTCGCCACTGATAGGTAAAGCAAACTCTTTGGTCAGCGTTCCTTTCTCCTGATCAATTGAAAACATAGCCACTGAATTATCTCCTGCTGTAGAGGTAAATAAATACTTTCCGTCGGGAGACAGGGCAATGGCAGCCGCACAGTCATGAAGAGAATCCAACTCATCAGACAGAGTCTCCATCGTCTGGATCAGCTCAAATTCCGGAGATTTTCCTGTGTCTTTATAAGAAAATACTCCCACCAGATTCATCAGTTCAAATAACACATATGCAAATCTTCCATCTTTGCTGAAAACAATCTCTCTGGGACCGGATTCTCTCTTACAGCGAAGAATATCCACCAGTTCAAGGCGGTTTCTCACAGTATTGATCCGATAAAACTTCAATTGATCGATACCATTATCTACTGCGCATACATATTTTCCTTCCGGAGTGGTAGCCACACAGCTTACATGGGGACGGAAATTACGCTCTGCCACACTTCCGATTCCCTTGTGGAACACACCGTCAAATACTCTGCCCAAACGTCCGTCCCTATGTGTATGAACAGCAGTAATCTTTCCGTCGTGATATCCGCCCACAAACAGATATTTTCCATTGTTATCCACTGACAGATAACAGCCTCGCATACCGTCAATATCTACTTTGTTGATCGGAACCAGATCACCGTCCGGTTTAATAGCAAACACAGCCACACCTTCATCAGCAATCGAATACAAATATTTTCCGTTTTTTGATTTTACCACATAGGAAGAGTTGTTCACCGGAACTACCTTTCGCTCGGAAAGTGTTCCTTCTTCCACATCTACATCATATAAATGGATTCCGATGCTGCTCCCATGTGTATAAGTGCCCACATAAGCAACATACTTTTTATCTTCCATGATTTTCCCATCCTTTCTGATTAAATTTGTAATGCTTTTTTTCAGTTCTTGCTTATCTGTTGACCATTTTAACATATTTTTCGAAATTCTACAATTATTTCTTCCCAAACATAAAAAAATATACTACTATATAGCAAGATGGTAGAATTGTGGATGCAGGCAGCAGAAAACAATTTGCCAGTCATCTTTTCACCTTAATATTTCCGACTCATATAAAGGAGTTTTTTATGAATCGTACACTCAATTATCAGATAACAGATAAAAATGACCAAATCTCTATCCGGGATTTTCTTCAGAAAAAAGGGTATTCCCGCCATATACGCACCTGGATCAAACAGCATCCAGATTCCCTTGTTCTCAACGGAACACCGGTTCTATCTTATGTGGAACTTCATCCGGGTGACCTGCTTACCGTTTCTTTAAAAGAAGAGGAATCTTCTGAGAAAATTCTTCCCACTCCCATGCCACTTCATATTGTTTATGAAGACGAAGATATTCTGATCATAAATAAAGAAGCTGATACCCCTGTCCATCCCTCCATCGGTAATTACGAAAACACACTGGCCAACGGGGTTGCCTGGTATTACGCTTCCCAGAATAAATCCTTTGTTTTCCGCTGTATCAATCGTCTGGACCGGGATACCACAGGTCTTTTGATTCTGGCAAAAAATATGCTCAGCGGAGCCCTCCTTTCCCAGCAGATGAAACGTAGAGAAATTCATCGCACTTATCTTTCCATCGTAGAAGGAAAAGTTCCGGCTGAAGGGATCATTTCAGCTCCTATCGCCCGAACCTGCGACTCTCTCATTGAACGCCGGGTGGACTGGGAAAATGGAGATCATGCTGTGACTCATTATAAATGTCTCTCCACTCTTCCCCATATTCCTGAAGATTTAACTTCAGAATTTCCTCCCCAGGGAATTTCTCTTGTTCAATTACAGTTGGAAACGGGACGCACCCATCAAATCCGTGTACATATGAGTCATCTCGGGCATCCCCTTGTGGGCGATACCTTATATAATCCTTCCACCCGACTTATGAAACGGCAGGCTCTCCACTCCTATTCACTGGAATTTGTTCATCCGGTCACAGGAAAAGAAATGTATTTTACAGCTCCCCTTCCCCCGGATATGAGTTTATTTTTTCCGGCAAATTCAACTTAAGATTTGAAAAAACAGAAAAAAGGGATTATAATAGTACCATTATATGATGATTGTCCCACAATCATCACTCTACCTATGGGACGTTAGGAGGAATGACTATGACAGTAGAAGAATTAGAAAATGTTTTAGAGATGCAGGAAGAAATCCTTCAATTTTCCAGTTTTACCAATGCAGATGCCTGGGAATTAGGTAACATGATTATTATGGAAGCCCGGAGACTGGGTGTTTCTGTTACTTTAAGAATCCGGCTCAACAATGGTTATACCGTATTTCAGTATGGCATGGACGGCACTACTTTATACAATGAGCAGTGGCTTACCCGAAAAGAAAATACAGTTCGTGTTACTGAACAAAGCAGTCTGAGACTTTACATGAACCTGCGGCAGACCCAGGAAAATATGGAAGAGAGATTTTTAGATCCCAGAGAATACGCTGCCTGCGGCGGCGGCTTTCCGATCCGAGTGGAAGAGGTAGGCGTCATCGGTACCATCGCCCTTTCCGGACTTGATCACGTATCCGATCATGATCTTCTTGTAAAGTGTATAAGCAAATATCTCCATGTGGCAGAAGTTCCCAGGATACGCGCCGTATAAATCCACAAAGAGCCTGTGAGATTTTTTCTGACAAAAAAGCCTGTCCGAATGCTGTAATACCAGCATCCCGACAGGCTTTTCTTATAAGAGGATTAACGGATTCTTTCCGGAAATCCCACTTTTTTCTGCACCTTACGCAAAGTTTTATTGGCAAAATACTGCGCTTTCTCCGCATTGTTTTTGATCACGCTGTCAATATAACCTTTATCTTTTTCCAGTTCTTTCACTCTGTCCTGTAATGGTTTCAGTACACTGATCACAGACTCGCCTACAGCCATCTTGAAATCGCCATAACCTTTACCAGCAAATTCCCGTACCACCTCATCCGGTGTTTTTCCTGTACAGGAACTATAGATATCGATCAGATTTTTCACACCCGGCTGCTCGTCACGATAAGCCACGCAGCCTTCTGAATCTGTTACCGCCCGCTTACATTTTCTCATAATGGTATCCGGATCATCCATAAGATAAATACTTGCGTTTGGATTCTCATCAGATTTTGACATTTTCTTTGAAGGATCCTGAAGACTCATGATCTTCGCACCCACTTTTCCAATATAAGCATCCGGAACAGTAAATACATCTCCATAAATATTATTAAACCGGATAGCAATATCTCTGGTCAGCTCCAAATGCTGCATCTGATCGATGCCCACAGGAACCACGTCAGCCTGATACAGCAGAATATCCGCCGCCATCAATACAGGATAGGTAAACAATCCCGCATTAATATTATCTGCATGTTTGGAAGACTTGTCTTTAAACTGAGTCATACGGTTTAACTCGCCCATATAGGTAAAACAATCCAAGATCCATGCCAATTCTGCATGACCGGATACATGAGACTGATAATAAATACAGTTTTTCTCCGGATCAAGTCCTGCCGCAATATATAATGTCAGCAGCGCTCTGGCACGCTTTCTCAAAACCGCCGGATCCTGGCGAACTGTAATGGAATGCATATCTACCACACTGTAAAAGCATTCATACTCATCACTTAAAGTCACCCAGTTTTTCAGTGCTCCGAGATAATTACCTAAAGTCAGATTACCAGTTGCCTGCATACCGCTAAAAAGAACTTTCTTATCATTAATCATTTTCTTTACCTCACACATTCTGAACATTTATTCATAGTCTACCATTATACTAAGATAAAGTCAAATTTTTGTTTTACCATACTGTAGTCTGACCAATTCCTTTGCGGTGATTTATGGCCTTTTGGCTCTACATCCTGCTATTTTGTCAGCATCATAAGAATCTGATTGCTTCGTGTGATGAATTTTGTCATCTCATCCGGATTCAACTGTTTGTGTGCCATCATAGCCAGATCATACAACTGTTCGCAGATTACAGGAACATTTTCTGTATCCTCTTTATGTTCTGCCACATACTGAACCAATGGATGGTTTGCATTCAGTACCAGTGTAGTCTGTGTATCTCCAAACATATTGGCATCCATACCGTACATTTTCATCATATCCTGCATACGACGGCTTTCTTCTGACAATGTCATCATAGATGCAATATTCTCATTTTTCAGTTTTTCCACCTTGATATCCAGTTTTTCCTGGTTCAGATGTTTTTTGAATATTCCTGATAATTCATCTGCCAGTTCTTTCAGATCTTCTCCCTCTTCTTTGAAGTTGTCTGTCAGATCTGCATCAATTCTCTGGAAACGAATATCTTCATTTTTCTGCTCCAGATGGGTGATAAATGCAGAATCAATATTATGTTTCAGGATAACTGCATCCATTTCCTCTTCTTTGAACATATTAATGTACTGGCTCTGCTGAACTTCATCTGTCACATAGAAAATTGTTGTTTTTTCTTTATTTTCCGGAGTATCTTCTGTCTTCTCTTCTGTATTTTCTTTTACTTCCTCTGCAGGCTTATTTTCTTCGATACAGTCTTTCAGAGTCAGATATTTATTATCCAGGTTTTTAAACAGAATATAATCATTCATCTTCTCAGCAAATTTGCTGTCTTTGATGCATCCGAATTTGATAAACGGATTGATATCGTCCCAGTATTTTTCGTAGTCTTCTCTTGCTGTTTTGCACATACCGGTCAGCTTGTCAGCTACTTTCTTGCTGATATAATCAGAAATTTTCTTTACAAATCCGTCATTCTGCAATGCGCTTCTGGATACGTTCAAAGGCAGATCCGGACAATCGATCACACCTTTCAGCAGCATAAGGAACTCAGGAATAACTTCTTTAATATTGTCTGCAATAAATACCTGATTATTGTATAATTTAATGGTTCCCTCAATAGAATCATACTCTGTATTGATTTTTGGGAAATACAAAATACCTTTCAGGTTAAATGGGTAATCCATATTCAGATGAATCCAGAATAAAGGCTCTTTATAATCCATAAATACTTTTCTGTAGAATGTCTTATATTCTTCATCTGTACACTCATTTGGATGTTTCATCCACAGTGGATGAATATCACTGATGGAAACCGGACGTTTGTTGATTTTTACTCTCTCTCTTGCAGGAGCAATCTCTACAACTTCCTTCTCACCATTTTCATTTTCCTTCTCTTCTGTTTTTGCATCTTCGTGAATATGCTCAACAACCACATCATCTTCTCTCAATTCAGATTCGTCAATTGTTTCATATTCCTGCTCTGCGTTTTCTTTAGAAAGGAAAATTTCCACTGGCATAAAGGAACAATACTTCTCCAGAACTTCTCTCATTCGATATTCATTGGAAAATTCCAGACTCTCCTCGTTCAAAAACAGAGTGATTTCTGTACCGATAGTTGTCTTATCTCCATCCTGCATATCATATTCTGTGCCGCCGTCACATTCCCAATGTACAGGTACTGCTCCTTCTTTATAAGAAAGAGTATCAATATGCACTTCATCCGCTACCATGAATGCAGAATAAAATCCCAGTCCAAAATGACCAATGATCTGATCTTCATTTGTTTTATCTTTATATTTCTCTAAAAACTGAGTAGCTCCGGAAAAAGCAATCTGGGTAATATATTCTTCAACTTCATCTGCTGTCATACCGATACCGGTATCAATAAACTTCAATGTTTTCTTTTCCGGATTTACAATTATCTGAATCTTATTTTTATAATTATCCGGGAAAGAATATTCTCCCATCACTTCCAGTTTTTTCAGTTTTGTGATTGCATCACAGCCGTTGGAAACCATCTCTCTTACGAAAATATCGTGGTCAGAATACAGCCATTTCTTAATAATTGGAAAAATATTGTCACTGTTAATAGATAAATTACCATGTCTTGTTCCCATGGTCATACACTCTCCTTTTTGTACGTAATATGATTTTTCATAAGAATCATCCTTTACCAAAGATAATCCTCTCGCTGAATCTTATAGTAATACCGTTCGGAAGAAATGTCAAGACAAAATTAGCACTCATTTTAAGTGAGTGCTAATAATTTTGTTTCCTATCCTGATTTTATCTTGATAAATAAATTGAACAACCGCCGAATTCTTACTTTTCCAAAGTGCTTTCCTGATAAATAATCTGATAATCCAACATTCGTTCTCTTCTTTTTTCCTGAGGATTATGAATTAGTTCCAGTAACATTCTGGCCGCTTCCGTACCGCTGGTCTCATACTCATATTCCACAGTTGTCAGCCGGGGAGTCAAAATATCCGCCACAATTCCATGACCAAGTCCGGCAATCCGTACCTCTTCCGGTATATGGATTCCTCTGTTTTTCAAACACAATACCGCTCCTGTGGCAATCATATCCGTGGCGCAAAAAATGCTGTCTATCTTTTCCTGCTTCTGAAGAATTTTTTCCATTCCTTTATAACTGGAATCCATTGTAAAATTCACTTCCGCATGAGGGATATTTTTGATTTCAAATCCAAATTCCCGGAGGGCTTTCTCCACCCCCTGGTATCGCCGCTCTCCTGCTGCTATGTCCTTCCTGCTGACTCCAAGATAAGCGGGAAACTTACTTCCCGATCTGAGAAGATAACGCATCATCTCATATGAAGCCTGAAAATCATTGTGAAATACGCAGGAATATCCGGCTACCTGCTGCCCAATGATCACCACCGGAAAAGGCATCCTTTTTAAAGCTTCCCGATGACGTTTTGTCACTATAGATGCTGCCAGAATCAGCCCGTCTACCTGACTATGCTCAAAAGTCTCCAACATAGTAATCTCTTTTTCCATATCCTGATTGGAATTCATAAGCATTACACTGTATTTTTCCTGATCCAGAACCTGACTGATTCCCGACAAGATCTGAGGAACTGACTCCGAATCGATCTGAGGAACTATTACCCCCACCCGCATACTTTTCTTTGTCCGCATGGCTCTTGCATTTTCGGATGGCTGATAATTATTTTCCTCAATCACCTTCTTGATCCGTTCTCTTTTTTCCTGACTCAGACTTCCGTTATTCAAATACCTGGAAACTGCTGCACTGGAGACTCCGGCCAACCTTGCAATTTCACTGATTGTCATATTTTTACCCCTGTTTTTTTAACAGCCAATAACATCCATATGCCGGAATCTGAACTCCTCTTGCTTCCATCTCTCTGCCGGTGATCAGATCCTGATACATACCGTCTTCTTCATTGATCCAGGCAACTTTGTCATATTCGCTGAAATTAAACAGTGCAACCAGTTTTTCTTCTCCCTTTGCTTTTGCCAGAGCCAAAATGGAATCATCCCAGGAATCAAGGGTCCAGGCTGCTGCGTCTGCTTCAAATACCGGATGGCTGCTTCTTATCTTTTCCAGTTTGTCAAGCCCCTGGAAAATCTCATTTTGTACGGTTCCCTCTGTATGGCGCAATTGTTCCTTATCCCACTGGAAATAGCCTCTGTGGAGATATCTGGAATCTGCCCATTTTTTCGGATTTTCATGGTAAGTATAATCATTTTCCTGACCAATCTCATCTCCGCTGTAAATAACCGGGATTCCTGCCTGTGTAAGCATATAGGCATGAAGGGTCAGATCAAAACGAACGGCTTTCTTTAATTCTTCTTCATTTCTCTCATAAGCCGCCTTTTCAATACCACACAAAGATGCTGTAGTTCCGCACTGACGGGCATCTCCGGATGTGGGATCATCATTATACAATTCTCCCCTTCCGAAAGAACCTGGGAATTTTCCTGTAAAGAAATCGCTGAGATATCTCTTATGGGCTACTTCTTCCACACCAAACTGCTTCAGCCACTCATAGTCCAATCCCCAGCCGATATCATCATGACATCTGAGATAATTTAAAAATACATAGTCTTTTGGCAGGCTGTTGATAATATCCATCTGTCTGCGAAGAAGTCTGGCATCTTTTGTTGCCACTGTATGCCAGGTAGTAGCCATAGTGGTAACATTGTACAGCATATGGCACTCCGGTTTTTCCACTGTTCCAAAATAAGGAACCACCTTCTCCGGCTCCATAACCACTTCTCCAAGAAGGAGGACCCCTGGACATACAATTTCACAGATCATACGCATAATCCGGACAATCGTGTGTACCTGAGGAAGATTCCGGCAATTTGTTCCCAACTGTTTCCAGATATAAGGAACTGCATCAATTCGGATAACATCAATACCTTTATTTGTAAGATTCAGCATATTATAGATCATCTCATTTAAAACTACCGGATTCCAGTAATTCAAATCCCACTGATAAGGATAAAATGTAGTCATAACAAACTTATTCATATCCGGCAGCCATGTAAAGTTCCCGGGAGCTGTGGTAGGAAATACCTGTGGTACGGTCTTCTCAAACTGAGCCGGAACATCGTAATTATCATAGAAATAGTAACGATCCATGTATTCCCGTTCACCTGATCTTGCTCTCACTGCCCACTCATGATCCTCCGACGTATGGTTCATGACAAAATCAAGGCAGAGACTGATTCCTCTTGTACGGCATTCATCTGCCAAATGTTCCAGATCCTCCATAGTCCCCAGTTCCGGCTGTACTTTTCGGAAATTTGATACCGCATAACCTCCATCACTTCTTCCTTCCGGAGATTCCAGAAGAGGCATAAGATGCAGATAATTCACATTACATTCCTGCACATAATCCAGTTTTTCTCTTACTCCGTTCAGATTACCTGCAAAAGCATCCACGTACATCATCATACCAAGAATATCATTCTTTTTATACCAGTCAGAATGTGCTTCTCTGATCCGATCTAACCGTTTCAGATCTTCTTTTCTGTATCTGTATATATTTTCAAGATTGTTACAAAGATCATCGAAGGCCCACTGCTGCCCGGGATATAATTCGCAATACAGCCACTTCAATTCATCATAATGACGTGACATTCTTTTACGAAATTCATCCTCTTCCATCTCGTCTTTTAGCTCTTCCTTTTCAGAAACTATTTCTTCTTTCTCTTCTTTGATTTCTTCTTTCACCGGCTCAGGAATCAGTTCTTTTTCTTCCTTTTCCGGCTCAATATTCACTTCTTTGATTTCTTCTTTTACTTCCTCGGAAATCTCTTTTTTTTCTTCTTCCTTCTCCACGGAAGCTTTCATTTTCTGAAGTTCTTTTGACTGTGCAGCTTTTCTGTTCTCTAATTTTTTCTTCCTTCTGGCTTTCATTTCTTTTCCTCACCCTGTATTATAGTTTGTAATCGATTTCAATACAATTATAACACGACTCCTCAAAAAAACAATACTTAACCGTTCATTTTTTGCTCCCTTTTTGTTTCTTTTCCAGTTCTGCAAGATGACATATTAAAATATTGACTGTCTTTTTACTGTCCTCACTCAGACTTGCGTACGCGTCAATATATTCTCCATAATTATTCAGCATAGCATCATTGTTCAAGCAGGTTTCGCAGGTATATTTTTTCTTTGTTCTTCCCAGAATATAATCTACAGATACGTCAAAATAATCTGCTAATTCTGCCATCAGGCTGCCTCTGGGATCACACTGACCTTTTTCAATCTTACTGATCACATTCTGAGAACATCCCACCTTCATTCCCAATGTTCTTTGAGTGATATTTTTTTGTGTCCTCAGATTCTTTATCCTGCTATTCATAAAATATTCCTCCAGATTCTTAAGAATTTTTTTATATTTCTTAAACTTCTATTTGAATTGATGGATTCCTTTGATTTACCAAATCAACTGTGTTATAATCGCCCTATGGCAATATAGACTCGCAAACAAGTCATAATTTAGGAGGCGGTTTATTCATGTTACATCGTTGCAAACGATTAATTCCGGTAATTTTATACGGAGGTTTTTATATGGCATGTTTTTCCTGGCTGGAAAGTGTCCCTCGAAAATATCATATTATCAACTCTTCTCTGGATTATAAAATACCCTTTTGCGAATATTTCATAATTCCATATTTCCTGTGGTTTCTCTACATTGCAGGAACTGTTATTTTCTTTATATTCTTTAACGAAAGTAAAACTGAATACCAGAATCTTCTTGTCAATCTGGGAATTGGCATGACTCTGTTTCTCATTGTATCCTTTGTCTACCCCAACGGTCTGAATCTGCGATCTTCGGAGTTTGCCCGGGATAATATTTTCACAGATATGGTACGCTTCCTATATTCTGTGGATACGCCGACCAATGTATTACCCAGTATTCACGTATATAATTCCGTAGCTGCTTTTTGTGCCATTAACAGTTGCCAGAAGCTGCAAAAGCACCGGGGCATACGCTTCTCCGCTTTTATACTTACTACGCTGATCGTATTGTCCACCATGTTTTTGAAACAACATTCTATTTGTGACGTTGCCACAGGAATTACTTTCGCTGTTGCATCTTATATCATTATCTATCGCGTATATGCTCACGCCGGAGTAAAAGAAAAACGCTCCGTTCTCTATGCTAAAAACAGAAAAACGGATCAGCACAACTAGCTGACCCGTTTTTCTCTTCCCTGTTTAATTAAATCCATATATTTTTTGTACAATCTTATATCCGGTCACAGACACCTGCCTTCCTCCTTTTCCCGGAAGGTTACACAACCTTCCCAGAAGGCTGAGCCTTACGGAAACATATACTTTTCTGTCTGCATTCTTCATATATTTCCACAATTCCTTTTTCTTTTCATAATTTTTTTCATTCTTTGTCTGAATCAGGAAAATTGAAGATACCGTGGTAATCATGATCAACAAATGGAGCATATATTCTCTCTGCTTCTTTTGAAGATTTTTCTGTCCCGCCATGTAATCGATCATCAATTTATTTACTTTAATCTGCTGATCGATTCTTCCTATCATAACTTTTTCACTGACAGACTGATCTGCTCTGCCAATGAAATACCGATATAAATTAACATTCAGATAATACATGGTTCGCACCGATGCCAGCGGAATAAAAGCTACCAGATTGTCCACATAAAATGTATGTTCCGGCAAAACCAGACCGCAGGAACGTAAAAGTTCTGTACGATAAATCATGGAATGCATCAGTAAATAATGGCTTCTTCCCAGAGATTTTGCTTCCTCCCATTCAAAAATCTGATCCTGCGGCAATGCGGAAGTATATTTCATCACCGCCTTATGCTTCACCCCTACTTTTTCGTACACATAATTACAGATCAGCAGATCTAAGGTTTTAGGGCCTGCTATACATTCCTTCAACACTTGCAGCGCCTTTTTAAACGCCTCTTCATTTAACCAGTCATCACTGTCTACCACTTTAAAATATAAGCCGGATGCATTGGCAAGTCCGGTGTTTACGGCTCCCCCATGACCTTTATTTTCCTGGTGAATGGCTCTGACAATTCCGGGATAATTTTTCTCATACTCTCGGGCAATTTCCAGCGTCTGATCACTGGAACCGTCATCCACCACCAAAATCTCCACCTCTTCACCGCCTACCAGCAAAGAATCTATACACTTTCTCATATATTCCTGCGAGTTATAGCAGGGAACTGTTATACTTAATATTTTCACTTTCGTTTCCTCCTGTCCCGTTTTCTTCTGGAATTTTATTTTCTCTGGAAAATGATTCCTGCCCCAGTCTCATATTCATATATGAGGTGTAGGCCCGGAAAGCCGCGGGAATAGCATATTTCTTCTCTGCTTCTTCAATTTCCACAAACAACAGATTTTCCTGTTCAGATTCTTCCAAAGCTGCCACTTTTATCGCGTATCCCCGCATATCCCATTCCACATGAGAAAATATATGTCTGGCTTCCCCCACAGACTGAATTCTCACAGGCATCATTCCCCCGTCTGTCATCCATTTTAAAACTTCCTTTTCACTCCTGTGGCCTTCCAGATTAGGCAATTCATACATACCTGCCAACAGCCCGGTGGAGCCTCTTTTAGAAACTGCCACTCTCTCTCCGTCCTGGATAACAAGAATCGTTTTCTTTTCTATCCGCCGTTTTCCCTTTTTCTTCTTTATCGGCAATTCCATCTGTCTGCCGGAAGAATACGCCCTGCAAAACTGATTCAAAGGACAACATTCACACTTTGGCTGTCCGTTAGGCACACATACCATGGCTCCCAGTTCCATCAATGCCTGATTAAAATCTCCCGGACTGTCCTTTGGTATTACCTTTCCCAATTCTCTTTCAACCCGGGTTTTTACAGATTGTTTCAGAATATCTTCCTCATCCTCCAACAATCGTGTATAAACTCTAAGCACGTTTCCATCCACCGCCGGCGCAGGAATGTCATAAGCTATGGATGCAATCGCTCCTGCCGTGTAGTTTCCTATCCCTGGAAGTGCTTTTAGTTTTTCATAATCCGGAGGAAGCTGCCCTTCATACTGTTCCTGCACCTGAATTGCTGCCTTTTGTATATTGCGCACCCGGTTATAATATCCCAGACCTTCCCACAGCTTCAGTAAGTATTCTTCCGGACACTCAGCCACATCCTTCACTGTCGGTAACGCCTGAATAAATCTTTCAAAATAAGGTTTGACAGCCTCTACCCTCGTCTGCTGAAGCATAATCTCTGATATCCATATGTAATAAGGATTTTTCTGTTGTCTCCATGGCAATACCCGATGATCTTTTCTGTACCATGCCAACAACGGTTTTACAATTTCTTCCAATATCCTGCTCCTTCTCCGGTCAGAAAACTACCGGGATTTTCTGATCTATATATATTTCTCCTGGTCTGACAATACAATCCCAGGCTTCCACACAAACTCCGGCCTGACTGGCTTCATAAAGCGCCTGACCAAATTCCGGCTGTCTCTCCCAGTTAGGTGTAAAGCTTTGCACTCCCTTCATCTGTATCACAAAGAAAATCCATGCCTCATACCCTTCTTCCATACAGGATTGCAATTCACGGATATGTTTCAGTCCCCGCTGGGTAGGCGCATCCGGAAACAAAGCTCTTCCCTCTTTTTCCAAAGTTACACCCTTTACTTCTATAAATGCCTTTTTTCCCTGATACTCCACAAAAAGATCAAACCGGGAATTCCCATAAGTCTTTTCCATCTGTATGTGGGTCATCTCAGGAAAAAAATGAGTTTTTTCTATCCATTCCTTCACCAGATAATTGGGCATCTGGGAATCCATATTCACCAGATTATCCTGCTTATACACCTGTATCAGATCATATTTCGTCTTTCTGGAAGGATTGGAGGATTCTTCTAATAAAACTTTCGTTCCCGGTATCAGTAATTCCCGGCATCTCCCCGTATTCTTCACATGACACCGCTCAATTTTCCCATCTATGTCTATTTCTGCAATAAAACGATTGGGACGGTTTATAAAATATCCCTCTTTTATTCTGCTGTACTGCAAAAAAACTCCTTTCTCACTGCATAGCACTTGTATTTTTCCTCATTAGTCATTACAATAAAAATGAAAATAAATCATTTCAAAGGAGATTGCCATGGACAGTATTATCTTTGATGTAGACGGCACCCTCTGGGATTCCACCGGTATCTGTGCCGATGCATGGAATACAGTTATCCAGCGGGAAACCGATCTGAACCTTATAATCACAAAAGAAACTTTGAAGGGACTGTTTGGACAACTGCTTCCCGACATAGCAAAAAAAATCTTTCCCAACTATTCCACTCAACAGCAGCTTGATCTGATCGACCAGTGCTGTCAGGAAGAACACCGGGCTTTGCTGGAATGCTGCGCCCCTCTCTATCCCGAGCTGGAAGAAACCTTACAGACTCTATCGGAAAAATATCGTCTGTTTATCGTCAGCAACTGTCAGGCAGGATATATCGAAGTCTTCCTTCAGTCCAGCGGTTTGGGAAAATACTTTGAAGGCCACCTTTGTCCCGGAGACACCGGAAATGCCAAAGCAGATAATATTCTTCAGATCATCCGGGATTATCATCTCATTTCCCCGGTTTATGTGGGAGATACCGCAGGTGACCAACAGGCGTCAAAGACAGCAGGAATTCCCTTTGTATTTGCTTCCTATGGATTTGGTTCAGCTACTACACCTGATTATACCATCAAATCCCCAAAAGAACTTCTTAAGATTTTCTAAAATCAACAGGGAGTCTGTATCTATGAATTCCTGCAGACAGGCATAGAACAACTCCCTGTTATTTTCAACCGTGAAGAGAATATCCATCGTTGTATACACAAACAATAGGTACATCCTTATCAATCAATTGATATACTTTTTTTGCATTACTGTACGGCATATTGATACATCCATGAGATCCACTGTACTTGTAAATCGTTCCCCCGAAGCTCCCTCTCCAACTGGCATCATGCAACCCGATTCCTCCGTTGAATGGCATCCAGAAGGAAACCGGGGACTCATAACTGGGCGTTCCATCCGGAAGAGGTCTTCCTCTTAAAACCCTGTCTCTTTGCTTATAAGTAAGAAAATAAACACCGGGAGGAGTAAATCTGCTTCTTTCCATCCTTCCTGAAACAATCGGTGAATCTACCACGATTTTCCCTTTTTTATAATAATATAAATGCTGTTCTGTCAGATTAACTTCGATATAAGTACTCCCCAGTCCATGATTCTTCTTATATTTTTCTCTGCTGGAATATACCGGTTCCCGGGAAATACTTTGCCTTTCTTTTATATTTTTTCTCAGAGCTTTCCTTTCCTTCTTCTGATCAATTTTCCATCCATAATTTCCACCCTGTACAGTCACATCCAATCCTGATGTGGTGTGAAATGGTCTTGGTTTTCCCAATGTATCCACTTTTTTCGCCAGTTTTTTTACAAATTTATTTAAATGTTTATCAAATTTTTCCGCATCATTATAATAATTTCCTTTTTCGTCCACGCTGAGCCATTTTCTCAGATCATTTCCGTCCAAAACCAGTTCCCCTTTCGGCAACTGATACGTAACTGAGACTGCTGCCAGTTCATTCAACTGCTTACATTCCTTCACCAAAGCTTCACTTTCTTTGGTGATCTGAGGCATCACATATACTTTTTCATCCTGAGCTGAAAAAATTTCTTTTCTCTGACGAATCGTTTTACCAACTTCATTTTTTAATGCAGATTCATTAATTGTGGTTCCATACACTTCATCAACTATCACAAATTTATTCTTTTTAAATGTTACATATGCATCCTCTGGCTTCTCCCAGGCTGATTCATCCATGGCCTTCAGCTTCGACAACTCTCTGTCTAACTTATCCTCGTCAAATGACACATTTTCTTTCACCCGGTATTCATGTTTCTGAAAGAGACCGCTGATCCAGAATAATTCATTTTGTTCTTCCAAAATCTTTCTTATCCCGCCATCACTTACAAATTGATAATCTATGGATTTCCCTGTGATTTTTTCCGTTTCCTCTCCATAAAACTGCAAAAGAAGTTCATAATCCTCCACCTGTTGTTTTACCAGATTTTCTGCTTCTTTTTCCGTAAGATTATCGCAGGATAACTGATTAATTACTGTATTTTCAAAGAAATGATCCCGGTAATAATATACTTTTTTCCCATACCAGATACCACTTGCCAAAAGAAGACAGCTTACCGCTCCTATTCCTGCTTTTATCCATAATCCCCTTCGGGATTTGTTTTTTAAAAAATACCCCTTCATTGTTTCTGCTCCCATCTGTTTTGCTGTCAACGGGTTTCATTTTTTTTCTTACTTATACTCTTCCCTGAAATCGACTGATGAACCATTTTCCCTGTAGAAAATACTTTTTCCAGGATGATATTTACAATAAATATAGCGGCAGCAATCATAGCGGCGGCTAAAATAGTCTGCTGAAAATAATAAGAAGCCTTCTCGTGTTCCGATTTTAAAATGTAATATACGATCCGATACATCCCTGCCCCCGGCACAATCGTTAAGTTCGCCGGAATCATAAAGATTGTCACCGGAGTTTTAAAAATCCGGGCGCACAGATGTGCTCCCACTGCAATTCCCGCTGCTCCCAAAAAAGTACTCCCCAGCATAGAACCTGTATATGCTTCTACGATTAGATAAATAAACCATCCTACAGCTCCGTCCAGTCCTGCCCAAATCAAAAATCGTCTGGGGACTTTCAAAACCACTCCAAAACCTATTACTGCTATCAGAGCGCCTATACTGCGCCAGATCAATTCCAACATTAATTTCTCCCTTCTTTTTGTACCGTTAAATCAGAAACATACCCATACCAATTCCTGACGCTACTGCTGCCGCAATCACAAAAGCTTCTGCCGCTCTGGCTAAGCCTGACAAATAATCTCCATGAAGAGTATCAAATACTGCGTTGGTAATTGCAGCCCCCGGCACAAAGGGCATGATTGCACTGACAATCATTAAATCTTTATCATATATTCCAGGCAGCCACTTCACAGCAAGGCCGATCACTATCGCCAGCCCAAAAGAACAGATAATATTTTCAAGGAACATATGCAGTTGCTTTTTTCTGCAAAACCACAGAACAAAAGCGGAAATAAACCCCGATAAAGCTGCAATCCCTGCTTCACTCAACGTACCGCCAAACATAACCGCAAATCCTCCTGTGATTGCCGGCATTGCCCACCAGTTACATCGAAGGGGAACCGTTTCTTTCCACAAAGCTTTAATCTGACGAAAGGTTTCTTCCAAAGAAAGCAGGTCTCCGCAAAAATCCCGGGAAATTCTGTTCACCCGGTCAATAATTTCCAGATTCGTACCTCTGCTGGTGATTCTTTTCATTACTGTCAAGGAATCAATGGACGGATCGTCTAAAGTTGCCACAAATCCTGTCATCATCACCAATACTTCTACTTTTTTTAATTGTGATTTTTTTAAAATACGGTACATGGTATCTTCCACACGATACGTCTCCGCACCATTTTTCATCAATATTTCACCGGCAAAAACTGCCGTATCCAACAATAACTTGTAATCCATATTTACTCCTGATTGCAAAACTGCAAAAATTTATCTTCGTATATAGATTAAATCCACCATTCCATTACAGGAATGTGTTTCAACTAATCTTAATTTTATTTCATTTTTTCCATAATCAAATAGACGGATTCCCTTTCCCAAAAGTGTGGGAATCACCGTAATGTGATACCTGTCAATTAAATTTTCCCGGATCAGCGCTTGTGCAATGGAGGCCCCCCCGCAAATCCAAATGCCTTTTCCCGTCTCTGATTTCAGTTTTTTTATGAGTTCCACCGGATTTTTATCTGTAAATAAAACCTCATCACCAGATTCCATTTCTTTGTGTGTTATAACATAAGTGTTCAAACCACTATAAACCCATTCATCAGGAGAAAGTTCCGTTATGATCTGATTGTAAGTATTCCATCCCATAATAACAGTGTCTATATCTTTTATGAAATTATCGTAACTTTCACTCTCTGCCCCTGTGCTTTCCTGCCCTTCCAGCCAATCTACTTTTCCATCAACATCTGCTATATACCCATCCAGACTCACTGCAATAAATAAAGATACTTTTCTCATTGTTTTATCCTTTCCTGGCTTAAATCAATTTCCACCTGATACTCCTCATCAATAAGTTTGTAATTTACCTGATACTTTTTCGCCATTTTCATCACATACTCATTATCTTTCAACACATTTTCCAATGTGCATCCCTCGTCCTCCCCGCGATTTTCAATGATGTCGGCATATTTTTTTATGTTTAGAAAATGATTTTTAATATACTCCTGGCTCATCACAAGACAATAATACTGAATATGAGCTAAATATTCCCTCTCAAAGTCCTTCTCCCAATCAAAAGGAATATAACATCCCTCTACAATAAGATTTTGATTATTTTCTATTGCAGTTTTCACCATTTCCCGCACAATTGGCCACAAATACTCTGTCAGTTCCTCATCATCCTCCGGAGTAAGTTTTGTATACCCGCTTCGAATCAATCCCATTTTCAAATGATCTATGGATATATAAGGATAATTATATCTTTCCAGCAATTTTTGAGCAAGCGCTGTTTTTCCGGTATGAGAAGCTCCCGCTAATAAAACAATCATATGTCTTTCTCCTTGCCCTCCATTTTGTATGTTTCAACAATAATTTGCATATTTTTCTCTAATTCGTCTTTTCCATCTAATCGAAGTACTTTGCACTTTAAAGATTTTAACCACATTTCATGCTGTTGTAAAGTACATCCGCCAATTCCATAATCATATCCAGCCACATTTTTCAGAGCTGTCTGGTGCTGTTCATACATATCTCCTCCCTCTAAAATATGCTCCCCAAACAACCGCAAAGCTCGCTCATGCACACGCTCTACACGAATCTCTGCATCTGTATGTAAATGAACAACTAACCGAAAAAATGGATCAAAATGTTCGTGAAAAGAATCCATAGAACCAGCCATTACAAAATGATCACAATTTGCTATTGCTTTCTGTAAACGACTGATTTTCTCATCCTTGGTATACATTTGTGTGAAAGGAATTTCTGTATCCTGTCTCCATATATATTCATCAACATCAATATAAGTATACCCCAATTTTTCTGCAATCATTTTACCAAGAGTTGTCTTTCCGGCGCCGGAAGATCCCATAATCATCATGCCTGTTGCCATTATATTGTCTCCTAAAAACTATTTCTAAATTCTATATCCTGCTTCTCCATTATTCCATTTTTATATGTAATCATAAATGCCTTTGCATTTGCATTACTTCTTACAAAGTATTGATACCCATTATTTTCAACAAATGCTGTATCATTTTCCATTGCCAAACCAATTAGATCTTTTTCACACAGCCTCTCATCAAATGAATTTCTCCCCTCTTCATTGTAATGAGGACAATATGCCATATGAAAAATATCTAACATTCCATCCGCCCAACAATAATTCCAGTTCTCTTCGTCGTGGAAAGACTCACTGTCGCTATACCCACACTGAAACCAACAAATTGCACCTGCACTGATTCCAGTTAATACGGCTAAATCTTTCTCATAAATTTTCTTTAACTTTTCATCCAGACCATACTGTTTCCAGATCTGCATCATAAAAATAGTATCTCCACCGCCAACATAAATTATATCTGCCCAGGCAAGAAGATCATCTATTTCCTGTTCCGTGTAGTTCTTTGAACACAAACACAAACTTTTCACTTCACATTCAAGCAGATTAAATGCTTTCGTAATTACTTCTATATATCCGTTTGCATCATGACTTGCTGTTCCTATAAACAGTACATGGGGATTTTTTACATTTGTTAATTTGATTGTATGTGCGTTTAATTCTCTGGTAGATGATAAATCTCCACCTGCAATTGCAACTATTCTTCCCATATATTCCTCCTCATCCTTCAAACTGAATATCTATCGGTAAACCACATAGCGATCATGTGGCATATTTACGCCTTTATAATGCTTTATCCATGCATCTACCCTTGTCATTCCATTTCTTATGGCTACATTTTGCGATGCAAAATTCGTATCTCTGATGATGGAGCATACTTCTGTTGCATTCAATGTTTCAAATGCATACTTTTTACACGCTTTTGCTGCTTCAGTGGCATATCCTCTGTGCCAGTATGACCGTTCAAAAAGATAGCCTATTTCAAGTACCTCGCTTTCTTTCCATGGCTGCATTGTAAGTCCACATTGCCCGATCATTTCATTTGTTTCTTTCAAAACAACTGCCCATAAACCAAAACCCCATTTTTGATAGCGGGCAATTTGTCTATCAAGCCATTCCTGAACTTCATCGTCATTAAATGCTCCCTCATATGCATACATTGTATCTTTATCCTTCAGTATTTTACACAAAGATTCAAAATCAGATGGAACCAACTCACGCAGATACAATCTTTCCGTTTCAAGTATCATAATACCTCCTAAACTTCTTCTGTGCTTCCTGCTTTTTTCTGCAAGACAGGAGATATTTCCCACATTTCAACATATAAAAATTCTGTATAATTTGGATTATACTCTATTCCCTATCTATGCAGCCACTTTAATTTTTCTTTAGTAAACGGCCACTGGCAAAATCCTATTAATAAGAACTGAACTATATTTAAAATTTCATTTCTCTACAGTTATCTCATATCTGATCTCATCAACAAATGTTTTTATAAAATCATGACGAATCCGGGCAATTCTTTTTCCTTCTTCTGTATTCATTTCATTTTTAAGTAATAGTAGTTTATCCTCAAAATGCTTTATTGAATCCATTATAGACCGCCCATGAGCGCCTCCATATGCGAAAGTCCTTGCCACACCTATGGCTCCTATCGCGTCAAGTCTATCCGCATCCTGAACAATTTTTCCTTCAATTGTTTTCGGATAAATACCTCTGTTTTTACTAAAAGAAACGCCGTTGATTATTTCACATATCTGTTCAATCGATTCATCATCCATTTGTTGTTTTTTCAAAAAGGTACGCGTATTATAATTATTCTTTGTATTAAATACTTTATGATCATCTGCATCATGAAGTAATGCTGCCAAAGAAACAATAAAACGATTACATTGTGGTTCTGTGTTGGCAAGTCTAATTGCATTATTATATACCCTCAACGAATGTTGTGCATCATGTCCGCTATGATCATGCGCAAATAAAGTCTCTATAAATAATTTTGTTGAATTTATTATCTTTTTTTCATCCATAATACTGTCCCTATATTTATCCGTATACCATTTCGGAACAGATAATTGAAAATTATCATAATCATCAAATGCTTTGCCACATCTTGCAACCATGCCATCAATTTCTTTCTGACCAAATTTCTCTGCCCATTTAATTGAGTACAAAGAAGCATGTGCGACATAGACTGCTAACGCAACCCAAAATTCTTCTGGTATCTTATTATCAAAATAAGCATCTATTTGGCCAATACAATATGGAATACTATGTTCAATTCCAAAACTCTCAAGTTTATAAAATTCTTCATAGGGATCGCCTATTTCCCATCGATTAAAATCAATAACTCCAATATTTCCATCAGGTGTATAGATTAAATTTCCGGGATGATAATCACCATGCATATATACCGGCTGCTCTTTCCATATTTTATCAATATTATCTTTTACATACTTTATCGCAAAATTATCTCCTGCAATTCTAACCTGTGATTTTTCATAACATGACAACTGTAAAAGTTTCTTTGATTTCTTTGTTTCAAGCGGTCTGTCAACACTGTCAATTTTTATAGAATGTATTCTTTTTAAAATTTCTCCTGCTTTTCTTCCTAATCGATATTGCTCCTGCTCAGGTAATTTAGGAAGTTCATCTTCTAAATCATTTCCCTCGATCCATGTAAGCAACATATATACATTATTTCCATCATTACAAATACCAAAATCAAGAGGCATAGACATATTAATTCCCAACAATGAATACTTCTTTATGATTTCATATTCTTTTTTCTTTACTTCATATTGGGTAATGTCAGATATCCTCAATAAAAAATGTTGCTCGCTCATGGTTGTTATGTGATATTTTTTATCGTTTGACCAACCTTTTGATATGCTCTCAATATTTTTCCAGGAGCTGCTATTCTTTATATCATCAAACATTTTAAATCTCCATTAAATACAAATCATATTATTTATTCAGATCACTGAAATTTATATCTCTTGTTTATACGTTCTTTGCTATCTTTAATGCGATAAACAATTTATCCAGATCGTGGTTTGCAGCAGCTAATCCTTCCATTTCATAATTTCCTTCTATAAGCACATCTCCCGAAACAAGGAAATCATACAATTCAAATCCATAAAAATCACAAATCGCCTGAACTCCTGCAAGTTCCATTTCCACTGCAATACAGCCTTCTTCTTTTCGCTTATTTACAAGATTAACAGTTTCCCGAAGCATACTGTCGGTAGTCCATACTTTTCCCTGAACATACGGCAACTTCCATTCCGTGAAAAATTCAGCTAATCTATCTGAATTTTTTATTTCTATATAATCTTGCGGTTCTGCAAAATAATAGGACAATCCTTCTCCCCTGTAGGCCTGTGTTGGAATAATGAACTTCCCATCTGTTGCATCTTTATTCAAACTTCCACAGGAACCAAACATAATAAATGTGGATGCTCCAGTCAAATGATTTACCTCAGCAAGAGTCCCTGCCGCAAGAGCCGACCCCATCGGTGTTAGATAGAAAGCAATGGTTTCTTCCTTATATTCAAAGGACCAGATTGGTATAGTACCATTACAAGCGCCTACTTCCGCTATTTGCTTGCATTGGAAATGTTCAAGCATATATTCATATATTACTTTTGAGAAAATAAGAATACATTTATTAACCAGATATCTTTTTTCTCCATAAAAATTTTCCAATTTTATGATAGGTTCGCTACTCACATCATACGAATCAGTAATCATTCTATTCCCTCCATAAATTTCACTTCGTTATTGTTCCCAATTTCTCCACGAATGGCATTTCGTATTTTTGATTATACTCTATTTCCTATCTATACGGCAACTTTAATTTCCCTTTCGCAACCTGTCACCTTCAAAATTTTATCGATAAGGACAGAAATATATACTTTTTTTGATTTTTCATTAAAATGTCACCATTTTTCTGTTGATTTTACGCCATTTTCTTTGAAAAACAGCCGGATTTCTCTATAAATTGTTACCAAATTGCGATTTTTGAAAAAAAGTCACCACTTTTTTCACAAAAAAATGGTGACTTTTTTCAAAATCCAAGAAAAAGTATCCTTTTAGTAGCTGAAAGGAAGGATTTCCCCCTAAAAAACTCCAGAATTCCATGAAAATGTGGTGACATTTTTTTTAATCTGGAAAAAAGTATACATCTTCATAAAATGAATATACCAACATTACAAATACTACAAATATATTAATCCAATTTTTTAGAAAGATAAAGTATAAGCTCATCATCATTTACACAAGGCTCATATTGTTCCCACTGTTTACCATTAAACCAGACTCCACTGCCATCGGGAATATATCCACGCTTGACATACATCCTTTGCGCAGCGCCATATCCATAATGAAGTCCCACCTCAAGACATATTGTAGATGAATATTCCTTCACATGATTTTCAATCGCATCCATAATTGCAGTTCCGATACCATTTCTGCGATACTTTTCCAGTACATTGAAATCCACAATCACAGGGATGTTTTTTTCTTTGAACGGTCCCGATATATCATGAGGAAGAAGTGTCGCATATCCTGCTACATTTCCAGCAACTTCAGCCACAAACACCTTTCTCCTTCCATTTTCTTGGTCATTATAATATATCTGAAATTGCTCTACAGGTTTATTCCATCCTTGTTTTTCAAATTCTTTGGGAAATTCAATTATATCTGATTTTAACATTTTTCTAATTTCAATTTTCATAAATCCTCCACCTTCAGATTTTATATTTTACAACAAAAAAACCGCCGATAAATCGACGGTTTTCAACAGGGGATGAGAGAATCGAACTCCCGCTAAAAGTTTTGGAGACTTCTGTCATACCATTTGACCAATCCCCTTCATATACCTTCAAAACTGCACATACGTTACATCCTTCTTCTTTTCCTGCGTTCTTCCACCATTCGCTTACTCGCGGTCACTCAAA
>DETV01000108.1 GCA_002361775.1 Eubacterium sp. UBA3279
TTTTTGAGATAATCAACCATTTTTTAGATAAAAATTGGTGACACTTTAAGAAAACTTTCGCTTTTGTCACCAAATTCAATGAAAAATCCTTGAAAAACACTGGAAAATCCTGTTTTAGAGGCGAAAAAGTGGTGTCATTTTTTCGAATATAACCATTTTATCACCAGTTGACATAATGTGACGTCAACCATAGGAGTGTTTAAAAGCAAGATATCCCATTTCCTCAGAAGTTTTTTGTGGATAGGGGAGTTGTTGTATCTTTGAAGGTGTTAAAAGGATTTCTTTTTTCTTGTGATTTGTATTTCCGTAATTGAAAAACCGGAACGGGGCTGTTTTTAAAACAGTTTCGTTCCGGTTTTGTAATGGTGTAATATTATTGAGTGGGTTTAACACGGTAGCCTTCCAGTATTCCTTTTACCGTTTTGTATAAATGTGGCTTTAGTTCATCAAGTGGCACAGGTTGTTGATAGAGGATGGCATTGTAACTGGTGCCGCTGACAATTTCAAGGATCATATACATCATCAGTTCCGGGGAATTGTAGGTGTATTCTGCTTCATCCAGCATATTTCTCACAATTGTCAGTATTGACGGTGTTTCTTTTCCGGGAGTGTAGATCAGGGAGTTTCTTACGAATCCCCAGCTCAGATGTTTGGAAATCAGGGAGACCAGATTATGGTTGGCGTCTAATTGATCCAGAATTTGATCTATAATGAAAAGAATCTGGTTTTCGAATTCGATAATTTCTGGATGCGCCTGAAGTTCCCGGTAAGCATTTTCAAATACCTGGCTGGCTTTGTGGGCAATCAGATGATTGCGAATATCATATTTATCTTTGAAGTAAAGATAAAAGGTACCTTTGGCAACACCGGCGGTATCTACAATATCGGAGATGGAGGTTTTTGAAAATCCATTATTAATAAATAGTGAGAAAGCGGATTCCAGAAGGGAGTCCCTTTTTTTTTGTTTGTTGTTATCTACTTTTCCCATGTCACATTTTCCCCTTGTATTTAACATATTTCCAACAGTAACTGTGTCTACAGCAAGTCATCCTGTAATCTTCATTTATTATAGTAATGCATTTTGGGAAAAGTCAAACGAAAATCCTGTAAGTTCTATACTTTCGCCGTAATGCACAAAAATAAAAATGACTATTGGTCAAAATTTTACATTTTAAATATTGACTATTGGTCAGTTTTGATATATAACAATAAATGACCAGTAGTCATAAACTATTTTTATAAGGAGGAGACATCATGGAAAAATTGGGGAGGAAGATTGTAAAATTTCGGATTCCTATTTTCATTATCAGTATTTTGTTATTGATTCCGGCAACAATCGGTTATATCAATACCAGAGTCAATTACGATATCCTGTATTATTTGCCGGATGATATTGAGACAATGAAAGGACAGGATATCCTGGTGGATGAATTTGGAACGGGCGCCTATTCCATGTTTCTGTGCGAAGGAATGGAGAATAAAGATGTGGCTGTGTTAAAGCAGAAGATTGAAGATGTGGAGCATGTAGCAAAGTTGGTATGGTATGACAGTTTTGCAGATATCAGTATCCCCATGGAAATGCTTCCGGAAAAAATAAGAACTGCCTTTAATTCGGAAGATTCCACAATGATGTTTATTATTTTTGATACGACCACTTCAGCGGATGAGACAATGGATGCCATTGAAGATATCCGACACATTGCAGGAAAGCAGTGCTTTCTGAGCGGTATGTCTGCAGTGGTAACAGATACAAAGAATCTGGCAGAATCGGAAGTGGCTATTTATGTAGTGATTGCAGTAGCCCTTTCCTGTATCGTATTGGCGCTGACCATGGAAACTTATCTGATTCCTGTGTTATTCCTGCTGAGTATTGGAATGGCAATTGTCTACAATATGGGAACCAATGTACTGACAGGAGAAATTTCTTACATAACAAAAGCCTTAAGTGCAGTATTGCAGTTGGGTGTGACTATGGATTACTCCATTTTCCTGTGGCACAGTTATCAGGAAAAGAAAGAAGTATGTGCAGGCGATCATAAAGAAGCCATGGCGCAGGCAATTGCAGCAACGATCAAATCTGTGGTGGGAAGTTCTATTACCACGATTGCAGGTTTCGTGGCATTGTGTTTTATGAGCTTTACCTTAGGTTTGGATCTGGGTGTTGTTATGACAAAAGGTGTTGTCTTTGGCGTGATCTGTTGTGTTACTGTCCTTCCTTCTATGATCATGATTTTTGATAAAGCATTAGAGAAGACAGCGCACCGCCAGTTGATACCGGATTTCCCGAAGGTATCTGACTTTGTGGTAAAACACCACATGATATTTGCAGTGGTATTTCTGCTTTTGTTTGTACCCTTTGCATATTTCCAGGCGAACACTTCTGTATATTACAATCTGGATGCTACTTTGCCGAAGGATCTGGAAAGTATCCAGGCAAATACAAAACTTCAGGAAGAATATGATATGGGCGCGGCTCACATGATTCTGTTGGATAAAAATATAGATGATAAACAGAAATATCAGATGATTTCGGAAATGGAAAAGGTTGATGGCGTAAAACAGGTATTGGGACTGGAAACTTTTGTGGGACCTACCATGCCGAAAAATATGATTCCGAAAGATGTTTTGGAAGTGTTGGAAAGTGACAACTATGAGCTGATGTTAATTATGAATGAATATCCTGTGGCGTCAGATCAGGTGAATCAGCAGATTGATAAATTAAATAAAGTATTGAAACAGTACGATCCGAAAGGAATGTTGGTGGGAGAAGCGCCGTGTACAAAAGATTTGATTGAAATTACAGATCATGACTTTAAGGTGGTAAGCGCAGTATCCATCCTGGCAGTATTTTTCATTATTGTGTTTGTCTTTAAATCGATTTCTCTTCCGGTAATTTTGGTAATGGTAATCGAAGGGGCAATTTTCATCAACATGGGTATTCCTTATCTGACCGGATCTCAGCTTCCTTTCGTGGCATCTATTGTAATTGGAACGATTCAGTTGGGAGCTACTGTGGATTATGCAATTTTAATGACCAGCAGATATGAAAAAGAACGTGGCTCAGGAAAGAGCAAAAAAGAAGCAATTCAGATTGCACACCAGACCAGTATGCGCCCTGTTATGGTATCCGCATTCAGCTTTTTCGCAGCAACTTTTGGCGTAGGTATGTATTCAAAGATTGATATGATAAGTTCTCTGTGTCTTTTGATGGCCAGAGGAGCATTGATCAGTATGTGTGCAGTATTGCTGTTTTTACCTGCCATGTATTGGTTGTTTGACGGATTGATTTGTAAAACGAGTAAAAACTTTAAACAGAAAAACAGGAGGTAAATCATTATGAAAAGAAAATATGTGCAGGCAATGATGGCGGGTACAGCAGTTTTGTTATCTATGACAGTTCCTGTAACCAGTGTGGCGGCAGCAGTTCCTGAAAAAGAGCAGACTGTTTATGTAAATGCAGATGAAAATGGAAATATACAGAATGTTATTGTAAGTAACTGGCTGAAAAATACAGAAAAAGAAACTTCCATTACAGATAAAAGCGATTTGAGCGACATTAAAAATGTGAAGGGCGAAGAGGGATTTACGCAAAACAGCGATGGAACGATCACCTGGTCGGCAGGAGGAAATGACATATATTATCAGGGAAGTACCAGCAAGGAGCTTCCGGTGGCAGTGAAAATGACATATTTTCTGGATGGGAAGGAAATTCAGCCTTCACAACTGGCAGGAAAAAGCGGAAAGGTAAAAATTCGTATTGATTATGAAAATAAATCCAGTCAGACAGTAAAAATAAATGGAAAAGAAGAAAATATTTCCACTCCGTTTATGATGGCTACAGGAATGATTTTACCGACAGAGAAATTTGCCAATGTGCAGGTAACCAATGGAAAAGTGATGTCCGACGGTCAGAATGAGATTGTGATGGGAATTGGTTTTCCGGGACTGTCAGACAGTTTAAAACTTTCCGAAACGGAAGCAACAGAAAAAATAGAAATTCCGGACTATGTGGAAATTACTGCGGATGTTACGGATTTTTCACTTGCGCTTACCGCTACGGTGGCTACTACAGGTACTTTAAATGAGTTAGGACTGGATGAGATTGACAGCGTAGATGACTTGAAAGAAAGTATGGATAAATTGACAGATGCATCTACTGCTCTGGTAAAAGGCAGCGGTGAACTTGCGGATGGTATCGAACAGTTAAATTCTTCTGCAGATGAATTTGTAAACGGCTTAAACAGCGCAGATAATGGCGCCGGACAGTTGAAAGCCGGAATTGATGCCATGAATTCCCAGAAAGGGCAGTTGGTTGACGGGGTAAATCAGCTGGCAGAGGGATTGCAGACATTCAAGACAGGAGCGCAGTCATTAAAGGACGGAGTAGCCTCCTATACAGATGGGGCAAATCAGTTATTTGCAGGCGTCAATCAGGTGGATGAGGGCGCCAAAGCTCTGAAAAACGGAATAGATACCATGAATGAGAAAAAAGCAGAACTGGCTCAGGGTGTACAGGAATTGGAAAAGGGTACAGAAGATTTGAAAAAAGGCACAGAGACATTGGCTTCTAATCTGAAAACCTACACAGCAGGAACGGAATCTATTTCCGGCGGTTTAAATGAGATGTACAGTAAAATGCAGGGATCTCTGGAGATTTTCTCCAAGCTTCCGGAAACTATGACAAAGTTAAAGGAAAATGTAACTGCTTTAAGTAAGGGAGCAGGAGAACTTGCCGCAGGAGCAGGTCAGGTGCAAGAGGGAGCTGACGCTATGAAAAATCAGCTTGATCAATTAAAGGGAGTTGTGGCGCAAACCCAGACACTTGTAACTCAGGCAAAAGATTTACTGAATGCTATTTCCTATCCGGATGCAGGAGCAATGTCTCAGGAGGCTACCAATCAGGCGCAGACAGCGGCAGCAGAAAAATTACAACAGCAAAAGAATAAAGTCAGCGCAGCGCTGGATACGGCAGGATTAACAGAAGATCAGAAAGCGGCAATTCTGGCAAGTATGTCTGTGGATGCCAGTGATATTCAGATTAGTCTTTCTGATGATACGGCGGAAAAAAATGCTCCACAGTTGGAAACTATTAGCGGTGGACTGGATAAGATTTCAGAAGCATTATCTCAGGTTCAGGTGGATGCGGAAGCTCTGGCAAAATTGGCAGACGGAGCATCGAAGACTCAGGCAGGAGCAGGACAATTACAGAAAGCGCTGGGAGAAATGGGTGGAACCTTAAACGGAATGGGAGATATTCAGACTTCCGTGAATGCGTTGGCAGAGGGTGTGAAACAGTTAAAAGAGGGAAGTGAAAAACTTTGTTCCAATAATGAAGCTCTGAATCAGGGAGCAGCAGGTCTTGCACAGGGAGCAGGAAAATTAAACGCAGGAACAAAAGAGCTTCTCAAGGGAACAGAAACCCTTAGTGATGGTATTGGGCAGTTGGCAGCAGGAGCAGATACTCTCAGTAAAGGAACAGCACAACTGAAAGCGGGAGGAAATACTCTGATTGCCAATAATTTTGCTTTGAACAGCGGAGCTTCTCAGCTGGCAGAAGGAAGTAAGACCTTACTGAATGGCGGATTGAAATTACAGTCCGGTGCAGGAACTCTCAGTAATGGAATTGGTCAGTTGGCTGACGGCGCAGGAGCTTTAAAAGAAGGTACCGGAAAACTGGCAGCCGGTGGAAAAACTTTGAAAGAGGGAACCACAAAGTTGGAAGATGGCGGTCATAAACTGGAAGACGGTATGAAGGAGTTTGATGAAGAAGGTATTCAGGAACTGGCAGATGTTATGAATGGCAGTCTTCAGGATGTGTTGGATCGTCTCCATGCAGTAGTTGATGCGGATAAAGAATATACGACATTTGACGGTTGGGATAAAGATATGGATGGCAGTGTGAAATTCCTTATTGAGACAGCGGGAATTGAATCATAAGAATAGCATTTGAAAATAAGATCAATCGCATCTGTCGGGGGAATCCCTGACAGATGCGATTGATTTTTTTGTGGGTGCGAGGTAAAATATGGGTACTGCGAAATAAGAAGAAAGAGATCAGAGGATATAGAAAAATGATTACAGAAAGGTTATTTTACCAGGACTCCTGGATGAAAGAATTTTCAGGCGAGGTGCTAGAATGCCGTCAGGAAAAACAGGGTTATCGGGTGAGACTGGACCGTACCGCATTTTATCCGGAGGGAGGCGGTCAGCCATATGATACCGGGTTTTTAAATGATATTCCTGTTTTACAGGTGCAGGAAATAGAGGGGGAGATCTGGCATTTTTTAGAAAAGCCAATGGAACCGGGGATGAAGGTGACAGGAAAAATTGACTGGGAAAGACGATTTGATCTGATGCAGCAGCATTCGGGTGAGCATATTGTCAGCGGTATGATTCATGAGAGGTATGGATACAATAATATTGGATTTCATATGGGACCGGAAACCATTACGATTGATTTTGACGGGGAAATTCCAGAGGAAGAGTTAAAAGAAATAGAATATCAGGCAAACAAATATGTATGGGAGAATCATCCCATTGAGATTACATATCCCACGAAAGAAGGACGGGAAAAGCTGCCTTATCGGAGCAAGAAAGAATTAACCGGAGAGGTTCGGATCGTCACCTGGCCGGGAGCGGATATGTGTGCCTGCTGCGGTGTTCATGTGAAAAATTCCGGAGAAATAGGACAAATTATGCTTCTTTCATCCCAGCGAGCAAAAGGGGGCGTGAGAATTGAAATGTTGTGTGGTATACGGGCGTTACAGCACAGCAATCAATTGAAAGAGCAAAATAGAAAGATATCCAATCTGCTTTCTGCAAAATGGAAGGAGACTGCCCAGGCGGTGGAACGTCTTCAGGAGGAATACCAGAATACCCGTTTTCAACTGATAGGAATGGAATATGAGAAGATAGAGAGAATTACCAGGGAAAAAGCCGGACAGGGAGATCAGCTTTTGTTTGAACATCAGATGTCCGGGGAGAGCGGAAGGAAACTGGCGGCAGAGGTAATGGAAACCTGCGGAGGAAGATGCGGTGTATTTTGCGGTGATGACCAGAAGGGATATCGGTATGCGATAGGAGAAAAAAATGGAGATTTGAGAGAATTTGTGAAAAAAATGAATCAAAAACTTCAGGGAAGAGGCGGTGGAAAACCATTTTTTGTTCAGGGTTCTGTTCAGGCATCGGAAGAAGAAATCAGAAATTTTTTTGAAAATGGAGAAGAATAATGGTCAAGGTACATGGGTTTAATAAACTGACATTGCTGGATTATCCGGGCAGACTGGCCTGTACGATTTTTCTGGGGCATTGTAATTTTCGCTGTCCTTTTTGTCATAATGCCGGATTGGTTCTTGAGCCGGAGAATGAACCGGTAATTCCCATAGAAGAAATCCTGGGTACACTGAAAAAAAGAAAAGGGATTCTTGACGGAGTTTGTATTACAGGGGGAGAACCTACGGTACATAAGAAATTGCCGGAATTTATACAACAGATTAAAAAAATGGATTATTCTGTTAAACTTGATACCAACGGCACAAATCCACAGATGGTACAGGATATGGTGAAAGCAGGTCTGGTGGATTATGTGGCTATGGATATTAAAAATGCGCCGGATAAATATGGAGAAACAGCGGGGATTGCCCAGGTTGATCTGGAGGCGGTTAATGAAACAGTGGAATTTTTAAAATCTGGAAAGGTGGATTATGAATTTCGTACCACAGTAACCCGGGAACTTCATAAAAAAGAAGATTTTTTGAAAATAAGAAAATGGCTTTCCGGCAGCAGGCGGTATTTTCTTCAGGCATATAAAGAATCAGAACAGGTGATTCATCCTGTATACAGCAGCTATTCCAGAGAACAACTGGAAAATTTCCGCCAATTACTGCTGGAAGAGATTTCACAGGTTGAGATACGGGGAATTGACTGAGGTATTTTAATAGATTATCCGATACCAGTAACCAAACTGTCCGGGACGAATGGCAGTATCCTGAGCCGGTTTAAAATTGGGAAAGCCAAACATTCCCGCAAGAAAATGTTCGGTTTCGTCGTAAATGCCAGGTACGGCCAATACATATTCTCCCGGGCGGCCTTCCTGCATTTTCCCCAGAAGAAAATGGTGAAAGGTCTGGCATTGGCGGGAGAGAAACTGATTATTTCTCACATAAAAAGACTTTTGGGCCAGGTTGGGGATATCTTGTGGGGATAACTTTACGCACTGGTGGATTTCATCATCAAAAAAGGGCTGTACCTGTGGATAAGTGTTTTGGATATCCTCCCAGGTATCAGAAGAATCCGGCAAAGGGGTCTCCGGTTTTGGAGATTCTTCCAGAGAAGCGGCATGAACCTGAGACAGCATTTCTGCGGGGGTGAATAATCCGGGATGAAAGGCGTGGTCTTTCCAACTGGTAGCGAAAATCTGTCCGGTATCGGTCTGTATGAGAAGACCTTCCAGATTTTGAAAAGAATAGGAATAACCGCCGATATTTTCCCGGGGGATCATAAATTTTCCATAGACAGTACCTTGCTGGTAACTGGCGTATCCCAGAGAAATGCCGGGAAACTGCTCATTTTCCCGGACAAAGGCATATACCTGAAAACGGGGAATAAAGGGATAAGGAGGAAGTTTCATATGTACTTCCAGACGGCATTGCTGGTTTCGGATTTCTACCCGGGTAAACCCACAGTTTTTTGATTTTTGATTATTTTGATATTCATAAAGATAAGATACGAAACGTTGATATTCGGACAAATTTTGCACTTCCTTTGGGCGTTTTCTATGACAGCATATGCTCAGAGAAAAAGGAGTATGACTAAAATGAGAGGAAAAATACTATGGCCAGGGAAATGATGGATGATTTTTCAAAAGAACAATGGATGGAACATGAAAAATATATGAAAGAGGCGATGCGCCAGGCGAAAAAGGCTTATGCTTTACAGGAGGTTCCTATTGGCTGCGTCATTGTATATGAGGGAAAGATTATTGCGCGGGGATATAACCGGAGAAACACGGATAAAAATACGATTTCCCATGCTGAAATGAATGCAATACGAAAAGCCAGTAAAAAACTGGGGGATTGGAGACTGGAAGGCTGTACCATGTATATCACTCTGGAACCGTGTCAGATGTGTGCGGGAGCTATCGTACAGGCAAGAGTGAGTCGGGTGGTGATCGGCAGTATGAATCCGAAAGCCGGATGCGCAGGTTCCGTTTTAAATCTTTTGGAAATGGAAGAGTTTAATCATCAGGTAAATGTGGTGAGGGGAGTTTTGGAAGAGGAGTGCAGCCAGATGCTGTCAGGTTTTTTTCGGGAACTGAGAGAAGAGAAAAAACGGAAAAAACAGCTATTGACGGAAGAAAAGCAAGGCAGTATAATGGAAAACGAATGATTTTGGAGATGTACCCAAGTGGCTGAAGGGTCCGCACTCGAAATGCGGTAGATCGGGTAACCGGTGCGAGAGTTCAAATCTCTCCATCTCCGCTGAGAGTCCATCGTAATTTTTGTAAAATTACGGTGGATTTTTTATGTTTAATTATAATTTTTGAAAAGGCTGTTACAAATTAAAAAACACTGTTTTTAAGAAAAATAGTGGTGAGTAAGTGAGTAAATTGGGAAACTGAGAAATTTGCATCAACAAGACTGGAAACAGAATAGAATGTGCTTCGCATAATAAAAGGAAGCATATCAAATAATAACGAAAATACAGAATAATTAGAAATATAAAATGCGCACCGCACCTCGAACTTCCCTCACAGACGTTACTCCTACAGTTAACTCGGCCCAGGCGCCCTTACGGCACACAGAAGGTTCTGCTTAGTGCTGCTCCATTCCTGACCTGACACGGTTCACAGATTCCTGTTGCGTAAGACCCAGACGTCAACGCCACTTATAGAAGGCAGCTCTGCAAGAAGAAGCCCTCAGATTGGTATCACCCCTGCTGTAGCGGATTGCAGGTACAGGGCACCGCTATCTCCCCGGCTGCGCATTTCCAAGTATAACCTGTTTGAGGATAAAAGTCAATGAAAAAGAATGGGTTCGCCAATCTTTCACTTGTGAGAGATGGTAAAATAGGATATAATAAACCCGAATGGATTTCCCATATCTTAAGATGATAGGACGTGAAAATGATGAAAAGGATAGGTTTGTTGACAAGCGGCGGTGACTGTCAGGCATTAAATGCAACGATGCGTGGTGTTGTAAAAGGTCTGGCGAATAATCTTGATGAGCTGGAAGTGTACGGTTTTATGAACGGTTATAAAGGTCTGATTTACGGAGATTACCGTATGCTCACTTCCAAGGATTTTTCCGGCATTTTGACCAGGGGAGGTACGATTCTGGGAACTTCCCGTCAGCCATTCAAATTAATGCGTGTGCCGGATGAAAAGGGTTTGGATAAAGTGGAAGCAATGAAACAGAATTATTACAAACTTCGTCTGGACTGTCTGGTGATTCTGGGTGGAAACGGAACACAGAAAACAGCCAATCTGCTTAGAGAAGAAGGACTGAATATTATCCATCTTCCAAAGACCATTGACAATGATATCTGGGGAACGGATATGACTTTTGGTTTTTACAGCGCGGTTAATATTGCCACAGAGGCTATTGACTGTATTCATACCACAGCTTCTTCCCATAATCGTGTATTTATTGTGGAAGTTATGGGACATAAAGTGGGATGGCTTACATTATATGCAGGTATTGCCAGCGGCGCAGATGTAATCCTGATTCCGGAGATTCCTTATGATCTGGATAAAGTGGTAGAAGCTATTGAAGGCAGAAGAAAACGCGGAAGCGGATTTACTATTCTTGCAGTGGCAGAGGGAGCTATTTCCAAAGAAGATGCCAAGCTACCTAAAAAGGAATTAAAGAAAAAACAGGAAGAATATGCAAAGAAATATCCGTCAATTTCTTATAAGATAGCAAAAGAAATCGAAGATCGTACCGGTATGGAGATTCGTGTGACTGTTCCCGGCCATACCCAGAGAGGCGGAAGTCCCTGCCCATATGACCGTGTATTATCTACCCGTTTGGGATCGGCAGCGGCTAAACTGATATTAAATGATGAGTACGGATATATGGTAGGTATTGTCAATGGAAAGACAAAGAAAGTGCCGTTGGAAGAATGCGCAGGTAAGCTGAAGATGGTGACACCGGACGCTCAGGAAATCAGAGACGCTAAGAGAATGGGAATCAGCTTCGGAGATTGATGAGCAAGATTATACTTCTCTTTTGGAAAACATCCAGAAGAGAAGTATAATAACTTTTTGATTTTATTTTTATCAGGAGGCATATCGTATGGGCTATACTGCTCTGTATCGAAAGTTCCGTCCGGATACTTTTGAGGATGTAAAGGGACAGGATCATATTGTAACAACTTTAAAGAATCAGATTCAGGCGGACCGTATTGGTCACGCTTTTTTGTTCTGCGGCACCAGGGGAACCGGTAAGACAACAGTGGCGAAGATTCTGGCCAGAGCGGTGAACTGTGAACATCCGGTTAACGGGAGTCCCTGTAATGAGTGTGAAGCCTGTAAAGCGATTCAGGCTGGGACTTCTATGAATGTGATCGAGATAGATGCGGCATCCAATAACGGGGTGGATAATATTCGTGAGATCCGGGAAGAGGTGGCCTATCGCCCTACCCAGGGAAAATATAAGGTCTATATCATTGACGAGGTTCATATGTTGTCAGCGGGCGCTTTCAATGCGCTTTTGAAGACTCTGGAAGAGCCTCCTTCTTACGTGATTTTTATTCTGGCTACCACAGAATCCCATAAGATTCCGGTGACTATTTTATCCAGATGTCAAAGATATGATTTTCACCGTATTTCCATAGATACTATTACCTGCAGATTGCAGGAGCTGATGGAAAAAGAAGGAATTGATGCGGAAGAAAAAGCGCTTCGGTATGTGGCGAAGGCAGGGGACGGCTCTATGCGTGATTCTCTCAGCCTTCTGGATCAGTGTATTGCCTTTTATCTGGGAGAAAGACTGACATATGACAAGGTGCTGGATGTGCTGGGAACTGTGGATAATGAAGTGTTCAGCAGGCTGCTCCGTCAGGTTTTGCAGGGAAATGTAACCGGGTGTATCCACATTTTGGAAGAACTGCTTACAGGCGGAAAAGAGCTGGGACAGTTTGTCAGTGACTTTACCTGGTATATGAGAAATCTGTTACTGGTAAAGACGTCGGAAAATCCGGAGGAAGTTCTGGATGTTTCCACAGAAAATCTGAAAGCGCTCCAGGAAGAAAGCCAGATGATAGACAGTGATACCCTGATGCGATATATCCGGGTATTTTCGGAGTTGTCCAGTCAGCTTCGGTATGCTACGCAAAAGCGGGTAATGGTAGAGATAGGTTTGATAAAATTATGCAGACCTGCGATGGAAACAAATCTGGATTCGGTACTGGACCGGATTCGTGTACTGGAAGAAAAAATGGAACAGGGAGTTCCTGTCATGGCGGTTTCGGGAAACCAGGCAATGGAGGAGAATTATCCCGGAAATACAGGAAATGGAACTGTCTTTGGAGACGGCAGACAACAGGAAGATATGATGGCGAAGCCGGAAAAAGCGGCGCCGGAGGATTTACAGAAAATAAAAAATAACTGGAAAATGATTGTGGGTCAAACAGAAGGGATGTTCAAATCCTTTCTGAGTACAGCAATTCCCAAGTATAATGGAAATACAGGGGAAAATAAACTGTACGTTGAATTTACCAATGATCTGGCACAAAACTGTGTGGAAGATCCCGCAAAAAAAGAATTGTTAGAGGCGTTGATCGCCCGTCAAATTGGAAAATCAGTAGAGGTAGAGATGCTTCTTAAAAAAAGAGATTCACATAAGGAGTTGGCAGATATCTCTGTTGATGATATATTAAAGCAGGCGGTTCATATGGATATTGTTATTGAAGATGAACCGGATGAAGAGTAAAAAAGAAGAGAATGGAAAAACAGGAGGAAAATACGGTGGCAAGACGTGGTGGATTTCCAGGTGGAATGCCTGGCAATATGAACAATCTGATGAAGCAGGCGCAGAAAATGCAAAAGCAGATGGAAGAAAATCAGAAGGTTTTGGAAGAAACAGAATTTACAGCGACAGCAGGCGGCGGAGCAGTAGAAGTAACTGTGACAGGTAAAAAAGAAGTGACCAGAGTGAAGCTGGCAGAGGAAGTGGTAGATCCGGATGATATTGAGATGCTGGAAGACCTGATCATGGCTGCAACAAATGAAGCTTTGCGTAAGATGGAGACAGAGACTCAGGCAGTGATGTCAAAACTTACAGGCGGATTGGGTGGAGGATTCCCATTCTAATATGGAATACTATAGCAGTCATATCAGTAAGTTAATTGAACAGCTTTCCAGACTTCCGGGGATAGGAGCAAAGTCAGCCCAGAGACTGGCATTTCACATTATCAATATGCCAAAAGAACAGGTGGAACAGTTGGCTGGAGCCATGACGGGCGCAAGAGAAAATGTAAAATACTGCAAAGAGTGTTTTACTTTGACGGATCAGGAGCTTTGCCCTATTTGCGCCAATGAAAAAAGAAATCATAAACAGATTATGGTGGTGGAAAATACACGGGATCTGGCAGCTTATGAAAAAACAGGAAAATATGAAGGGGTATACCATGTACTTCACGGCGCCATTTCCCCTATGTTGGGAATTGGACCAAACGATATACGTCTGAAAGAACTTATGCTGAGACTTCAGGGAGATGTGGATGAGGTGATCATAGCTACCAATTCCAGCCTTGAAGGAGAGACAACGGCAATGTATATCAGTAAACTTATTAAACCTACGGGGATCAGGGTGAGTCGTATTGCCAGCGGCGTACCTGTAGGCGGCGATTTGGAATATATTGATGAGGTTACACTTCTGAGGGCTTTGGAAGGCCGGGTGGAGTTGTAGGAAAGGAGGAAACAATGAGGTTCTTTATTGACACGGCAAAAGTAGAGGATATTAAAAAAGCGAATGATATGGGAATCATCTGTGGCGTCACCACGAATCCATCTTTGATTGCGAAAGAAGGACGGGATTTTAAAGAAGTGATTAAAGAAATCGCGTCAATTGTGGATGGTCCTATCAGCGGAGAAGTGAAGGCAACTACTGTAGATGCGGAAGGAATGATTCGGGAAGGACGTGAGATTGCGGCTATTCATCCAAACATGGTGGTGAAAATCCCCATGACAGCGGAAGGACTGAAAGCCTGTAATGCGTTGTCGGCGGAAGGAATCAAAACGAATGTAACTTTGATTTTTACGGCAAATCAGGCTCTTTTGGCGGCGAGAGCAGGAGCCTCATACGTTTCCCCTTTCCTGGGAAGACTGGATGACATTTCAGTAAGAGGTGTGGATCTGATTCATGAAATTGTAGAGATTTTTGAAGTGGCAGGAATTGACACGGAGATCATTGCGGCAAGTGTAAGAAATCCGATCCATGTGACAGAATGCGCTCTGGCAGGCGCCGACATAGCAACAGTTCCCTATAAAGTATTGGAACAAATGATTCATCATCCTCTGACAGATGCTGGAATTGCAAAATTTCAGGCGGATTATAAAGCAGTATTTGGGGAATAATGATAAATATAAAGAAAAAGCAGTTGAGATATTGCATGGAATTTAAAAATGTGGCATACTGATACAGCTGAATAATAATGCTTGATATCACCGAAAGGAGAACAGAATGAATAAACTGGCGCTTCAGAAAATGGCAAATGAAGTTCGTAAGGGTATTGTAACATCTGTCCATGCGGCAAAGGCAGGACATCCGGGTGGATCTCTGTCTGCTGCTGATATTTTTACATACTTATATTTTGAGGAGTTGAATGTGGATCCTGAAAATCCTGGAAAGGAGGATCGTGACCGTTTCGTATTATCAAAAGGTCATACTGCTCCGGGATTATACAGCGCGCTGGCTCACAGAGGATTCTTTCCGGTAGAAGATCTGGTGACATTGCGCCATATTGGTTCCTATTTGCAGGGACATCCGGATATGAAGCATATTCCGGGCGTAGATATGTCCAGTGGATCTTTGGGACAGGGAATTTCTGCTGCAGTGGGAATGGCTATTGCAGGAAAGATGGACGAGGCAGACTATCGGGTGTATACACTTCTTGGAGACGGAGAGATTCAGGAGGGACAGGTCTGGGAAGCAGCTATGCTGGCTGGATTTAAGAACCTTGATAATCTGGTAGTTATCGTGGATAACAATGATCTTCAGATAGATGGAAGACTGGAAGAAGTAAACTCCCCTTATCCAATTGATAAAAAATTTGAGGCATTTCATTTCCATGTGATCAATATTGATGGAAATGATTTTGATCAGATTGAAGCTGCATTAAAAGAAGCGAAAGAAACCAAAGGTATGCCTACAGCGATTATTGCAAAAACTGTAAAAGGCAAGGGAGTATCTTTTATGGAAAATCAGGTGGGATGGCACGGAGTGGCTCCTAATGATGAACAGTATGCGGCAGCTATGGAAGAACTGGAAAAGGCAGGTGAAGCGTTATGTCAGATGTAAAAAAAGTTGCAACCAGAGAAGGCTATGGTAAAGCTCTGGTGGAATTGGGCAAAGAACATGAAGATGTGGTTGTGTTGGATGCGGATCTGGCAGCAGCTACGAAAACCGGTATGTTTAAAAAAGAATTTCCAGATCGTTTTATTGACTGCGGAATCGCAGAAGGAAATATGATGGGCGTGGCAGCAGGTCTGGCGGCAGCGGGAAAAGTTCCGTTTGCAAGTTCATTTGCCATGTTCGCAGCAGGGCGGGCGTTTGAACAGGTGAGAAACTCTATTGGTTATCCTCATCTCAATGTAAAAATCGGAGCAAGCCATGCAGGTATTTCTGTAGGAGAAGATGGAGCAACCCATCAGTGTAACGAAGATATTGCACTTATGCGGACAATTCCCGGGATGATTATTATCAATCCATCGGACGAAGTGGAAGCAAAAGAAGCGGTGAAGGCGGCTTATGAGATTGATGGACCGGTTTATATGCGGTTTGGACGTCTGGCTGTTCCGGTGATCAATGATCGTCCGGATTATAAATTTGAACTGGGAAAAGGTGTGGTTCTCAGAGAAGGAAAAGATGTGGTTGTTATTGCCACAGGACTTTGTGTGAATTCTGCTCTGGAAGCAGCAGAAAAACTGGCAGAAGACGGAATTCAGGCGAAAGTAATTAATATTCATACCATCAAACCTTTGGATGAAGAACTGGTGGTCGCGGCTGCAAAAGAAACCGGCAAGATAGTAACTGTGGAAGAACACTCTGTAATTGGCGGTCTGGGAAGCGCAGTATGTGAAACTTTGTGTGAAAAATATCCCACATCAGTTCTGAAGATAGGTGTTAAGGATGTGTTTGGCGAATCCGGACCAGCGGTGAAATTGCTGGAGAAATACAAACTGGATGGCCAGGGAGTTTATGAACAGATAAAGGAATATGTGAGAAAATAAGCACATAAAACTTTACAAAAGTGGAACACTTACTATATAATTAGAAAAAGGGAGCGGGGGAAATGCCCCGCTCTTTTGTGTAAGAGGAAGTATTGATAATTGTAAAAAAGAAGTTATGAGCAGTATCGTTTAGAAGTCTATTTCAGATAGGAGAGAGGCATATGGCAACAGTATTACCAGTTCCGAGACCAAAGATTTCATCCGCAGATATCAGAAAGAAAAGATATGCGGAAAATGGAGAAAATCAGGAATTTTATGAATGTGTGAAGGATATTATCACGCATCCGGTTGTTTTGCAGATGAAAAAATTTTATCAGCATTGCGATACGGACTGTTATGAACACTGCCTGAATGTGGCATACAATAATTTCCGTATCTGCAAATATATGGGGCTGGACGCCAGATCAGCCGCTCGTGGCGGTATGCTTCATGATTTATTTCTGTATGATTGGAGACAGCATAAAAGGAGGACGGGAGATCGTCTTCATGCAATCACCCATCCTATAGCGGCTTATAAAAATGCAAGAAAATACTTCAAATTAAATAAGATTGAAAAAGAAGTGATCACAAAACATATGTGGCCGGTATCTGTTATACCGCCCCGTTATGCGGAAACCTATGTGATCTGCCTGACAGATAAATATTGTGGGTCCATGGAAATCGCAGAGCATTACTCGGGAATTTTAAACAGTAAGATATGGGGCCGTCCCATTGCCTGGTTGATGAAACGCGCTTTTGCAAATATTCCCAGAGCAAATCTTCTTCAGCAACTGGTACCGGAGAAGGATTCGATGGAAAGTGCGGCCAAACCGGAATCTTTTGCCCAGCAAAGGCGTCGGCATTCTTCTGGCTGGGGCCATATATCGGGAAGAAGGCGTCGTTTTTCATAAGCGGGTGAAAATATTCGGGTGATTCCGTCGGTAATGGTTTCTGCCATTTGGACAACAAGGGATAAACGGGTGGTTTGGAGAAGAAGATGTTCAAAATTTCCGGAAATATTTAAAATTCCGGTGATGAAGACGTCTCCTACGGGAGGAAGAGTTTTGTGTACTCCGGCACCCGGCTGGATAGGTCCGGTTCCCACGGTAATAAATCCCACGTGTTTTTTTGAACCAAGAGAGGCATCAATTGCAATAATAAGTGCAGAGGGATGCCTTTTTTTTATTTTTTTCATGGTTTGTTCCAGGTTAAGGGCATGGACCGGATAATCCAATGTACCGTAAACATGGATATTCTTCCAGGATTGACGGGAAAGTTGATGACCGATCAGAGGACCGAGGCTGTCTCCGGTAATTCGGTCACTTCCGATGCATATAAAAATAATATCTTCCCATGGATGATCAGTTTTTGAGATGCATTTTTTTAATAAATGAGCCAGTTCGCTGCTTGCGGACGGCTTTTTTTCGTTAATATAATAAATACAACGTTTTGCAGTCATAAAATATCGTCCTTTCCTTCGTGGTATTTGAAGTCTAACCATTCTCCTATAGAATATTCAGACGGAAGAAGAAAAATGTTAGTGAATTGTTTTTTGGTATATGCAGAAAATGTCGCAAAAAAAGTGGTTTCTGGTATCATAAAACGATAAAATCTGCAGGAAATCCGTGATATGCTGATGTCCAAAAGGGGTGAAGATTATGATAGAGATTATTTATAAGGAAGAGCAGAAGAAAACCCAGGGAAAAGAAGAAATTTTCAGGATTCCAAACAACATCAGACAAATAGGAGAAGTGAAAGGACATCAGAAAATCTACATAGAAGATTATGCATATACATTTTTGAAAAAAATTTCCAGAAACCAGGAAAAAGGAGGGAAGGCGGCAATACTTTTTGGAGAATATCACTGGCTGGAAGGGAACGGGTATCTGTTTATAAAGAGCGCCCTTGAAATACAAAATCTGGAGGTTTCTCCGGAGCATATTGTGTTTTCGGAAAAAGTGTGGGGACAGGTTTATGAAGAAAGCAGAAAATATTTTCCGGAACAGGATATCGTGGGATGGTTTGTCAGCCTTCCGGGATTTAATATGCAAATGAATGAAGTACTTTTGAAAACGCATTTGAATCATTTTGCGGGAAATGATAAAACGCTTTTTGTGCTGGAACCGGGAGAAAATGAAGATGCGTTTTTTATGTATGAGAATAATCAGTTGATCCGTCAGCCGGGATATTATATTTATTACGAAAAAAATGATTTGATGCAGGCCTATATGATAGAAATGAGTCAGAATAAATCTATTGAGGAAACAGAAAAAATTCCAGATCGAGCGGTGGTGGATTTTCGAAGAGCGATTAAAGAAAAGAAAGAAGAACCAGAGAAGACAGCAACAGATTCTCAACCGATATATAAAAATTGGATATTAGGGGCTGGAGCCGCTGCGGCGATTTTAGTCGTGGGAATCACATTTTTTAACAGTTATGAAAAAATGGAGGGGAGGTTGGAGAACGTAAGGACAGAAACGGCTCGGGAAACAGAGAGCAAGCCTGTATCGGGAGAAAACGTGCAAAAACCATTGATTCCCTCTGTGACAGCAGAACCGGAACCGGTGGAAACAGGATCGGCAGAAGAATGGCTGGGTACACAGAACGCAGAGGAAACATCAGCAGAACCGGAGAAAAATGCACCGGCAGAGGAAGAAAAACAGGAAGTAGAAACCCAGCCGGAGGATAGTGGAAATGATGGAGGGGAAGAAACTCAACAGGAAGAGGTGGAAACAGCCACAAATCCGGAGATAATGCAGGAGTATATTATTCAGAGGGGAGATACCATGACAAGTATTTGCAAAAATAAATATGGCTCTATTGCGAGACTGGAAGAAATCTGTCAGTTGAATGGAATCGCACCGGAAGATATTATCTATGCGGGACAGAAAATTATGCTTCCGGAATAAAAAGGAATCTATTTGCCTGGTATAACACATTGTGCTATGATAAGGGAAAATGGTAATGAAACCGGTAATGAAACCGGAATAAGGGGAATATATGAATTTTAAGCAGAAGATAAAAAAGATAAGGAAAAAAATAACCTCTGTTTTGCCTGAATTTTTAAAAGATACAGAGGATAAGACGCCGATTAACAGCGTTTCAGAGTATAAAGAGAGAATGGCGCGTCACAAAAAGAAAATCCTGTACCGGACGATTGCAGGCGGAGCGGCAGTTGGTATACTGGTGCTGGGAGGGTATTTTCTGGTGGCAAAATGGAAGTATAAGGGATACTCTATTGTGACAGAATCCGTACAGGAAGATGCAATATCTGCCCGCTATGCACAGTTTGGAGAGTATATTTTAAAATATGGCGGCGATGAGATTTCTCTTTTGGATGCAAAAGGAAAAGCGATATGGAATGATCCGCATACTCTGGATAATCCTATGGTAGATGTTTGCCAGAATTATTGCGTTGTGTATGATAAAAACGGAAGTGAAATGGCTGTTTTTAGTGATAAAGGAAAGGTGGGGAGTATTCAGACAGATCTTCCCATATTAAAAGTGAAAGTGGCATCTCAGGGAGTTGTGGCAGCGATTTTGGAAGATGGAGAAACTACCTGGTTAAAGGTATACGATTCTTCAGGCGGGGAGATTGTTACGGCAAAAACCAGTATTGACAGTCCTGGATATCCGGTGGATCTGTCCATATCTCCGGATGGATTGTTGTTGGGTGTTTCCTACTTGGGTGTTAAAAAAAATCAGCCCTCCAGTTATATGGCGTTCTATAATTTTGGAAATACCGGTCAAAATCAGATGGATAATATGGTAAGCGGATATACATATCCTCAGATTCTGATTCCCCGGGTACAATATTTGAACAATTCTAAGGCGGTGGCATTTCGGGATGATGGATTTGTGATTTTTTCGGGTAAACAAATACCGGAAGAAGATAAAGTGGTAAGTGTGGAAGAAGAAATCCTCAGTGTTTTTTGTGACAGCGAAAATATAGGATTTGTTTTTCGTGATACAGAAGGGAAATCTCCTTATAAAATGGAATTGTACAATACTAATGGAAAATTGAAATGGGAAGCGGGAGTGGAGGTGGCCTTTGATCATATTACCATCAGCCAGGATCAGATTTTGATGTATAATACCAATGAATTCGCTATATATTCCATGAACGGAACCTGCAGATATCAGGGAACATTAAATGAGGGGAAAATCCAGAATATTTTTAAGGTTGCTCAAAATCGTTATATGGTCATTATGGAAGGCGGAATGGAAACAATCAAACTGGGATAGATGGGAGAAAATATATGACGTGGCTTTTTTGGGTACTTTTGATACTGGTAATGATTTTTGTGATTCAGGGTTTCTCCAGAGGAATGATCAGAACTGCAGTTTCTATGTTTTCGATTATTATTGTGATGGCTGCAACCACATGGCTGAGTCCTTATATAAGTGATTATATAAGGGAAAAAACAGACTGGCAGGAAAAAATAGAAGATAAATGCGAAGGATTGTTTCAGGAGAAAATAGGAGAAAAGCTGGAAGAATCTACCAGCTCTCAGGTTTCATTTATAGAGGAATTGCCAGTTCCGGAAAATATAAAGAGAAAGTTAACAGAAAACAACAACGGAGAAACCTATCAGCAGATGGCAGTGAATAACTTTTCGGAATATCTGGCCAGATATATAGCAACGGGTATTATGAATGGAATAACATTTTTGATTGCTTTTATACTGGTAATGATTGTTATGAAAATTATTCTATATGCAGTGGATCTTTTGACTGAACTTCCGGTGATAGGCGGATGTAACAGAATTGGAGGAGCTTTGCTGGGGTTTATTCAGGGAATGTTGTGGATCTGGGTGATATTTCTGGGAGTTGCATTATTTTATGATACTCAGCCGGGAAGATATTTGATGGAAACTATTCAGGGAGATCCTGTACTTCTCTGGATATACGATAGAAATTATCTGGTACAGATGATTATGGGAATAGCTTTTGGCGCTGAAATTATGTGAAAGAAAAACAGTCATGAGGCTTTACGAAATAAAGCTTTTGACTGTTTTTATATTTTCTTAAAAAACATGTTGACAAAAGGAAAACATGATGGTATTATAAAAAAGTTCCGTTTGAGAGAACAACAAAAAAAGATTTAAAAAATAAATCAAAAAGTTGTTGACAAATACGGAAAAGAGTGATATGATATCAAAGTTGCTTGCGACAGAGTCGAAAAAGAACGAAAAAACTTTTTGAAAAAGTTAAAAAAGTTCTTGACA
>DETV01000025.1:0-44759 GCA_002361775.1 Eubacterium sp. UBA3279
GATCATGACCATGCCAGGTCTGCCGAAAGTACCGGCTGCTGAGAAGATCGATGTAGACGAGACAGGTAAGATCACAGGACTGTTCTAATAATTTTATAATGTTATGTCAGGAGCTGCTGCATTTTTCTGCCGCAGCTCCTTTTACTTGAAGTTTTTCCTCCCATTCGCTATAATTTAAACAATAAGGAGGTTCATTCATATGAAAAAATTTTGGAACAAATGGATTCAGCCAAACAAAACCGTATTGTCCGCGGGATTACTTATTTCACTGACTGTATTCCGTATTTTTTTATTTCTCAGCACCCCATTGGCGGGCGCCGGCGATATCGGTGGAGATGACTGGAATCTTTTAAATCATGCCTGGCAGATGATGCAGGGAAACTGGCTGGGCAACTGGCAGGATAATACACTGGCTTACGGAGTTTCTTTTCCATTCTTTATTATGCTCTGTAACAAGCTTTGTATTCCCTATATGATGGCAGTGGCACTTCTGTATATAGGAAGTATTCTGTTTTTTCTGCACAGTTGGAAGAACCTGATTCCCTCCAGCCTGGTACGCAAATTATTTTATGTGGCATTTTTATATTCTCCGGTTATGATGACCACATATACCGCTCAAAGAGCCTGGGATCTTACCCTTGTTCCCTCTTTGTTTTTTTATCTTCTGGGACTTGGTTATCTGATTTATCGAAAGCGCAAAGAACATTTGCTCTACCCCATGATTCCTTTTAGCTTATTTGTTGCCTTTTTCCTGTATCTGCGCAAAACAAATTATTGGCTTCTTCCTCTTATAGCCGGATTTCTTATCTGGATGGGAATATGCATGAAAAAGGAAAAGCTCACCCGAAAAATCAGGGCTCTTTTCCTTCCTCCCCTGGTTATTATCCTAACCGGACTGGTAATTTCTCTGTTGAATTTCCAGTATTATGGAAAATTCAAAGTTTACGAATCTGTACCTTCAGAAACCGCCATCCAACAGGCTACTCCCAGCGGAGTATTAAAAGATACCCTGTATACCGGATTCCACCTTTCTGCCAACCAGATGACCGACATAGATACTCATCTGGGATCAGGAACAACTGAGAATCTTCGTTTTATCGAAAGTATTACGGGAAGCAGAGTACTCTACCCCAATACATCCCCTCTCCAGTTAAATGGTTGGGCTTTTCCTACCGACGACAGCGCAAATCTGGAACTGGCTGTCATCGACAATACCGGCCAGCCTGTCAGTTATGCAGAATTCGAAAACAGTGAGGACATTTATCTGGAACATATGGAATATGCCGCTTCCCGTGTCAGCCGATTTACTTTAAACGCGCCAGCTACAGAGCCGGAACAGGTTTCTCTGGCCATTTATATTAATGGTGAACAAATCGACAGGCTCCCTCTGGAAAAGACAGATGTTCAGACAAAAGATTATTATCTTTCCCTGGAAAATGTGGAAGTCCGCCTGGATCCCGCTCTTTATACCACACAAAAAGCAGCAAAGGTTTCCAAAGTATTCCTGATGATAAATAAAATCCTCGGAATACCGGCCATCATTCTCACATTGATTTCCTACATAAGTATTTCCTTCTCCTTAAAATCCGGAAATAAAATCTTCCAGAGATGGATATTCCTTACAGGCTCAGGATTAACCGCGCTGTTTTCCATTATACTCAACTGTTTATTCTATCCTTCTCAGGCAGGACTGGATCCCGGCGCTTATTCCTCCGGCGCATGGACTCTGACACAGATTTTCATGGCTCTTTGCATTATATGGTTTTTAAAGCCTTTGAAGTTAGGGAAGAAAACGCAAAAAAATAAAACAGCATAACCTTGTTTTTAAAAAGGGGATCAGGGAAAACAAATGTATTTCCCCTGATCCCTTTCTTCTTACTTAACCTTTACGATAAAGCAGTCACGATTTCCATCAAAGCTCCACGAAGAGCATCATCCAACTCCATAGCCTGAAGCTCTCCCACCAGAATATTCAAACGGTTTTGATATTTATTTACCAGAGCAAACAAGATCTCTTTCTGCGCAAATTCTATCTCAGCCATATTCAACAATTTATCCACTTGTTCCATAACCGGATTAGAAGCAATCTGTGTATTTTCCGGCAAAATAATTTCGATGCCTTTTTCAGAAGAAACATCTGATATTACAATAGTAAGTTCATGATTTTTCTCATCATATGCAACCTTTGCTTCACCTTCACCAGATACTTTTGCCTCACTTGCCGTACTTCCCATAATCCGAATAGTATAATCCCGCTGTTCCGGAACAAGCGAAAGATTACCTTTTGTGGGATGAATCAGGAATTTTTTCCTATCCCAACATAATTCCATAAGCGTTTTTGCACAATCACCAGTTTCATATCCGCATGAAACATTATCGTCTTCATACAATTCAAATTTTCCATCCGCTCCTGCATACACTCTGATTTCCAGGTGTTTGGGATTCTTTTCCACATCTCTTGCAGTGATCTGATCTGTCATCGGAATAATAGAACCTGCATGAGCCAGAACCGGTATCTGAGCTAAGGAACGATACATTTCCATGGTACGTCCTCCCTCATATACATTCCCATTAAAGAAATCAAACCATATTCCTTCCGGAAGCCATACGGTAACTTTTGAGAGACAAACGCTGTCAATCCTCTTTGTTGTAATCGGCGCTACCATCAATTCCGTACCAAACATATACTGATCAGGAACTTTATATGCGGCAAAATCTTCCGAATCCACATAATACATAGGTTGACAAAGTGGTTCATCTTCTTTCCATGCCCGATAATTCATAGTATACAAATAAGGAATCATCTGATGACGCAGACGAAGATAATCCCCCATCACGTGTTCTGCTTCCAGGCTGAATTTCCATGGCTCCTTACCGCTGAATCTGCTGTTACTGCTGTGAAGTCGATTGATCGGAGAAAATGCCCCATATTGGTACCAGCGAACTTCCAGTTCCTCATCCCTGTACCCCATCATATGACCTCCAATATCATGGCTCCACCAGCCATATCCAATATTAGATGCAGTATTGGTAAAATAAGGTTGAAAATCCAGAGATTCCCAGGTGATATGTGTATCACCGGAAAATCCTATCGGATAACGATGAGAACCCGGTCCTGCATAACGTGAAAATGTCATCGGTCTTTTTCCATCTCTTCCACTGTCAAGATAATGGAAATGATTCAGCATCCACAACGGATCAAGACCTTCCACCTTCGTATTTGTTCCCTGCTGCCAGTCAAGCCACCAGAAATCCACTCCTTCTTTTTCCATGGGATGATGAATCTCTTCAAAATATGCATCCAAAAATTGGGGATCTGCAATATCAAAGTTCACCGGCTCTTCTTTTGATGCATCCACCCCCATAGCTTCCGCCATTCGGGGATAGCATTCTTCAAATCCACGGATTCCATCTGCCGGATGTACATTCAAGGTAGTTTTCATTCCTCTCTCATGGAGATTTTTAAGAAAACGTTCCGGATCTGGGAAGAAATCTCTGTTCCAGGTATAACCGGTCCATCCACTTCCATACTTGGGATCAATATCTACCAAATGCCAGTCCATATCGATAACCGCAACAGAAAATGGAATATTTTCCTCTTCAAACCGATCCATCAATTCCATATAAGATTTTTCTGTATACTGATAATACCTGCTCCACCAGTTACCTAAAGCAAATCGGGGAAGCATAGGAGTTTTACCACATAAATAGTAGAAATCTTTTAACGCATCTTTGTAATCATGTCCGTAACCAAAGAAATAAATATCCTGTGTATTCTTTTTTCTGGGTTCTACAAACCCGTCTTCTTTTATCAACAATGTATTTGAATCATCCAAAACAGCATATCCCACTCTGGACAGGATTCCATTTTCCAATTTGCAAGCCCCGTTCACATCATCCAATGTACGGGCTGTTCCCTTTAAATTTCCAAATAATCCTTCCCCTTCTTTTTCTCCAAAATGCCACGTTTTAGAAAAAAAGGTGTTTTTCATTCCAAGACATTTTCCTGAAAGACCATGACTGGTAAATTCTTTTTTATCATAGTTTAATTGCAGATGTTCTGTAATCAACTGAAGTTCTTCTTCTGTATCTTTCAGTTGATATTCTGTTTTCGGAAAATCTCTGTTTAAAACTGTCTGTGTTGCCGCATCATTGAACACACCGTCATCACTGTATTCCAATCGGAGCAAGCGGGAAGTCAGCACAGTGATCCGATAACGTTCTCCCTGAATTACATTCTCTTTACACGCCACCGGATGGGTTTCCATTTTCAAATAATCTTTCATCACTGATCCTCCTTTAAATTCTTTGTGTTATACAACAAGGCTGCCGCATTTAGAAATTTGCATGACTATTAAAATAATCTCAAGCAAACTCTAAAAGCGGCAGCCTCACCTCTTAACATATCACAAATATTTCACCAACTGATTCGTTGTCAGTTATTTTATGCTTCTTTTTCTTTCTGTCCCAAAGGATGACAACAAAGAACCATACGTTCATCGCCTAATTTCACCTCATCCGGACATTTCTGACGACACTCATCAGTTGCATACGGACAACGTGGTGCAAATTTACAATACTGAACAGCATATTCCTTGCCCTCCATATCAGGCATGGCAATCTCTTTATCCCATTTATCACCAACACGGGGAACAGAACTCATCAGCAATTCTGTATACGGATGCGCCGGATTATCCATGATCTGTTTTGCCGGTCCATATTCGATCAGGCAGCCACGGTATAAGGTTGCGATATAATCGGATACGTAATAAGCAGTAGAAAGGTCATGAGTAATGTAAATAAAGGAAATTTTGTATTTATCTCTCAATTCTTTAAAGAGGTTTACAATGTTCATCTTCATAGATGCATCAATTGCCGCAACAGGTTCATCCGCAATGATCAGTTTCGGACGAGTGATCAAAGCGCGGGCAATAGATACCCTCTGCAATTCACCACCGGAAAACTGTGTGGAATATTTTCCTTTTACAACCTGCAAAGACATACCAACACTCTTTAATGCCTCATCAACAACCTTATCAGCTTCTTCTTTATTCTTGGCAATTCCAAGACGAAGAGCTGTGTTGTACAGATAAGTGTCTACTGTTTTTCTCGCTGAAAAAGATTCATAGGGGTTCTGGAAAATAGGCTGAACATCCAGTTTAAACTGTTTTGGATTATAACTTTTCTTATCTGCATAAGATTTGCCATCCAGAACAATCTCACCCATATCTGCATTGTGCAGACGGAGAATCATTTTACACAGTGTAGACTTACCACAACCGGACTCACCTACGATAGATAAGATCACAGGTTTATCACTGTCAATGGACAAGGATACATTATCTACAGCTACCAGTTTTTTACCACGCAGCATACCACCTACACGGAATATTTTACTGACGCCTTTTACTTCCAACAATTTTTCACCCATTCGTCTACACCTCCTCTTTTAATAAGTGGCAGGCAGCAAAGCGACCAGGCCTGATTTCGCGGAATTTCGGCACTTCACTGCGGCATCTGTCTGTCGCATGTGGACAACGTGGTGCAAAACGACATCCTGGCGGCGGATTCTTCAATGCCGGTGGACGACCCGCAATACCAACACGCTGAACATCCTCACCAACACGAGGAAGCGCATCTACAAGCATCTTCGTATACGGATGAATCGGATCGTTGAAGATATCTTCTGTCTTACCAAGCTCTGCAACGCTTCCGGAATACATAATCGCCATACGATCTGTAATCTGATAATGCACACCCATATCATGACTTACAATGATCAGAGTATTTTTTAACTGTTTCTGCAGACGCATCAACATCATCAAAATACCTTTCTGTACTACTACGTCCAACGCAGTGGTAGGCTCATCTGCAAGCACAACGCCCGGAGACATGAAAGTTGCCAGCGCAATGATAGCACGCTGTCTCATACCACCGGAGAGCTGGAATGGATAAGATTCCAGTACGTCCGGAGACAAATTCAGCTCTTTCAGATATTCAGCAACTCTCTTCAATATTTCTTCCGGTTTTTCTTTCTTTCTGTCTTCCTTCGGAATAGAATCGATAAACTGTGTTTTCAAACGTACAATCGGGTTCAAAACACTCTGTGCCGCCTGTGGCACGTATGCGATATTGTTCCACCAGGTTTTACGGATCTGTCCGGATTCATAAGAATATTTCTTTCCGTCCTTCTCACCTTCCAGAACAACACGGCCCTGGTCGATCACCAGCGGATACTCAATAATATCATAAAGAGTGTTCAGCAGGGTTGTTTTTCCACATCCGGATTCACCTGCAATGCCGAATATCTCATCATCATGAATCTCAAAGTTAATATCCTTGAGTACATGTACATCTCCGTCTATTGTTTTATAAGACGTTGACAAATTCTCGATTTTCAGCATATTCTATCACCTGCCTCTCTTCATAGCCTGATAATCATTGTAACCCGTAATCAACATAAACAGGCCAACAAATAAAATAACGGTTGCAACAATCGGCGCTCCAATCCAGAGCCATCTGCCTGCAAGAACTGCATTGTAGTTTCTTGCCCACTGAATCATATTGCCCAGAGAAACCAGGTTTCCTGGAGACAGACCCAACACTGCCAAACTGGATTCTGAACCAATTGCAGAAAGTGTAGCATTCATAAAGTTGGAAAGTGACCAGGAAAGTGCAAACGGAAGAATTTCCGTTACAACAATCTGCAGCGTACTTTCACCTGAAAAACGTGCTGTATGAATAAAGTCACGTTCTTTAATGGTCAGAGCCATAGAACGGATCTGACGGCTTGGCCATGCCCATGCAAACATAGCAAGAACAAGGGCCATAACGATAACTGTAGAACTTCCCTTCATCAGAGATGTCATCATGATCAAAATAGGCAGAGAAGGAATTACTACAAATGTATCTGTAATAACCATAAGTACTCTGTCCAATGTTCCGCCTGCAAAACCGGCAAGCAGACCAACCAGAACTCCCACAACTGTACCGATGGTGGCAACGATCAAACCAATCAGCAATGAATTGTGAATCGCTTCAATCAGCAGCCATACAACATCCTGTCCCATACTGGTAGTACCCAGCCAATGTTCTCCGGATGCTCCCAGGTTATTCGGGTATATATTAAATGTAAATGGATCTTGATGTGGGAAAAAATATACAACAAACCCAACGATCATGAAAAGACAAGTAATGATCAAACCTGCTTTCAGACGGAAGTTGGCTGTCTTCCAAAATTTCTTCATATTTATCCCTCCCTCTTATCAGCCGTACCGGATTCGCGGATCGATGAACGGGTAAATCAGGTCCACAATCAATGTAGCTGTGGAAATCGCCACAATCGAAATAGTAATACATCCTAAGATCATATTATAATCCGACTGCAGGATAGCTCCCTGAATCAATGTACCAACACCAGGGTATCCGAAAATAATCTCAGTCATAATGGAACCGCCAAATACACCGCCAAGGCTCATGGCAAGTGCCGTAATCTGTGTCAGAATGGAGTTACGAAGTACGTAGTTTTTACCGATAGTAAACTCAGAAAGTCCACGGAAACGGGCATAACGTACATAATCTTCTTCTGCTGTTGTACTTGCAAGAGATTTCATGGAAATAATCCACCAACCAGTTCCCAGCAAAAGCAATGATACAGCCGGAAGTATAGATGCTTTCAAAAGAGAAGCCATCCAGGGACCAAATCCGCCTTTTGTATCTATAACCGCCTGCAGCGGGAACCACTTCAGCACAAAGGCAAAGACAATCTGCAACACCAACGCCACCAGGAAATAGGGAATCGGATAAATAAAGATCGCTATGGCTTCCAGAATCTTCGACGACGTCTTATTCTTCCTGAATCCTGCCAGCAAACCTATAAAGTTACCGATCACCCAGGCTAAAAACGTAGACGTTAGCGACAACATCAACGTATAGGGCAAATACCGTCCGATAATATCACCTACAGGTTCGGGATAACTCATCAGAGACGGACCAAAATTAAAGTGAAGAAGTCCATTCCAAAGGAAAGAACCATACTGTTCCAGCAACGAACCATCAAGTCCAAACTGTACACGCAACTGAGCACGCAAAGCTTCCATTTCCGCCGGATCCATATTACCGGAACGTGTCTGCATCTGTGCGATCATGTTTTCAACAGGATCAGATGGAAACATACGCGGAATAAAGAAAATAAAGGTAACGCCGATCCAGATCGTCAGTGCCCAGGCGAGTACTCGCTGCAGAAAGAATTTTTTAAATTTCATACACAGCACTCCTTTACTATTATGCGTTAAAAGGGACGGGTCGTAAGTATGCCCTTACGGCTCCGTCCCTTCCTGATGTTTCAACTAAAAAACTTTATCTGTTTTTCGTTGGATAAATCATGTTACTAATGTTCCAAAGCCTTTATTAATATTAAGCCTGTGTAGGAGTGATGTTTGGAAGCATATATTTGAAGCAGCTCCACCACCACCATGGACCATTATATGGGTTCTCTGCGTTTGGATAGCCTTCCCAGTAAGTAGAGTTTGTAGGAACAAACTTAGTACCACTCTGGAAGTTGATGAAAGGCATATCTTTTACACATTCCTGAAGGAATTCTACATGCAGCTCATAAGATTTCTCACTTTCCGGATCTGTATTTGCCAGTTCACGGATAATCTCAGAAGCCCGTTCGTTATTCCAACGCAGTCCCTGTCCGGAACCAGTCTCACCCAGAGGTTTGATCAGTGCATTATCAAATCCGCTGATTGCAGAATAGAAGTCTTTCAGGATACCACCGGATGGCCAGTAACCAGCAATGTCATAGTTACCCTGTCCACCGTCTACATCCCATGTTGCAGAAGATTTGGATGTGATTGTACACTGGAATCCAAATGCCTGTAACTGGTTGTAAGCAGCCTGTACGCCACGAGATGCCTGGAATTCTGCATCTGCCAGATAGCTCATTTCAAATGTGAAAGGTTTACCTTCGAAGTTCCATACACCATCAACTTTTTCAAGACCAGCTTTTTCCAGAAGTTTTGTAGCTGCTTCTTCGTCATGTTTCCACCAGCCTGCACCAAACATGGTAACCAGTTCTTCATCAGTTCCTTCAATCTGCAGTTTTTCAGCCATACGTTTTGCATAACCTGTATCGTATGGTTTGAATGTTGTTCCATCGCCCAGATCAAGCTCGAAGTTTTCCAACCATTCCTGCATTGGGATTGTATATGTTTCCTGCAGGAACTGGGTATTGTTCATTAACGGGATAGGTGCTACACGACCAGCACCACCGAATGTATTCATAACGATCTGATCGATATCTAATGCCAGACAAATACCCCAACGGAAGTCTGGATTGTCAAACGGCGCGCCTTTACCGTGTGAGAATACAATACTCTTGGAACCTGGATCATCTGGGTTCGCATATGGGAATTCATTATACCAGCAGTTAATCTTGTCATTAGAAGCTTTCATAGTTTCAAACTCTTCCAGTGTAACTTCACACAGAAGGTCGATCTCGTTATTGATCATAGCCATCTGTTTTGTGGTAGAGTCTGCAAATGTACGGAACCATACGTATTTCGGAGGTGTAGCATTTTCTGCATACTCGTACTGAAGCGGTCCGGCAATACCAAGTGTACTGTCTTTCCAGTCTTCACGCAGTTCGTACAGAACCCACATTCCTGTATCATCATAATCTTTCACAGTGTATGGACCTGCTACAACAGGAGCTTCATCCTTAAATGTGGTAACGTCTGCCTGTTTGGAATAAATATGTTCCGGAACGATACGATAATCTGTTCCCCAAACAGTAACGCCGTAACGCTGTACGAAACGTGGGAATGATTCTTTCATTGTAAATTTAACTGTATAATCGTCAACTTTTTCTACTTTGTCAATGTACAGGTTTGTAGCTGCACTTGCACCAATTGTATCATTTTCTTTGATCATGTTGAAAGTAAATACAACGTCGTCTGCAGTTACATCTTCGCCGTCAGACCATTTAATACCCTGACGAATCTTCACTGTCCACTCTGTAAAGTCTTCATTGGACTCCGGCATACCGTCAGCGATTTCACCGTACTGTTCACCTTTTGCTGTGTCCATCTCCCACAGGTGTGCACTCATCATCTGATGAATACCAAATCCCATGGCTGTACCAGACATATAAGAGTTGAACTGACCTGGAGTATCTGTTTTGTTCTGACACTCAACGATCAATGTTTCGGAACGTGGAGTTCCTACTTCTGTTGTAATACCTTCTGATGTTGCTGTTCCACTTCCGGAACCTTCTTCTTTCGTAGCAGAATCAGATGTTGTTGGTTCTTTTGAATCCTTAGAACCGGAATCACCGCCGCAACCAGCGAGCATACCAACAACGAGTGTGGCTGCTGTTAACATTGCAACTAATTTCCTTCGCATTTCTTTCCCTCCTTCTAGGTGTTGAAATAATAAAGACAACTTTTCGACTCTTGTATTCAAAAATCCAGTTGCCTTTCCGTACAAATTTTCTCTCTGTCTGTACTTCATTTTCAGAATACTCTGTTGGCGCTTTTCATACAGATTCAAAAGAAAATCTATACTGTGCCCTTACCTCATCCTCCCATTTGTGTTTTTGTGCAATACTACTTCCATTTTCTTTTTTTATCTCTGTAATCCTTTCTTTATCCAAAAGATTATAGCAATATGTACAAAGAAATCATGTTTTTATGTGATACTGCATTTTATTTGTCACATTAGAGAGTTTTAGGTTTGTGCATTTCTTATTTTTTGACCTGCAAATATTTTACCTCATAACGGAGCAGAAATCAATAGCAAATATAAAAAATATACAAAAATTTATCATACTTTCCCAATAATACAGTAACTATTTCCCACATTTTCCTTATATTTCTTGTTTTATTCATTAAAAAGCTAAAAAACCACCTTAAATCGACTTTAAAATGGTTTTTTTAACATTAATCTTTATTATTTATTATTTATTTCATATTCCTTCGTCAGCTTCCCAACAACTCCCACACACGCCAGAAGTCCGATCAGGTTAGGGAGTACCATCAATCCGTTAAACATATCAGATAATTCCCATACCAGTTCAACTTTCATAACTGATCCCAAAACCACAAATCCCAGAACCAATACGCCATATATCTTTACAGCTTTTTCTCCGATCAGAGAACGAACATTTACTTCTCCAAAATAATACCAGCCTACAATTGTTGTAAATGCAAAAAACAGCATACAAATAGCTATAAATATCTTTCCAAAGGAGCCAAATCCGGCATCAAAGGCGCTCTGTGCCAATTCCGAACCGGTCAGTCCGCTTCCTGTCACATCAGTAGAAAGGATTACCAGCGCTGTCAGTGTGAGAATAACAAAGGTATCAATAAACACACCCATCATAGCGATTATACCCTGATCACAGGGATGTTTTACATCTGCAGTAGCATGGGCATGAGGTGTGGAACCCATACCGGCCTCATTAGAAAAAAGTCCTCTGGCAACTCCATATCGCATCGCCTTCTGAACAGTAACGCCAAGAACACCACCGGCAACAGCCTGAGGAGCAAACGCACCGACAAAAATATCTTTTATCGCTTTAACCACACCGTGAGGAAACATACAAAGAATCACAACACAGCCCACAATATAAAGCAGCGCCATCAAAGGAACAATTTTTTCCGTTACTCTGGCAATTCTTTTAATCCCACCCAGGAAAATAATTCCCGCAATGACCGCTACGCAAATACCCACGATCAGAGAATCCACATGAAAAGCATTTGCAAAGGAAAGACCTATGGAATTTGACTGCACCATGTTCCCCATAAATCCCAGTGCAAGAATGATCGCAACAGAAAAGAATCCTGAAAGAAATTTACCGAATTTTCCTTTAAATATGTAGCGGATATAATATACCGGACCGCCTACAATAGTTCCATTCACATTCTTTCTGGTATGCTGCGCCATAACCGCTTCTCCATAAATAGTTGCCATTCCAAAAAAGGCGCTCACCCACATCCAGAAAATAGCTCCCGCACCGCCGGAAGCAATTGCCGTAGCTGCGCCGGCTATATTACCGGTTCCCACTTGCGCCGCAATGGCCGTGGTCAGAGCCTGAAAAGAACTGAGTCCATTTTCTCCATTTTTCCCATGAAGAGAAAAATTACCAAACAAGGATTTCATTCCCACCTTAAATTTCCGTATCTGAACAAACCGTAACTTTACCGTAAAGATTATCCCTGCCCCCACCAGTAACAGCAGCAATGCATAATCCCACAAAAACGTATTGACACAATCCACTACACCAGTAATAAATTTCATTTTTTGTCCCTCATTTTCCTTCGTATTTTCCAAGTTTTTACACATATGCACAAAAAAAGATCCAGGAATCCCTGAACCTTATATCTGCATAAAACAAAAAAGTGTAGTTTTCTGTCTCACACCGCTTCAACACTGTCCTTTTGCCTGAGAGATTCGCAGCTTTCGCCACTTTCACCTTCGGCACCCATCATAAGGGATTCTCCAGAGAGCCATCCGATTACAGTCTCATCTCCTTTTCAAAAGAGATACCTGAGAGCATTATTCCTTCGGCGGGTAATCGTTGCTGTTTCTGTGGACAGCAACATAAAAACCTACTTTCCTGCAATCTTCCATTGGCCTATATGCAATTTTCTCGAACAAACAGTATTATATACACAAAGCTCCCTGCTTGTCAATACAAAATGTCTTTTTCACAAAAACATTTGTCTTTTCACAAAGTATATCTTATCCAAGATGAAAGGGTTCTTATTTCGAAGGACAGATTTTCCCCGAAAAACAAAAACAGAGCTGTCGCCTTAAACATAATTCTGAAATGTATCAATATTCCAGATATGCGTTTCATACGACAGCTCCGTCTTCTTATTTCTTATACGCTTTCAATAAATCTGAGGAAGGCAGTTCTTCCTTCTTCTGTACATTTATACACTCCTGCGTGCTCCAGAACTTTCATAAATACGATTCCGATTTCTTTTTTCAGAATATCTTCTACATTTTCTTCCGTAAAAGTATATTTCTCTTTCAGTTCATCCACCCAATCTGCGTGTTTTTCCAGAGTTTCATCTGCTCTCAGATCATCTCCATTTACGATAGCTTTGCACAGTCCTTCAATTTCCCCTTTCAGACGAGCCGGAAGCACTGCCAGTCCCATAACCTCAATCAAACCGATATTCTCTTTTTTGATATGATGAAGTTCTGCATGAGGATGATATACGCCCAGAGGATGTTCTTCTGTGGTAATGTTATTTCTCAGCACCAGATCCATCTCAAACAGATCTCCTCTCTTACGGGCTATCGGGGTAATGGTATTGTGCGGCTCACCCTCTGTCTCAGCGAAAATAAAGGCATCTTCGTCAGTATAGCCTCTCCATTTCAGAAGAATTTTATCTGCCAGTTCAATCAACCGCTCTGTATCCGGTCCACTGATACGGATAACAGACATAGGCCATTTTACAATTCCCGCTTTCACATCTTCAAATCCCGCAAAAGTCACTTCTTTCTCAATCGGCGCTTTTGCCATGGCAAATTCATAGTGACCGCCCTGGAAATGATCATGGCTCAAGATAGAACCGCCTACGATAGGCAGATCCGCATTGGAACCCACAAAATAATGAGGGAATTGTTTTACAAAATCAAATAATTTTGCAAAGGTTGCCCGTTCGATCTTCATAGGTACGTGCTGTGAATTGAAAACAATACAATGCTCGTTATAATATACATAAGGAGAGTACTGGAAGCCCCAGTCACTGTTATTGATCCTCACCGGGATAATCCTGTGATTCTGTCTTGCCGGATGATTCAGACGACCTGCATATCCTTCATTTTCTACGCACAAAAGACATTTTGGATAAGATGTCTGTTTTGCCAGCTTTGCTGCTGCAATTGCTTTAGGATCTTTTTCCGGTTTAGACAGATTAATGGTGATATCCAGATCCCCATACTCTGTAGGCGCTACCCATTTCATATCCTTCGCAATCCGGTAACGGCGAATATAATCTGTATCCTGGCTGAATTTGTAATGAGCATCTGTAGCTTTTACCGGATCCTCTTTATACAATTCCCAGAAACGGCGAATCACATTGCCTGGGCGGTCCACCAGAAGGCTCATCACCTTTGTGTCAAACAAATCCCGGTAACCCACGCTGTTTTCTTCCAGAATTCCCTGTTCATACGCATAATCACAGATATCCGAAAGAATACTCTCCAGTTCACCTACTATCGTCTGATCTTTTCCGTCAAACTCCAACACCTGCTCCAACGCCTCATCATCTATGGCGTCCATTTTCAGCAGTTCCAGTATTTTATTCACGGTATAGCGCTTATCCTCTGCCTCAATCAACCCTGTTGCCAATCCATACTGCACAAGTTTTACAATACTCGTCTGAATCATTTTCCTCTCCTGCCTTTCATTTTTTTACAAAACTGTTTTCTTTTTCAGAACCACCGTTCCCAAACTCTCCACAGTTCCGTCATACTCTCCCAGCCATACCGGATACTCCTCCACCGGAAGCTTGATTTCCGCCGGCTGGCGGTTAAAGTTTTGTACAAATACATAAACTGCATCCTGGCTCTCTCTCGTGGTAACTTCCACACCATTGGGAATATGATTGATCAGTCGTTTTACACCGGCTTCCGTTACAATCTTACGGTAAACCTCATCATAAAATCCCTGTTCAAAGTCAGCGCATACATAGTAAGCAGTACCTTCTCCAAAAGAATTTCCGGTGAGCGCCGGCATTCCTGCATAAAAATCAGAACCATACGTCATCAGAACTTCCGCTGTGGAAGGTTTTACCAGATCGCAGAGATTTGTACAGGTATATTCTTTTGCCAGATGAAGGGAATTTCCTTTTACGGGATGGCCCGTATTAGATTCTCCATCATACAATCCGTCAATCTCCGTACTTCTCAATCCCATCACATCCATGATTCCATAGGGCGTTCCTCCCAGGAAACAAAGATCCGTATCATCTACAATACCAGACCAGTATGTGAGAATAAACTTTCCGCCTTTTTCCACGTAACGGCGAACTTTATCTTCAAAACCTCCACGGAACATATATAACATTGGCGCTGCCACCACCTGGTATCCGTCCAATTCCTGTTCCATATCAATCATATCCACATCTAATCCCAGCTTGCGGAATGCATAATAGGATTTTTCTACTGCTTCCTTATAGAATAGACCTGCATTTCTTGGTCCCTGTGCGTCTTCCATTGCCCAACGGCTTTCCCAGTCAAATACCACAGCCACTTTCGCATTAACATTTGCCCCTGAAATCTCAGAAAGTTTTTCCAGAGAATCGCCTACCTGGCTGACTTCTTTAAACACTCTGGTATCATCGCCGCCATAATGATCGATCACTGCTCCATGGAATTTTTCAGAAGATCCCTGACTCTGACGAAGCTGGAAATACTGAACACTGTCAGAACCATGAGCAATCGCCTGCATGGATGCCGCGTGAAGCATTCCCGGTTTCTTTAATTTACTTACCGGCTGCCAGTTTGTAGCTGACGGACAGCTTTCCATCAAAAGGAATGGTTTTTTCTGGATGCTGCGCATAATGTCATGCTGCATACCGTCATCCATAGCTGTAAGGTATTCCTGTTTTTTGTGCCACTGAGGATAATTATCCCAGGAAACTATATCTATAATATCAGCAAATTTATGATAGTTCAATCCCCGGAAATCATACATCATATTGATTGTGACAGGTTTTTGTGAACCCCCATCACGGATAGCCTGAATTTCATGTTTCACAAAATCAACAGTCCGGTCTGTAACAAATCGTTTCCAGTCCAGATTCAGTCCATGAAGCGCCCCTTCTCCTCTGGAAGACGGACTTTCCACCTGTTCAAAGCTATTATAGGTATGACTCCAGAAAGTAGTAGCCCACGCTCTGTTCAAATTCTCTATGGTCTGGTATTTTTCCTTCAGCCATTTGCGAAATTCTGCCTGACACAACGGACAATGACAATCTCCTCCGTACTCATTAGAAATGTGCCATGCGATTACTCCCGGATGATTTCCGAATCTTTTTGCCAGTTCCATATTCATAATCCTGGTTTTCTCCCGATAAACCGGAGATGTGTAGCAATGATTATGACGTCCTCCAAATAAATTTCTGTGACGGGATTCATCCACCCTTAAAACTTCCGGATATTTGTCCGTCATCCATTTTGGTCTTGCGCCGCTGGGCGTTGCAAGCATAACAGAAATACCATTCTCATACAGCCGGTCAATAATCTTCTCCATCCATTCAAAATGAAATACCCCTTCTTCCGGTTCCAGAGTAGACCAGGAAAAAATACCCATAGATACTTCATTAATTTTGGCTTTTTGGAAATATTCAATATCTTTTTCCAGAATTTCAGGCATATGAAGCCACTGTTCCGGATTGTAATCTCCCCCATGAATCAATTTACCAAAATTCACTTCTTTGCTCATACATACCTCCATTTTTCCGCCGAAAATCCACAGTCACACTTTTGTCTGCAGATTTTCAGCAGAATTTTCTTTTAGATCCCTTTAAAATCAAACGTAAATGTGATCTTTTCATCTGTATTCAACAGATATTCCAGATGGGTTTTTGCTCCCCAACTGTCATCTCCGGCAATTCCCATCTGCTGTTTTGATACTCTTACTACTGTGTAATGTACCTGCGGCAATTCATATGGATGCATTGCATTCTCCATCTCATGAGGTGTATATGGTAATGCAGAAAATTCTATCTGATCTCCAACAAACATCATTCCTCTGCCTTTTCTGTCTGTAACAGTTGCCCAGCGAACGCCTACTTTATTTCCACATTCCTGAGGAACCAGATATTTTGCCATATTATCTTCTACTTTGTTTTTATAAATGCCTAATTTTGCTCCTTTGCACCGATCCACATAAGTCTCTTCCGGTCCCATGCCGTACCAGGTTACCTGATTATAATCTGCATCAAACTTGAACATCACACCAAACTCCGGCATATCTCCCAGTTCTTTTACAGGATCATAAGACAATGTGGTACGAATTGTTCCGTCACCATATACCTTGTACGTCAATTTACACTGGCTGGCAGGAGTGGTAGGCATCACATAAGTAAATGTGATTTCCGCACAATCCTCATGAATCTGAATTTCCGGTTCATACCCTGCAGGATAATGGCCTCCTGTGGGATATTTGTGCGACAGATACATGGACGCTATTTTCCACTGCGCATACCGCATCTGCATAAGATTTCCACAGTCATTATCGTTTGGAGCCCGCCAGAAGTTCGGCTTGGGAATCATCTGGATCATTTCCACACCGCCGTAACGATAGGATACCAGACCGCCGTTCAGATAAGAGAACATCACGTCAAAATTCTCACCTTTTACTCCAAAATCATGTCCGGAACGAATCACCTGGAATTTTGCAGGTTTATCATTTTTTTCCGACGCTTCTACCAGATAAACGCCCTGTCCGAATGCAACTTCATGGCCTCTCTCAGCCCATACGGTATCTTCTTTCAGACGGAAAGATACAGTCACCGCATATTCTCCCGGCAATGTCTGAACGCCAAAGGGAAGCTCATAAGTTTCCTGAGATAACGGAGCAACCGAGGTTTCCATGGTTGCTTTCTTTACCAGTTTTCCATCTTTTTCCAGCAGAACAACACACTCAAATTCATCTGTATTTACAAACAGATTTTTATTAATTACAGTTACTTTATCCTTTTCCACATTGGCCGTAATATTCTGGTAATTGAATTTTACTTCCTGCATCTTAGGAGAAGCCCCTCTTTCTCCTCCATAAGCAATACCATTCCCACTAAAGTTATAATCACAGGGACGGTCATTGAAATCGCCGCCATACGCCTGGAATTCATTTCCATAACGATCCTTTTTATAAATAGACTGATCAATATAATCCCAGATAAATCCTCCCTGATACAAAGGTTCTGTATCCGTTAAATCTGTATACTTATGCATAGCTCCGCAGGAATTACCCATGGCATGGGTATATTCACAACAGATAAATGGTTTACTTCTGTCTTTTGCCAAAAATGCTTTGATCTCTTCCACAGACGGGTACATCTGGCTTTCCATATCACTGGTATCATTGTAACGTCTGTCATGAACAATTCCTTCATAGTGTACCAGGCGGGTAGGATCTTCCCGGTGATAGAACTGAGACATTTCATAAATATCTTTTCCACCGAAAGATTCATTTCCACAGGACCAGATCAGAATAGCCGGATGGTTTTTATCTCTCTGATACATGGAATTTGCCCGATCAAGCATCATATCCAGCCATTCAGGACGGTCACAGGGAACAACACCAGAAAAATCTCCTGTCTGTTCTGCGAACAGATCCCAGCTTCCATGGCTTTCCAGATTACACTCAGCAATCATGTAGATACCATACTCATCACAAAGTTCATAAATTCCCACCGCATCCGGATAATGGCAGGTACGAATGGCATTGATATTGTTCTGTTTCATGGTAACCAGATCTTTCACCAGTTCTTCTCTGGATACATGGCGTCCACTGATGGAACTGAATTCATGACGGTTTACCCCTTTAAATACAATACGTTTTCCATTCAGAGTCATCACATGATCTTTCATTTCAAAACGACGGAAACCTACTCTTTGAGGAATCACTTCCATAACAGCGCCGTTTTCATCCATTACTTCCAAAAGAAGATCATATAATACAGGTGTCTCTGCGCTCCACAAAGCAGGATTTTCCACTTTCATTACATAATGGCTCTCTTCCTCCAGAACTTCTTCCATACTCTGAAGTTCGTTGCCGTCCTTTGACAAAGTCAGACGGATTTTTCCTGCTTTTGTAGCTTTCACTGTAAGATCCAGATCTGCTTTTGTAAAAGCATCATCCAGAAGTGTCTGTACTTTCATATCTGATACATGGACTTCCGGAATGGCATACAGATAAACGTCACGATAAATACCGGAAAAACGGAAGAAATCCTGATCCTCACACCAACTGCTGCTGGTCCACTTAAACACCTGAGCCGCCAGCTTATTTTCCCCTTCACAAAGATATGGGGTAAGTTCAAATTCTGATGGAGTAAATGTGTCCTCGCTATATCCCACGAAGGTACCATTCAGCCACAGAGCAATTCCGCTCTCTGCTCCCTGGAAGGAAACAAATACTTTTTTTCCTTTCATAGTTTCAGGCACTTCAAAATACTTTACATAGCTCGCCACAGGATTAAACTGAGTGGGGATTTCACCCGGCTGTATTTCCTCCCGGCCTTCCCAGGGATACTGTACATTGGCATACTGAGGCGCATCATAGCCCTCCATCTGAATATGTGCCGGAACACGAATATCATCCCATGATTTGCAGCAATAGTCTTCTTTCTCAAATCCCGGTATGATGCAGTTATAATTTTTTGCATAGTGGAATTTCCACAGACCGTTCAGACTAAACCGGTAATCTTCCACATCCTGCTCCATTTTTTCTCTGTCAGCATAATATCTGTGATCAGAATGAGCTGCCACACGATTGTCGTTAAAATAGGTAGGGTCTTTTACCAACTCATAATTAAATGCCTTCATTTTTAGTCCTCCTTAAAAAACAGGCGGATATTCAAAATAAATATCCGCCTTAAATTTACTGCTTAAAAACTTATTTAACTGCTCCTGTAATACCTTCTGTAAAGCTTTTCTGGAAGCAGAAGAAAATAATCGCTGTAGGAATTGTACAAATAAATACCCCAAGCATCAGCATACCATAGTCTACCACATAACCGCTTAACAAGTTAGAAACCAACATCGGCATAGTAAGCGCTTCTTTTTTCTGAAGAATTACTTTTGGCCACAAATAATTATTCCATGCACCCATAAATGTAATAATTGTAGCTGCCGCATAAGTGGATTTCATAGTAGGTACAAACATTCTGAAGAAAATTCCCACTTCACTTAATCCGTCAATTCGGGCCGCCTCAATAATATCATGAGGGAAGGATCTGGATGCCTGCCGGAACATCATGATCATAAACGGGGTAGCAATGGATGGAAGCATAAATGCTGCCATGGTGTTTACCATTCCCATCTGTGAAAACATCCGGAACATAGGAATCATAATTGCCGCAAAAGGAATCATCATAGCCGTAAGAAGAATAGTAAATACAATATCTTTCCCTTTGTCATGATAAATTTCAAAACCGTATCCGGCAATAGAACATACCAGAAGACAAAGAATTGTAAGAACCGTAGCATTTCTAAAAGAATTCCACAATGCCAGTCCCAGATTCTGATTTGCAATCAGTGCCTTAAAATTTTCAACCAAATATGTACCCGGTATCAATTTACCCGTAATAACGTCCGCACTCTTATTTGTAGATGCACACATCATGTAATACAACGGGAAAACTGAAAGGAAAGATACGATTGAAAGGAAAATATACATAAACGCTTTTTTACCTTTATTCATCGTTCATCACCTACTTTCATCTGAATAACTGCCAAAATAGCAACCATAATCAAGATAATGATGGACATTGCTGCCGCATATCCGAAATTCGGACTTTGTACAAAGGAAGTATTGTAAATATAATGCGACATGGTCATGGTTGACTTACCAGGACCACCATTTGTCAGGTTCAAAGACTCATCAAACAACTGCAGTGTACCATTTGTAGATGTAATTGTTGTCAACAAAATTGTCGGTTTCAGAAGCGGTACTGTGATTTTGAAAAATGTCTGCAGCGGGCTTGCTCCGTCAATCTTAGCAGCTTCGTATACAGAGTATTCAATATTCTGCAAACCGGACAGATAGAATACCATATTATATCCTGTCCATCTCCATACCAGTGCGATAATAATAACAATACGCGCTGTCCATGCATTGGAGAACCACATAACCGGACTTGCTCCGATATTTCTGAGAATGGTATTGATAAAACCATCGTTCGCAAACAGAGAACGGAAAATCATGGAATAAGATACCAGTGATGTAGCACATGGAAGGAAAATACAGGTACGGAAAAATCCTTTAAATTTCAAATCTTTATTATTCAGCATAGATGCAAGAGCCAGTGCAAGAACCAGCATAACAGGCACCTGAATAATCAAATAAAAGAAAGTATTAAATAAAGTCTGCTTGAAGGAAGGATCCTTTAAAATACGCGCATAATTGGAAAAACCTCCAAACTTCATATTCATGCCAAGACCTGTCTGCATAGACAGGATAAACGCCTGAATCATGGGATAAAAGCTCATCCAGCAAATCAACAGTACTGCCGGCATTAAAAACAGCCATCCCGTAAGGTTATGTTTTTTTGCAAGTGTCATGCCTTTTTTCTTCTGACCACTCATGGAACATACCCCTCCCTTTCTGTCTTTTCTATTTGACAAAAGGTCTGTCTGCTGCTTTTCAGCAGCAACAGACCTTTCACATTCATCTTGCTATTTTGAATTCAGAAATACCTTATGCATTCATAGAGAATTCTGCTGTTTCCTGAGCTGTTTTCAGAGCTTCATCTCTATCCATACCAGACTGAGTGATACTTGTCAGAGCCTCACCTACAGCATTACGAGCATCGTAGTAGAAAGCACCTGTGATGTTAGATGGTGTCTTTGTAGCAAAATCAACGATTTTAGCATATACGGAATCTCCGCCCCAGAATTCAACTTCCTGATTGTAAACATCAGATTCACCTGCTGGTGCCCATGTTGCCAGAGCGCCTTTCTGGATGATATCATCATACAGCTCTGTGCTTCCTGCAAATGTAGAATTCATGAAATCTACAGCCAGATCAACATCCTGGCAGTTAGAAGAAATTGCCCATGAAGAACCACCGTTGTTGGAATAATTTGCTGCATTAGCAGCTTTGTCCAGTTTTGGCATATTGGTAATTGCCCATTTTCCGGACTGATCTTCCTGTACTGTTACAGAAGCCATGATCCAGCATCCGTTCATAGCGCTTACTACTGTTCCGCCATTCAGAGAAGCAATGTACTGATCCCAGTCAGTAACTTCTACCAATGTTCCGTCTTTTAACATCTGTGTATAAATATCTACGATTTCTTTCAAAGCTTCGTTATCTGCAATATTTACACCGCCATCTTCTGTGAACAGAGATGCACCGCAAGACTGCAGCATCATCATAACCTGGTCAGGAGAACCTGCCTGAGCTGTCAGCATCGGAACGCCTGTTTTCTCCAGAACAACTTTTGCTTTTTCCATATAATCAGACCAGGTAATATCTGTAAAGTCGTCTACTGTGTATCCAGCTTCTTCCAGGATATCTGTACGTACACAGTTTACAACTGCACCGTTATCAAACGGAATACCGAAGTTCTTTCCATCTACTGTAGAATATGCAACTTTTGCTTCTGAGAACTGAGAATAATCAATTCCTTTGTCAGACAGATCGGTAAATACGTCCGGATAGAAAGAAACATATTTCTGGAAAGAGTTATCCTGCATCAGGAAAATGTCTGGCAGAGTACTCAGATCACCAGCCTGAACTGCTGTAGTAATTCTTGTCTCAATATCATCGGACTGAACTTCTTCTACTTCTACTTTAAATCCTTCATGATCTTTTGCATAAATCTCAGCAGCTTTTTCAATAGCGTAAATATTGAAGTTTGGATCCCATGTCCATACAGTCAAAGTATTGTCGCCGCCAGCAGAACCTTCTACTTTCGCTCCATCATCTGCTGCATCTGCTTCATCTGTAGCTGCATCTGTTGATCCCTGATCCTTGCTTCCGTCATCTCCGCTTCCGCCGCAAGCTGCCAGAGAAAATACCATTGTTGATGCCAGTAACACTGAAATAACTTTACGTTTCATAATTCTTGTCCTCCTGAAAATAATAATTTTCGTATCCACTGGTAAAATCCGCCGCACTTTTCTTTGTTGATTATGTACATTTTTCATTTACCTGCGAATCAATATGTGGATATTATAACAAGTCATTCCCCTATATTGTATACATTTTCGACTCTGTTTTATGCATTTTCAACCATTTAAGCAAAAACGTCAGCATTTTTACCATCCTTCCTGAGTTTTTATGTCATAATTCAACAATTTTCTCTCATAGCACTCCGGATTCTTCCTCCACTCATGCGGCGTAATGCCCATAATCTTATGAAAGTTCCTGTTAAAAGTAGACAATGTAGCAAACCCCGTCCTTATCGCAATATCTCCTATGGAATCATTTGTTTTTTTCAATTCATCACAGGCCGTTTTTATTCTTACCCAATTGATATATTCTACAGGCGTCATATTCATGCACTCTGAAAAACTTCTTCTGAAATGAGTTTCGCTGATATGGCACATCTGAGCCAGTTCTTCTATACGAATCTGCTGATCTGAAAACTCACTGATATAATCAAGCGCAGGAGAAATAAGAGAACTGTTTCCCACCGGTTTTTCCCCGGTCTCTCCCTCCGTTTTATTCCATCGGGCAATTTCGACCAACAAAGCAAGTACGATTCCTTTCACCTCTTCCAGATATAATTCTTTCCGGTTTCTCATAATCTCCATAATCTGGTGAATCAATTCCACCATCTCCGGTTTTTCTGCCACCTTGCAAAAATGTGCTTTCCGGTTTACCCAGCGTATCATTCGATCTGCCATGATCGGATTGCTATGGTAAAAATCCGTCAAAAACGTATCCGCATCAATGAAAAGATATTCCCAGGAACTAAGGGTTTCTCCATCTGAATTTGTTGTATGAGGAAAATTCTTAGGTATTACAGAAAACATCCCTCCCGTAAAAATGCGGTCTTCATCTTCCAAAGTAAGAGTTCCCTTACCGGAATAGCAAAATCCAATTTCCAAGTGATTATGAAAATGAAGATAATCTATGTTTCTCCCATAATTCTGTGTCCATTTTTCTCCCAAAAGCGCAAGCACCGGACTGTCCGCAGGCATTTCATAGTATCGGTATTCCATTTTGGGTTTTTTCTTTTTACTCATAACTATCCTCCAACTATTTATTCTGCTATCTCCCTGTTTCCATAACGCAAGTATAACATGAAGCGCTGCTTTTGAAAAATGTATTTTGAAACAACAAAAATATAAATACTCCATCTTAACAACTCCAGATAGCGGAAGAACGTGATGTCACGGAAGAGGCAGTGAAAGAATTACTGAACAAGCATCATCTGTGTTAGCAAACACGCAAAAAGACCGGAAAACAGTTCGTTTTCTGGTCTTTTTACTTACAAATGCTCTGTCTACATAGATTTTCTGTCTGCTATTTCTGCCATCTTCGCATCATTTAAACGGGTATCTCCATGAACACGGCTATAAGAAAGATACCCATTCATCCGGTCAATCTTTGTCAGATTACGGGAACCGCACACCGGACACACATCCATCTCCAATTCCTGGTGTCCACAGTCATCACAGTAAGCAAGGGATAAATTAACCCCTTCATAATATCCCAGTTCCATAGCTCTTCTGATCAAAGCCTTGATCGCATGGACATTATAATCAATGGGATATCTCACATACTGAATTTTCCCTCCATTACATAATTCCCAGAATCTTCCTTCCAGATCTTGCTTCTGTATAGGACTGATATCTTCTGCCACATGGCAGTGGAAGCTGTTACTTACATAAGGACGGTCTGATACCCCCCGTACAATTCCGTACATTTTTCTGAACTGCTCTACCTGCAGACCGCAAAGACTTTCTGCGGGAGTACCGTAGATTGCATAAAGAATCTGATCTTCCTGTTTATATTCAGCAATCTTATTATTAATATACTTTAATACTTCCAGAGCAAATTCACCATCTTCAGTAATGGACTTTCCATTATATAATTCCTGCAATTCATTTAATGCAGTAATCCCAAAAGATGCTGTCATCGGTTTCAATAACGGACGAATCTTATCTCCCGGTTTCAGATGTCCTCCGTAGAAACCACCCTCGCAATATGCCAATGGATTGGTGGATGCACGCATCTCGCCCAAATAATCATATGTTCTCTTATGAAGACCACGGATCATCTCCAGATAAAAATCAAGCACTTCATAAAAATCTCTGTTTTCTGCTCTGGATTTTGCCAAAATCATAGGAAGATGAAGACTCACTGCTCCGATATTAAAACGTCCCACAAATACCGGCACATCATTTTCGTCTGCAGGCTCCATACCTCCTCTTTCATACCATGGACTCAAAAATGCCCGGCATCCCATAGGACTGATTACCTTTTTGTATTTTTTGTACATACTGGAAATGTACCCCTCGCCGCTCATGGACAGCCAGTCCGGATACATGGTCTTTGCAGAACAAGCCACTCCCGCTTCGAAAACATCTTCGCATTCACATCCCGGATCATGGATGTTTTTATCATACAAAAATACAATTTTAGGAAACAGTACCGGTTTTTTATGCCCTTTCTTTCCCTGACCTTCTTTATGAACATTCAATAAAGAAACAGAAATCATTTTCTCAAAGCGACTGGTTCCCAGACCAAGGGTTACAGTTACGAAAGGATAATCTCCTCTGGAAGAGCCTACGGTATTCAGCTTGTACTCAATTCCCTGCCATCCCTGATCGCAATCACGGCAAACCTTCTTCCATGCATAATCCTTTGCTTTTTCTTCTCTTCCTTCCCAGGAATCATCGGTATACTCTAAAAACTCTTCATAATATTTATCATAACTTTTTTTTGCGTAAGGAGCCAGAATCTTATCCACCTCCGGAACAGTAAATCCACCATACTGCTGAGCTGCCGTACTGAGAATAATATCTCCCATAACGTCAAATGCTGTGTCCAGTGTCTTTGGTTCATTATACCATACATTTCCCATCTCAAATCCATCTTTAAGGACGGAAGCCACGTCAAACAGACAACAATTCATAGTGTCCAGACGGGCAGACTGGTCATGAATATAAATATAACCATCCTTACATGCCTGAAGCTCATTCCTGTTCATAAAGAATTTTCTGTAAAGTTCTTTATTCAACTCATTGAAAATAAGACTTCTCTTGGTAGCCACCAGCGCACTGTCTGTATTGGCATTACTTTTATCTCCAATATAACGAATCGATTGGCTTTTTGTATAAACCTCATCCATCATATGAATAAAATCCACTTTATAATTCCGATAATCCCGATAGCTTTTTGCCACTGCCGGGTTTACCTGTTCCAGAGCTCCCTCCACAATATTGTGCATATCCTGAATGAAAATACCATCTTTTCGTCTTTTCCCCAGTTCTTCCGCCTGTTCCGTGGCATATTTACACAAAAATTCAATCTCTTCCGGTGAGAAAGAATACATTACCCTTCCTGCTGATTTATTCACCGCACGGATGATTTTATCCGCATTAAAGGGTTCTTTCGTGCCATCTTTTTTGATAATGTATACCATGTTTATATCTCCTTACTACTATATATAGTTTTTATCCTCATCTTTTTAACAACATTTTGTATGCACCAGTATATCACTCTTCCACTCAAAAGGGAAGAGGAAGAAATATAAAATTTCTTTCCCTTCCCTCTCAAAATATTGTGCTATTGTAACGATTCTCTCTTTTTTTCAAATACCGGATTTTTCCTTTATCTTTTCACATATCCGGTAGAAAAGTCAATCACATTTTTCAGTGGCTGTCCTGCCAGATATTTTTCAAGGTTTTCTGCAGCGATTTTCAGGATTTTCTCTAATGTGGGCGCCAGTGCATATCCTCCTGATACGTGAGGAGTGATAAGAACATGGGGAGCATTCCAGATGGGATGACAGGGACTTAGAGGTTCCGGATCTGTCACATCCAATCCCGCTCCATAGATTTTTCTCTGATACAGAGCATCTGTCAACGCATCCGTATCTATCGCTGACCCCCGCCCCACATTTAATACCACCGCATTTTCTTTCATCATTTCAAACTCTCTCTGCCCCAGAATACCCCTGGTTTCCCCATATGCAGGAAGACTCAGCGCCACCACATCCGCCCGGGGAAGCACCTGATGTAAAGCTTCCATGGTGTATTGTTCATCTACATATTCCGGTTTTGGCTGATCACTTTTACGGATACCGATGATATAACTTCCCATTGCTTTCATTTTTCTGGCGAAGGTTCCTCCGATATCACCCAAGCCCAGAATCAACACGGTACTTCCCTCAGCCACATACATTGGATCCTGTTTTTCCCAGATATGTCCCCGTTGTTGAACGTAATATGTATCCAGATGTTTTTGCAGCATAAAAAGCATACCGATCATATGCTCTGAGATCGCCATTCCGTATGCCCCCGTAGCATTCGTCAGAATCGTTTTCTCCGGAAGCGCTCCCGGATCACAGTATCCTTCTGTTCCCGCGTTATTTAATTGGATCCATTGCAGGTTAGGCGATTCCCTGATATATTCCACAGGAAGATTTCCAATAATAATATTAGCTTTCCAAGCTTCTTCTTTCGTAACATCTTTTGCCAGGCAATAAGTAATCTCATGTTCTCCTGCTATTTGCCCAAATTTCTGTTTATGTCTCTCTTCTACCGGAAGCACCACTAATATTTTGTATGTCATTCCATATCTCCTCTCCGTTACCCGCTTTGCATCAATTCAGATTATTTTACTGAAATTATTCATATATCACTTCACTGGGAGTCAGTAAAACTTCACTTTCTGCCCCCTCCGACGGTTTCATAAAAACCTTCATCCCATCTTCCAGATAAATATTTCTGTATATATCCGGGGTTTCTGTGATCTGTGTATCCATTCTCAGACCTTCCTGATCGCCATACCAAAAATCAGCCTTGCCTTTTATTAATTGCACATCATACCATCCTGCCGGAAAATCTTCCCCTGCGATTTGAACCCTTTCCTCTACCACCACTGTTTCAGTGAGGGGATTTTCCATACTTTCCTGCACATCGTAGGAAGCGTTCTCTGAATAAAATATCATCATCTGATTCCCGCTGATATATAATTTTTCCCCGTCATGTAATTCTATATCCTCAATTCTGTAAATCCCGTCTTCCGGATAGGTATCTGTAAGATACCACTCTTCCATATCTTCACCTTCCGGATCCTTTATCATCAAATACACTTCCCGATCTTCAATCTGCTCTGCCGATATCCGATATGTTCCCTCAGGCACCTGACATCCCACAATATATTCGCCGCTTTCCAGCACAATTTCTGTTATGTCCCCCTGCTCCATATCGTCCAGGTAATCTTCCAGATAATCAAAATCCACCTGATTTTCTTCATAAATATTTACATTCTCTACTGCTTCCTGTGTTTCCGATTCCAATATTTCTGAAACTGCGAAGTTTTCCTGATGTTTTTCCACTGCACGGATCAACGCCAACACCAGACTGACCAAAATCAACAACGTAGGAAGCATCACGCTTTTTCCTGATTTTTTATCTCCGGATAATTTTCTGTACGCTTCTTTTCTTTTTTTCTCTTCCTTATCTGATTGTTTTTTCTGCTCTTTGTACTGTTCTGACAAATTTACTTTCTTATTTAACTCATTTACTTTCTCAGGCGAAGAACTCTTTACAGGCTTTTCATTTTCCCGCATTTCATTCAGGTAGTACCGCCCTTCTTCTGCGGGATAATACATTCCACAATCCCGACACCGTCCATTCACCACCTGTCCGTCACAAATATGACATCTCATCTTTCTTTCTCCTTCCTGCAGACATATTTTCTTTTACAAGCGTACCATATTTTCATTTTCCCCGCAATATTCTGTTTTAGTGCTTTAATTTGATGCTCTTCGAAAAAATTGTTGTATTTCAGTGAGTATCTGTTATAATAAGACCATTGAAAAAATTTTGAGGAGGCCTGTTATGGAACGTTTTATTATTCCCGAGAATTACCAACCAGCACTGAATCTCCATGATACACAGATTGCTATTAAAACCGTAAAGGATTTTTTTCAGAAGTCTCTTTCTGAACGGCTCAATCTTCTCCGTGTATCTGCACCTTTATTTGTAGATCCCCTTTCCGGCCTGAATGATAATCTGAATGGTATTGAACGTCCGGTACAATTTGACATCAAAGAGGCCTCTGGAAAAGACGCAGAAATCGTTCATTCTCTGGCAAAATGGAAACGATATGCCCTGAAAAAATATGGATTTTCCCATGGAGAGGGATTATATACCGATATGGTTGCCATCCGCCGGGATGAAGATACCGATAATATCCATTCCATCTATGTGGATCAGTGGGACTGGGAAAAAATAATTTCCAGGGAAGAACGCACCATGGAAACTCTCCAGAATGTAGTTCGCACTGTATATACCGCTTTAAAAAAGACTGAAAAATATATGGCGATCCAATATGATTACATAGAAGAAATTCTTCCCCGGGAAATATATTTTATCACTTCCCAGGAACTGGAAGACCGTTACCCGAATCTCACCCCAAAAGAAAGAGAATATCAGATTGCCAAAGAAAAAGGGGCTGTCTTTATCATGCAGATTGGAAAATACCTGACCTCCGGACAGCGGCATGACGGCAGAGCGCCAGACTATGATGACTGGGATCTGAATGGTGACATTATTGTATACTACCCCGTCCTCGATATTGCACTGGAACTTTCCTCCATGGGAATCCGTGTAGATGCTCAGGCCTTAAAAAACCAATTAGAAATCAGCGGATGCGAAGACCGGGCTGAACTCGACTTCCAAAAATCCATTCTCCAGGAAGAACTCCCATTTACCATCGGAGGCGGAATCGGTCAGTCCCGTATCTGTATGTTTTACCTGAGAAAAGCTCACATTGGTGAAGTTCATTGCTCCTTGTGGCCGGAAGAAACCATACGCACCGCAAAGGAACATGGAATTCCGCTGTTATAACATAATTTTTGATTACATTATGATACGGACGAGATTCAATTTTCTAATATCTCGTCTGTATTTTTTTGCCAAAACACAGACAAGACTAGAATTTTTAGTGTTCCGTTTCTATTTCTCCATCAAATACTACCTGAGCCGGGCCAGTCATATAAACCTGATTCTCTTTTCTATCCCAGAAGATATCCAAATCGCCGCCTAATAACTTCACTGTCACACGGTCCTTAGTATACCCATTTAATATTGAAGAAACTGCCACAGCACACGCTCCCGTTCCACAAGCAAGAGTTTCCCCCGAACCTCTCTCCCATACACGCATTTCCACCGTATGATCGTCCAAAACTTTCACAAATTCTGTATTAACCCGATCAGGAAAAGCCGGATGATTTTCAAAATATGGCCCTGTCTTTTCAATATCCAGATTTTTTATATCATCCATATACACGATTCCGTGTGGATTTCCCATGGATACTGCGGTGATGTGATATTCTTGTCCGTTCACCCAAATAGGCTCATTGACAATCTGTTTTTTCTCTTTCTCCTCATCCTTTCCCAGATTTTCCGGAATTACAGGAACTTTTTCCGGTTCCAATTCCGGCGTTCCCATATTCACTTTAATTGTACTTACTTTTCCCTCCTTCACTTCCAGCTCCAGATATTTGATTCCACTGGGAGTACTGACTGTAATCTCCGTTTTATCTGTCAAACCATAATCATATACATATTTTGCCACGCACCGGATTCCGTTTCCACACATAGACCCCCGGGAACCGTCTGCATTATACATATCCATCTCAAAGTCCGCCACCTGTGACGGTTTGATCAGAATCAATCCGTCAGAACCTATTCCAAAATGTCGGTCACTTACTTTTTTTGCCAGTTCTTCCGGATGTTCCACTTTTTCCTGAAAACAATTTACATACACGTAGTCATTACCAATCCCCTGCATTTTTGTAAATTTCATATATCATCCTTCTTTCCTCAGATTCTTTTTTCACTCATTTTATCATATTTTCCCAAATGTGAAAATAATTTCTTCCAGATATCATTGACAAATCCCTCTACTATCCGCTACAATGCCTGTTAGAAGGTAACCATTTCCCGATAGAACACATACTCGCCAGCGGAATGGTTACTTTAATGTTTTCCAAATATTTTATCACTATTAGAGGAGGGAAATCTCATGGAAAAACTCTTTAAACTGAAAGAGCATAATACCACAGTCAAAACAGAGGTTATGGCTGGTATCACTACCTTTTTGACTATGGCTTATATTCTTGCAGTTAACCCCAATCTGCTGAGTGCATCAGGTATGGACTCCGGCGCTGTCTTCACAGCAACTGCTCTGGCATCTGCCCTGGCTACTTTCATCATGGCTTTCTGGGCTAACTATCCTATCGCATTGTCTGCTGGTATGGGACTGAATGCTTACTTTGCTTTCACCGTATGTCTCGGTGATCTGAAAGGTATCGAAGATCCCTGGAAAGTTGCTCTGGCAGCCGTACTTGTAGAAGGTATCATTTTTATCGTATTATCTTTCTTCAAGTTGAGAGAATCTATCGTAAATGCTATTCCTGCAAACTTAAAGTATGGAATTACAGCAGGTATCGGTCTGTTCATTGCTTTCATCGGTCTGCAGGGTTCCGGCATTGTTATTGCTGACGGTTCCACACTGCTGGCTCTTGGTGATTTCAGTTCACCGGAAGTAGCCCTTTGCCTGATTGGTGTACTCATTATCGCAGTTATGAACCATTACAACGTAAAAGGTTCTATCCTGTGGGGAATCCTGATCACATGGGGACTGGGAATCATCGCTGAATTGACAGGATGGTATGTTGTTGATCCGGAAGCAGGCGCTTTCTCCCTGATTCCATCTTTCAGCGCTTCATCCTTTATTCCGCCATCTATTGCTCCAACGTTCTTCCAGTTTGATTTTGCATGGATTGCATCCAATATTTCACAGTTCATCGTTATCGTATTTTCTTTCCTTTTCGTAGATATGTTCGATACCATCGGAACTGTTATCGGTGTTGCTGACAAAGCAAACCTTCTGGACAAAGACGGAAAACTTCCAAGAGTTGGTCGTGTACTGATGGCTGATGCCGTAGGTACAGTTGCCGGTTCCATGTTGGGAACTTCCACCATCACCAGTTTTGTAGAATCCAGTTCAGGTGTTGCTGAAGGCGGAAAAACAGGTCTTACTGCAATGACTACAGGTCTTCTGTTTATCGTTGCTTTATTCCTGTCTCCAATCTTCCTGGCAATCCCAAGCTTTGCCACAGCTCCTGCTCTGATTATCGTAGGATTCTTCATGGCATCTTCCATCAAGAAAATGCACTTCGACGGTGATGTGGCTGACGCTGTAGGCGGATACCTGGCATTCCTTATGATGCCTCTGACTTACTCTATCGCTAACGGTATCATGTTCGGTATGCTGGCATGGTTCCTGATCAAGATCTGCACAGGTCAGATCAAAAAAATCCATCCGGTAATGTACATTGTATGTGCTTTGTTCATCTTCCGAGTGGTTACCTTGATCATCTGACAGGTAGTATTCTGATAAATACACGAAAGTTTCACCCTGACCCTGGGTGAAACTTTCGTATATTAAAAAGCAAAATCTTATTTTTTTAGAAATTGTCTTCCGCTGCCGTCCATATAAAAATTTTCCCGATAAATCATCCGGGAAACAGGAACCACTTCATAACCTTTTTCTTTCAGCATTTCTAATACTTTTTCCAACGCTGCCGCCGTATATTTTCCATTAGTATTCCAACGAATAATCGCTCCATTTTTCAGATTTTCATTTTCCATAACCTGATAAATAATATCCTGCTCCCCATAATTTTTCCAATCCATCGTATTCACGCTCCAGTAAACCGGATAATATCCACAGGCATAAACACTTTGAATCACATTATTATCATAACCTCCATAAGGCAGAGAAAACAGATCCATTTCATAGTCAAATTCTTTCCTCATACGATTATGAAGCTTTCTGATTTGACTTCTGCAGGCTCCCGGCGATAACTCCGTCATTTTTCTGTATTCCTCCCCGCTGCTTCCCAGATCATGACCGCCTTCTATAATTTGTTTCACACACTCCGGATCATCTTTCACCACTCCTCCATCCACAAAAAAAGTAGCTTTCACCTGATTTTTTTCCAACACCCGCTCTATTTTCTGTAAATTTTCACTGGCACCTTTCACCTGAAAAACCAGGGAAACCCAGGGTTCTTCTCGTTCTACGGAGCAAACAGGAAATTCCATTCCATTTATGCCGGTACTGACAGTGAGAATACGTTCTCCCACATCCCTCCAGTACAACACGGATAATCCGGTGATCATTACCAACGCCAGAAAAAGCACCCACCCCATTCCTGTTTTTTTCATATTGCCCCCCCCCAAAAAAATGTTGTTATTCCAGTATATGCTCTCTGACACAGAAAAAGAGACTGTCCTTCGACAGTCTCCTGAGTAATCAGCTTACAATATTTCCCAACAACACATATGATATAAAATACATGATCACAGTGGCAATTACAATCCCACACAAAATGGCCAGTGATGATTTCTTTATATCAATTCCCAGCAAAGATGCAATCAATGCTCCTGTCCAGGCTCCTGTTCCCGGAAGAGGAATACCTACAAAAAGCATCAGGCCCACAAATTCATATTTCTGAATCTGATCGCTTTTGCTCATGGCACGATTTTCCAGTTTTTCAATCAAACCACGAAACAGCTTCACTTTCTTCATCCATTTAAAAATCTGTTTGATGAAAAGTAAAATAAAAGGAATGGGAAGAATATTCCCTATAATACTGATGGGAATAGCTTCTATCTCCGGTATTTTCAGCAAACTTGCTGCCAGAAGACCTCCCCTCAACTCCAGAATCGGCATGAGGGAGATGATAAATACAACAGCTTTAGGGGATATATACGGTCCCAGATGAGCAGTAAACCAGGTAACAAGTGATTCCATGTTATCTCTCCTATTTCTTCAAATAATCTTTTAAAAATGCTACAAAAGTTTCCATTTCCTGCTGTGTCCCAATGGTAATTCTCAGATAATTATCAATTCTCGGTTTTTCAAAATACCGCACGAAAATATTTTCTTTTCGAAGAGCTTCAAACAGCTCTTTCGCCGGACAATTTTCATGAGACGCAAAAATAAAATTGGCTTTGGAATCTCCAAAAGAAAATCCCAATTTTCTCAATTCTCCTTTGGTCCATTCTCTCGTTTCCACAACTTTATTCACAGTTTCCTCAAAATATGCTCTGTCTTTCATGGAAGCAGCTCCCATAACAAGCGTTGTCTGATCCATGGTATAGGAATTAAAAGAATACTTCACATCATTTAAATACTTGATCAGTAAAGGATTTCCCATAGCATATCCGATTCTCATTCCTGCCATTCCCCGAGATTTTGAAAAAGTCTGTACCACCAGAAGATTATCATATTTCTCGATCAGCGGTAATGCAGATGCAGCTCCAAAATCCACATAAGCCTCATCTACCACCACAATAACATCCTGATTGGCTTTTACAATTTCTTCCACCTCGGAAAGAGGCAGTTCCAAACCGGTAGGCGCATTTGGATTGGGAAAGATCACTCCCCCATTTTCCCGGAAATAGTCCTCTTTTCTAATCTGAAACTCTCCATTCAGAGGAACCGTCTCATAAGGAACCCGAAGCATCTCTGCCCATACATCATAAAAAGAATATGTAATATCCGGAAATAACACCGGTTTATGGGAATTAAAAAATGTCAGAAAAATCATAGCAAGAACATCATCCGAACCTACTCCCACAAAAATCTGTTCTTCTTTCAAATGGTAAAACTCTGCTATCGCATCTGTCAAAACATGAGCTGTCGGATCCGGATACAATCGCATACAGTCCAAATCCATCTGCTTTAGCGCCGCTTTTGCCATCGGAGATGGTGGGTAAGGGTTTTCATTCGTATTTAACTTGATCATTTTTTCTGCTTTAGGCTGTTCACCTGGGATATAGGGAACAACTTTGCGGACATTTTTTTCCCAGTTTTTCATTGGATCTCCTTTCAATTACACATTTCCACAGCATCACCAAACATTATACGGGGGGAAGCTTCCAAAGTCAAGATTCCCTTAAAACTGCATTTCATAAAGTCCCGCATAAATTCCTCCTTTTTTCAGAAGGCTTTCATGGGTTCCCTCTTCTGCAATTCCATTTTCCGTAAGCACCAAAATTCTCTGGGCATTTCGAATAGTAGACAGGCGGTGGGCAATAACAAAGGTAGTCCTGTCCTTTGCCAGTTTTTCCAGAGAATACTGCACAATTTTTTCACTCTCATTATCCAGAGCGGATGTGGCCTCATCAAAAATAAGAACCGGCGGATTTTTCAAAAATACGCGGGCAATAGACAATCTTTGTTTCTGGCCACCGGAAAGTTTTACACCCCTCTGACCGATATCTGTATCATATCCCTGAGGCAGACTCATAATAAATTCGTGAGCGTTCGCTGCCATAGCTGCCCTTACCACTTCTTCATCAGAAGCTTCCGGCTTTCCATAGCGGATATTATCCATAACTGTTCCTGCAAATAAATATACATCCTGTTGTACAATACCTATCTGGCGGCGTAATTCTTTCAGTTTGATATCACGAATATCCTTTCCGTCCAGTTTCACACTTCCGGAAGATACATCATAAAAACGGGGAATCATGGAACAAAGTGTGGTTTTTCCTGCTCCACTGCTTCCTACCAGGGCAACATACTCGCCCGGTCTGACTTTCAGATTCACATGAGAAAGTACATTCTCTTTATTTTCTTCATAGTGGAAACTCACATCATCAAATTCAATATCACCCTGAACATCCTTTAATTCCACTGCATCCGGACGATCCGCAATATCCGGTGCTATATTCATAATCTCCAGGAATCGTTCATATCCACTGTATCCATTCTGGAACTGTTCTGTAAAGTTCACCAGTTTTTTTACCGGCTCTGTAAAGTTATTAATATATAAAATAAATGTCACCAGATCCGTCGCTGTCAGTTCATCAACAGCCATCAGATAAGCTCCCATGATCAAAGAACCTACTGTGATCAATGTTGAAAATGCTCCCATACCGGAATGGTAAATTCCCATATATTTGTAACTTTTTCTCTTAGACGCTACAAAACGGGCATTTCCTGCTTTAAACTTATCCATTTCTGTCTCTTCGTTACTGAAAGATTTTACCACACGGATACCAGAAAGACTATCTTCAATCTGGCTGTTAATATCTGCTATTCTTGCACGATTTTCCTTGAAAGCGCTTTTCATTTTTTTATTCAATGCAACAGCATAAAACAGCATTATCACTACAATTCCCATAGCTACCAGAGCCAGCTTCACATTTACCATCACCAGAATAGTAAATGCTCCTGCCAGTTTAATCACTGAAATAAGCACGTCCTCCGGCCCATGATGAAGAAGTTCCGTAATATCAAAAAGGTCACTGGTAATCCTTGATAAAAGATGGCCTACTTTTTGATTGTCATAAAACGCAAATGATAACTTCTGATAATGTCCAAATATTTCATTTCGCATATCATGCTCAATCTTTGCCCCCATCAAATGACCGTAATATGTGATAAAAAAGTTACAAAAACCTTCCAGAGCCACCATGGCAATCATGACAATTCCCAATTGGATAATCATTTTTGTTGACTGTTCCAATGGCAATTCCACCACTGTGCCTGTGATATATCTGACCATCAGCGGAATGATCAGCGTAATGGCAGCCCCCAACATGGCAAAAAACATATCTGCCCAGAACAATCCTTTATAGGGCTTGTAATAAGCGGCCAGTTTTTTCAATTTGTGATTCATTTTCATTCATCCTCCCATAAAAAATGTAACAGTTCAGCCCGCACCATTCGTAAAACCGCACTGCGTGCTTATCGTGGCTGACGTCACTGTATGGCTGAACTGTTACTATAAAATCATATTGACAGTATAAATGTTTTTTTATTAAAAATCAATTGACCGATTTACAAAAAAATTGTCATGTGAAGCTCAAGAACTTCACATGACAATTCTATTTATTCGTCATCTTTTTTTCCGCCGATTTTTCCCATAATGAAAACGCAGATCATAATAACCAGAATAGTTACAAAGATTCCCAGCATTCCCTTCCACATAATATCAAGAGAAGCTAAAATATTTCCAAGATTTAAACTCATACGTTTACCTCCTTACAGCATACTGGTTACCAGGTTAATAACCATTCCACCAGCAATTACAGAAGCAATCTGTCCGGATACATTAGCGCCTGCCGCATGCATCAGAATAATATTGGTAGGATCTTCCTGCATGGCAATTTTCTGAACTACACGAGAAGACATAGGGAATGCAGAAATTCCTGCGCCACCGATCATCGGATTGATTTTCTTCTTCAGGAACAGATTGATGAATTTCGCAAATAACACACCGCCAATCGTATCCATAACAAAAGCAAACAAACCGATAGCCATAATCATGATAGTCTGAACAGTAACAAAATTCTCTGCCTGCATACTGAAGGAAATTGTGATACCAAGAAGCAAGGTGATCAGATTTGCCAGATTATTCTGAGCTGTATCAGACATTGTTCCCAGTACACCACATTCACGAATCAGATTACCAAACATCAGGAAACCAACCAACGCTACAGACTGAGGCGCAATCATACCAACTACGATAGTAACTACAATAGGAAATGCGATACGCATCTTTTTGCTTACGCTCTTTGGATTGTACTCCATATGGATGCAACGTTCTTTCTTTGTTGTAACCAGTTTAATCGCCGCCGGCTGAATAATCGGAACAAGCGCCATATAAGAATATGCCGCAACAGCAATCGCTCCAATATATTTGGAATTCAGAATCTGAGATACCAAAATAGATGTAGGACCGTCTGCTGCACCGATGATACCAATAGATGCTGCGTCTTTTAAATCAAATCCCAACAATGCTGCCAACAAAATAGCTGCAAAAATACCAAACTGTGCGCCTGCACCAAACAGGAACATAACCGGGTTGGATAACAGAGGACCAAAATCAATCATAGCTCCAATACCAATAAATAACAGAATTGGCATAGCCTCTGATGCATTGATACCTACTTCAAACAACCAGGAAATAATACCATGAGATTCAATTCCTCCCTGAAGAACCTGATCTAACACGCCAGACATGGGAAGATTTACCAGAATAGCTCCAAATCCCATAGGAAGAAGCAAAGAAGGTTCATATTCCTTGCTAATTGCCAGCCAAATCAGAAGAATTCCCACGGCATACATCACAACCTGCTGCCAGGTCAGGCTCATAATGCCTTCAATTAAAAATTCCATACATGTAACTCCTTCTATTTTATTTTGGAAAGATGGGTACTGACACCGGGAACTCCCGCAAAGAAAAAAGACTTTTACTGCAGTATATATAACTGCAATAAAAGTCTCGCTATTTCAATTATCCGCGGGCTGTATCACTACAACCGGTATGACGCAGAAAATCCACCGCAGGTGGCAGCTACTCCCTTTCATCTGGACTAATTATAAACAATGTATAAAGCATTGTCAAACACTTATTATAAAAAGGAAGTAAGTTACTTATCACCTAGTTGTGGTGTTCACCACATTCATCTGCATGTTCATGATGATGGCAGATAGAACCTGTAGATTTCAGTTCCCCTTTCAGGTAAGTTTCTACGGCTTCTCTGGCATTTCCCTGTACACCAATGATTACTTCTACATTTCTTTCATTAAAAATATCTACGGCTCCGCCGCCCATACCGCCGGAAATGATCACTTCTGCTCCATGATCTGCCAGAAAATTCGGCAAAAATCCCGGACGATGTCCCGGATTCGGAACTGGCGTTTCGGATACAATTTTTCCATCTGCTGTCTCAAAGAAGATAAAAGTCTCACAATGTCCAAAATGTCCGGCAACGGTGTTGCCCATAGCTGCTACTACAATTTTCATAACGATACACTCCTTTACTTATACAATAATTTAATAATGACAGAATTGTGAAAGCGCATAGCACAAAACAATTCGTCAGACATCTTTTGTCCTTAACAACATTACTATTTTCTGATACATTTGCCACAATGCATCTTTCAGTGGTCCTTCTGTATCTGCCACACTTTTTCCCTGATTCATCTGTTTCGAAGCTTCTTTATCATAAGGAAGAAATCCCACAAAATGAATCTCATTTTCCATACAGAACTGATAAATCTCCTCTGCTCTCTCCGGAGCCACATCTGCCTTATTTACACAGACAGCCAGTGGAGTCTGAAATACATTGGCGGTTTTTACCAGCCGCTTCAAATCACTGATTCCTGAAAGGCTGGGTTCTGCAACCACCAGTACAAGATCCATGCCGCTGACGGATGCAATCACCGGACAGCCGATTCCCGGAGAACCATCAATAATAGAAATTTCTGTATCCGGCGCATTCTTCAACATGGCCATTTTTACATCATTTACAAGTTTTCCGGAATTACCTCTTCCCATTTTTAATGTAGCTGTAGAAAACACCTGATCAGCCAGATACAACTCCTTATGTCCGGCAATATCCGTATGTAGCTGGACAGCTTCTTCCGGACATACATATTCACAAACGCCACATCCTTCACAGGCATACTCATTCACCTGATATTTTCCGTCTATTTTTGTAACTGCATCAAAACGACAATGCTTCTGGCACGCTCCACAGTCAATACACCGCTGCGGATCAATAACTGCCTTATCACCTCCCAGGAACTCCGTACGAACAGGCTGGCTATCCTGCCTGGTCACCAAATGAAGATTCGGTGCATCCACATCACAATCAGCTATGGCTTTCGTTCCGGAAAACCGGATCAGCGCTGCGGCTGTTGTGGTTTTTCCGGTGCCTCCTTTTCCACTTAAAATCAAAAGTCTCTTCATAGAGCACCTCCGATCTTCTGCAGTACTTCCCGAAATACATCTCGAATATTATCATTTTTATATGAAACAATTTCCCCTTCTGCTGCCTGGGCTGCTATCTCCTTATCATAAGGAATACGAGCCAAAACAGGAATCTGCTTTTCTATACAAAAATCCTCCAACGGCTGATAAACTTCTTCCTGTTTATTGATCACCACACCGCAGTTCTTTCCTAAAAGGGTTACCAATTCATATACCATCTGAAAATTATGGAAACCAAAGGCAGTCGGTTCCACCACCATCACACAAAAATCCGCTTCCATTACACTTTCCATCACGCTGCATGCGCTTCCCGGCGGACAGTCTATAATAACCAGTTCCTCCGTCCCATGCTGTAAAGCTTCTCTGATCACTGGCACTCCAGAAGCTTCTCCTGGATTTAACACTCCTGTAACCACCCGAATATTACCCGAAACACCAAGTTCCAGATGACCAATCTCTTTTGGCTTCTCTGTAATAGCGCCTTCAGGACATACCATTTTGCATCCTCCACAGCTATGACAGACCTCCGAAAATACCATTGGCTTTTCTTTTACATACATAAGCGCATGGAATCGGCAAAACTCCACACATTTTTTACATCCGGTACACTTCTTTGAATCAAACTCCGGAAGTAATGTGGAAACGACTTTTTCCTTCACTTCTTGTGGTTTCCAAAACAGACGTCCATTCGGTTCTTCCACATCACAATCAATATAGGTAGCCTTTCCCGCTGCCGCTGCAAGATTCACGGCCACCAGTGTTTTTCCGGCTCCACCCTTTCCACTAAGACAGGCAATTTTCACTGTACACCATGATATCCGCCATGGAAATGAGTCAGTTCTTCCAACCTGCCTTCTTCCAAAGCATTCAAATCATCCGCCGCGGCTTTATTTACGGATTTATAAATTTTCATACCTGCTGCTTTAAACACATCTGCTGCATTCTGACCGCATCGTACTGTCACCAGCACATCTACCTTATTATCCACAAGAAACTGTGCCGCCTGAATACCTGCTCCTCCCTGGGCGTTGGCTGCAGGATTTTCCACTACCCTGTCTTCTCCGTTATCCCGGAATAAAAAATAGGGAGCGCGCGCCAGGACAATACACACATCCTGTTTGTTTTCATCTAATGGGACAGCAATTCTCATCGTTCCCGCCTCCTTTACCATATGAATACAACTGCGATGACGTTTTCTGCATCCGCCACAGGCCCAATACTCTTCTTCTCCCTCACAGATACGATAATCACCGCCTTCAATCCGAAGAGGAAGACCATCTACCAGGGCATCTGCCAGCTTTTTTCTGGCTGAGTTGTAAATCAACTGCACAGTAGTTCTCGCCACCTGCATATAAATACTGCATTCTTCTTGTGAAAAACCTTCCTTATCAATCAGGCGAATCGCTTCATACTCATCCACCGTCAAAACTACCATTTCTTTATGAACTTCTCCATTGACAGGCAAAAACTCCTGTGTTTTCGGCAAATGGCATACTTTTCTGCATTTTCTGGGTCTTGGCACTTTTTCATCTCCTTACGCTACAGATTGCGCTGTCAGTTGTCTCTTACTATAGTATAGAATCGTTTTTGGCATATGTCAATAACTTTGTAAAATATTCTTATACCGGAATACTGTCACGAAGGCACAGCGCCCCGAGGATGTCAAGTCATTGCACAAAAAATATGCGGCTTTTTTGCCATGAAAATGGCTTAAAACCGCATATTTCTGTATAGAGGATATTATGTCAGTGTCACGTCATTCGTCAAAAACAGAAGTATCTACAGCATTTTTTAATTCTTCAAGTCTTCGAAAAAACATTTCTTTCCATACTGTCATATCTTCAAAAATTTCTTCATCTATATCTTTTACCTGATGCATCCCAACATGTCTGACTGCTTCTATTGCCGCCTCCCGCTGCGTTTTTTTCTCAGGATAAACTGTTTGACAGTTTGCTCCATCTATCGTGTCATAACTTCCAAAGCTCTGATTAAAATCCATGATCGGATACAGTGAAACATATTCATTGGTCCGATTATCAACCAAAAATCCCCAGTTTTCCGGATGTCGGTCTATATTACCAACCAGATAATCAAGGATATTCATTCCATAATACGTCTCTTTATCAATCCGCAAACACTCATTCAATACATTCAAGTCATGATTTAACGCATATATTTCAAATGCCATTTTTGAAACGATAGAATACTGCCTGGATGTTATAATTTTACTCTGAGTTACTTTTTGCCCATCATAAAAGCCTTCATCATATTTCACCTGTTTAAAGTCAAAGCATTGGCATAATCTACTTGCTAAGAGTTCTTTCTGAACAGCATCGTCACCACCATCTTTTAATAAAATGAAATCTTTTCCCCTTCTGATCCATGCTTTTGGAAAGCATCCTTTGGTGGATAAATCCGGTGCCAGTTCCTGATTTGTAACTGTCATCGGTTTTCCACGCAAAGAAAGTTCTACCACCGCCTCATTTAATGAATTATCATACAAATTTATCTTTTCGTAAGAAATGTCTTCATCACTCTTTTTTACCCAATAAACATCTGTCAATGATACACAGTGATATGATAATGCTATTTTAGCACGATCCCGATCCGTCATTGCCTGTGCCATTCCGATACTGTTTAAAATTTCTTTTGCATATTTCCTCTCCAAAGACAACACCCGCGAGGCACACCAATGATAAAAATTATTCATATTATTGATCAGCGTATCAAAATCACAATCATTCTCCAAATAAAGATCATACGGAATAAACTTTTCGTCCAAAATAGCAGCCTCTCCACGCATATTAATCTCTGCTACTTTTCGTTCACCATGCATGATATCGTAATACGTAATATCAGGATTGTATCTTTTTCTTGCGTTATTATCATTAAGCTCAATTATTGTTTTCGGCTGCAACAAACCATTATTCATATTATCACCATTCCAATCACTCACGATACAAAGTATATTCAACTTTACGTACTTTCGATTTTTTGTCCTCGCTTCCCTCCAGATATGCCCAGAACATCAAATATATTTTTTTACCATCAATTACTGCAATTTCCAATGGAGTGGTCAGTCCTGTACCCATTGCCATAAAATTACTACATATTATCTTAAGATGATTTTCAAAAATATTTGTCTCTATCCTTTGTTTCTGAGAACTATCTTCAACAAAACTAATAGTTAAAATCAATTCAAAATAATTATCTCCGTTAATATTTAAAGTAAGATCACTATTCTCATCAAATAAAAACACAGTTCCGTAACTGATGATTTCCCGATTCTGAGAGCTTAATTTTACTTGCATTTTTGTCACCTCTCAACTAAAGATGTTTTTATTGTAACATGTTCCTATTTTACAAACAAGGCATTTTCCATTTTCACACTGGTATACTGTCACGAAGGCACAGCGCCCCCGAGGATGTCAAGTCATTGCTACAAAAAATATGCGGCTTTTTTGCCATGAAAATGGCTTAAAACCGCATGTTTCTGTATAGAAGATGTTATATTATTGTTACAAAATAGGTAGGCGGATGTTACGGCAATGCTACAATCATTTTTTACTAAACAACATAATTAAATTCCTTTAATTCCGCATATGCTTTAGAAAAATAATGTTTACAAGATCTGGCTACTATTTCAGGTTCTAAACGTTGCAACATATTTATTCCCTCTACTTTTTTTGAATATGTAACTCTATTTTTCTTTATCATATCATTAATTCGTATATTATATTCTCTATTATTTTTGTAACTTTCAGGACTACACGAATACTCTTGAAACGAAAATATTAATTTGTCGCTTAGCTTTTGATATTCAGAACTTATATATCCATAATTCTCAATTTCATCAAGGGAAAATTTTTCTGTAAGAACCGTATTCATAACAAATTTTCTAAATGTTGTACTGAAGTATGCATTCATATTATACAGCACATTCTTATATTCTGTTCCGAAAGTATTTTCCCAATCTGATATAAACCAAGACTCTATTTCTGGTAAAGCATACAAAAAAAAGATTTTGAGGTCTGGGTTTTGAGTAATATTATGAATTTCATTCTGAATTTCTAATTTTCTATTTTCTATCAAACCATAATCTCGACCAACTTTAGATTCTAAAAAAAATTGATCGTCCATGTCATCCTCAATTAATATAGCTGAATATTTTTTCAACTCATCCTTATGTTTACGAATATCTTCATAAACATACTTAACCAAATCCTTTCCTGTTTTTCCATCTATCTTAAACTGTTTTCGTGCTTTTCCCTTTTTCCCTATATTCTTTTGAGGAAATCTTTGTCTATAATCATACGAACAATTAATTTTTTCCAAGAAATGTGTCATATAACCGCACTCGGTCCAACCTCCTGTTATATAACATGCAATCTTAGGTTTTACCATGGCCACCCTCCTATTGCCGGATCATTTACACGATATAAATCGCCCAATTCCCATTCTTCGAGATCATCAGCCATTTTTTTATAATCAAGTTTTTTTACTAGACATTCTTCTCGTGGATCAAAAACAAATACACTTACATCGCCACGCTTAAATCCCTCTGTAAAAACATCCAAAAAATCTGGCGAGTGTGTACTAATAAAGCATTGTTTAAAATTATTTGATTGTTGTATCCACCGCCCAATAATCTGTTGCCATGCAGGATGAATGTTCATTTCAGGCTCATCTATTGCCAACATAGCTAATCCCTCGTTAATAGGAATTTGAATTAATAATGTTAAAATCAATGCCTTAATGGTGCCATCAGATAAATCGCTCAAATTAAAAAGCTGACCTTCATATTGCAATTTGAATCTCAACTTATTAAACTCAACCATTACATCTGCTAATTCCAATGTTGGCATCAATTCTTTTAGCTTATCCAAATATATAGATATATTGACCATATTCAGATTTTTATAATAATTTAAGACATTCACAAAATTTGAACCATCTTTATCTAAAACTCTTCCATCATTCTGAATATTTTGCGGTTCTCTTATTTTATT
>DETV01000025.1:44971-49798 GCA_002361775.1 Eubacterium sp. UBA3279
ATTTTATTTAAATCAAACTGAGAACTTGAATAAAAATAATATTTTCCAAAATACTCCTCTAATTTTTGTATTAACCCAACTTGGCGCTCTGATTCCTCATATATTTCTTTATTATCCAATCTTATTTTATCAAATTGACGTAAGATTGTATCATTTTTGGGTATTTCAAAAAAAATTCTCGAATTTGATTCTCCCATATTTACTGCCCTTGAAATATATCCCTCTCCAGGCTTTTCATTACATGTAAAATAATTGAATGGCTTTTTCTTATTAGTTCTTTTAAAATTATCCTCTAAACTTTCACCTGTAATAAAAAAATCTTTCATTTCACTGCCTGTATGAAAATCAAATCGGTATGCTACATTTTTATGTTCTTCTAGTTCTAAATTCCACCTCATACTAATACCATGTGTAATATCTTCAGCATATTTATTATATATATCTCCCATACCTGATTTACTAATCATAGTCTGAAATGCAGAATCTCCTACTAATTTACCAGAACAATTCAACATATCGGCACAAAATGATAATGCCTTAATAAAATTTGTCTTTCCAGAGTTATTAGGCCCTATCAAAATATTAATTTTACTAAATTTTAAATTTTTTACGTTTACATTCCTGAAATTGCTACAACTAAATGATTTTATCATTTCTTTTACTCCTTATATTCATCTACACATAGATGTATTATTCGCATATATTTTCTATTACATTTTGTTTTTACTTATAATTATATGCTAATTCATACAGCTTAACAAGTTCTCTATTGCAAATTTTCCCTTTCTTTCCATCTACATTCTACCCTCCCATCATCGTACACATACACCCCTTCCGCATACTCCTCCAGCATCTCCCGTGTCAGCTTCTCATACCCAAGGTATTCCATCATCTGTTCCACCGGAATATTCTTTTTCAATAGGATTTCTTCTTCAGCACTTACGAGAACTTCTAATTCCTTTATTCGCTTCTGTAGCTGTTCTTTTTCTAGTTCGATCTGCCCTCTGGCCTCCTGAAACTGCTTATGATCCAATTCACCTTCATGGAACTTCTCGTAATTCTGTCGATGTTGTCTTTTGAGCTGTTCCTGTTTTTCTTCACAATCAGTGTTTTCACTCTGATATGCCCGTATCAGATTCTGATGCTGCTGACGCATAGATGCCTCCATCTGTTCCTGGCTGATCATTTCCTGTAAATGTACTTTTATTTCATTCAAAATAAATCCTTCCAGAATTTTGTTGTCTGCTTTTCCGGCAAAACACCCTGTATCTTCTTTTCCTTTGCTGTATGCACAACTGTAAAGAATGTGTCCATGCTGCTCCTTACTTCCGGAAAGATTTCTTCCACAGTTTCCGCATTTCAGGAATCCACTGAGAAGAGAAGTCCCCTTATCAAATTTACTTTTTCTGGAATGGCGCATCTGAAGACTCTGAGCTTTCTCAAATTCCTCTTTTGATACAATAGGTTGATGATGGTTTTCCAGCACTTTCCACTGATCTTTCGGAATGGAAACTTCCTTTCCGGTTCCCGGATCCGGAATCTTCGTCTTTCCGTAAACCATACATCCAATATAGTTTTTATCATTGATGATTTTCCTGACCATATCAACCGTCCACTGAAGGTTTTTCGATGCCGATTTCCGGCGATCCATTTTCTGGCGGCTGCTCATAGACTGAAGCGGTGTAGGAATACTTTCCTCATTAAAAATCCGACAGATTTCTGTTTTGGAATAACGTTGATTTGTCAATTCAAATACTCTCCGTATTACCTTTGCTTCATCTTCCACAATTTGAAGTTTTGTCTTATCACCTGGATTTCTTCGGTAACCATATGGGGCAGAGCCACAGCAGTATTCGCCCAGATTTCTTCTGGTGCTGACAGCAGCTTTCACTTTCACTGACTGGTCTTTTACATAAAAATCTGCAATCAACCCTTTGAACTGGACTTCAATATCAGAGCTTTTCCCTCTATAATCCAGAGAATCGTAATGGTCCGAGACTGAAATAAAGCGGATACCCATAAATGGGAAAACCTGTTCCAGATATGTTCCCATTTCAATATAATTTCTGGAAAATCTGGAAAAGTCCTTTACCACAATGCACTGCACCCGGTTTTGCCTGACAAGCTGCAGTACCTGCTGCATCGCAGGTCGTTCCATACTGGCACCGGAATATCCATCATCATAAAATTCCTGATAGGGTATGGCCGCCAATTCCGGAATCGCTGAAATGTAATCTTTAATTAACAGTCTCTGATTTGTGATGCTGTTACTTTCATTGTCTGTATCATCTTCCATAGAAAGACGGTAATACCCGATGAGCAATCTATTATCTGTCATCTGCCATCACCCCCTGAAATTTGAAAACGATTTCCAAATGTCCCTCTCCATACAGCGTGATGCGCTCTATCAATGCTTCAACCAGTTCAGCGTTCAGTCGGGAAGTTCCTTCCAGTTCCAACAGACTTCTAAGGAATTTCGCCTCTTTTTTCTGCTGTTTCTGCAGCATATGTATTTTCTGTTCCAACGTCTTTCTCCGTTCTTTGAAAAATGTTTCCCAGTCACTGCGTTCTTCTTTGATATCAAGGTATGCTTGTAAAGAAGTCTTTCCTTCCTTATACATCAGAAAACTCTGAATTGATTGATCCGATATCTTCTGATAATCTGTTTCCATTTTATTCAACTCTTTGCGGATAATAGCAAGCTGGTCTTCCAGAATTGATTTGTTGATTGTTGTCATATCCTTTTTCTTTATTTTCAAAATCTGTAACTGTCTTGAAAGCTCGGAACGGACAATTTTTTGCAGCTTATCTTCGAAAATATTTTTTGTCTGGCATTTTCTTTCATCCTTATAGCGACTTGCCTGACAAAAATACTCCACATGCCCTCTGATTCTGGATGTTGCCATTTTTCTTCCACAGTCACCACAGTAAAACACATTATAGAACGCCCTGTCATTTTTATCCCAACCAACATAGCTTCTCGCTTCTTTCGCAGCCTTTAGCCTGATTTGTGCTTTATCAAACATATCTCTGCTAATAATCGGCTCATGTGCTTCGGGAGTGATAATCCACTCCATTTCATCCAGAAGATCACACCATTTCTCTCCTCTGTAAAACCCTGATTCATACTTATGCTGTACCAGATCTCCATAATAATTATTTCTGGTAAGCACAGCCCGAATAGAAGAATTTCCCCATTGATGAAGCCCTTCTCCATCCTGACAGTACACATGATGATATCGGTTATAATCGGATATCCGATGAACACCATTCTCAAAAAGCCCGTTTATAATCCGATTGATAGGCATACCATCTGTATATTGTTTAAATATTCTTCGCACAATTTCTGCAGCTTCCAGATCAATGACAAGTTTTCGGATTCCGTTTTCATTTACAGAATGATATCCATAAGGAGCCATACCTCCTACATAACTCCCATTCTTTTGGCAAGCCCGTTTGGAAGCACAGCATTTTGCCGAAATATCTTTTGCATATGCATCATTAACCAAATTTTTAATATTCATAGATAATTCCTGGCTGTCAGCATCTTTTGAAAAAGAATCATAATGATCACACACAGAAATAAACCGTACTTTCAAAAACGGAAATATCTTCTCCAGATAATCTCCAGTTTCAATATAGTTTCTTCCAAATCTGGAAAAATCTTTGACAATAATACAGTTAATTTGTCCTGCACGAATATCACTCATCAACCTTTCAAAACCAGATCTTTCGAAATTTGTCCCCGTTTTTCCAAGATCTGTATAGACATCATACAGCACAAATTCTGAATTCCTGCCGGCATTTTCATTCTGATGCCGAATAAACTCTTTCAACATTTCCACCTGTGTTTCAATTGATTCTGATTTTTTATCATCATGATCCACGGATAATCTGGCATAAATAGCTATTTTATAGACTGACAACCGTGAGTATTCCAACTTTTGTCCATTCAGATATCGTTTTGCTGTTCTTGCCATTTATCCAACCTCTTTCCCTTTATCGGTCTGCTGTTCTTCAAAAAAGTTTTTAATCACTTTCATCTTCTCTATCATATCCTGATAACGAAGTACAATCATAATCCGTTTATTCTCATATATATAGATTTTATCTACCACCAGCGCCAGAAGCATCCGGTCTAATTCTTTCAGCTCTAACGATTTTTTCCACTCCTCAAGCTGAATGGTAGCAGCGACACCATCTTCAAACATCTGTTTTACCATCTGCTTCTGATTTTCAATCATCATTTCCAGTTCTTCACATTTCTTACCATAAATATCACGGAATTCCTGAAATTCTTCTTTGCTTATAATTCCGGCTTTCAAGTCATCATATAACGACACCCTTAGTGCGTAACACTTATTATATTCTTCCTGCAAGCGGCTGATCTGCGTATCATAGTGAATGACCTGATCATATCCAATTTCCATCTCTTTCATTTCTTCCATTATCATTTGATAATTCATAAAGAGGGAAGAATACATCTGAATCTCTTTCAATACAATGATTTTCAGTGTTTCTTCCAGAATGCTGTGTCTGGTACAATTTCCACCTTTATTTTTTGTCTGACAAATATAAAAAGCTTTTTTCTTTCCCTTATACTGATTCACTCTTCGAATCATGGGTGTCTTACAATCTCCACAAAAAAGAAAACCAGAAAATAAATTTGCCCTTTCCGATGATTTTGAAGCTCTTCCATCATATTGAAGAAGTTTCTGCACAATATCAAAATCACTCTGGCGAATAACTGCCGGATGTGTATTCTCCACCCTTACCCATTCATTTTCCGGCTTATCCAGACGTTTTTTTACTTTGTAGCTGATACGT